>CAMLSD010000001.1 GCA_946482595.1 uncultured Comamonadaceae bacterium
AGAGCAAGAAGGCCGTCACCATCAAGAGCCACCACAACGTGGGCGGCCTGCCCGAACAACTGGGCCTCAAGCTGCTGGAACCCCTGCGTGACCTCTTCAAGGACGAAGTGCGCGAGCTGGGCGTGGCCCTGGGACTGCCGCACGAGATGGTCTACCGCCATCCCTTCCCGGGCCCTGGCCTGGGCGTGCGCATCCTGGGCGAGGTCAAGAAGGAATACGCCGACCTCCTGCGCCGCGCCGACGCCATCTTCATCGAAGAGCTGCGCAACTACCGCGACGAGGCCACCGGCAAGTCCTGGTACGACCTCACCAGCCAGGCCTTCACCGTCTTCCTGCCGGTCAAGAGCGTGGGCGTGATGGGCGACGGCCGCACCTACGACTACGTCGTGGCCCTGCGCGCCGTGCAGACCAGCGACTTCATGACTGCCGACTGGGCCGAGCTGCCCTACGCGCTGCTCAAGAAGGTCTCAGGCCGCATCATCAACGAGGTGCGGGGCATCAACCGCGTGACCTACGACGTGTCGAGCAAGCCGCCGGCGACGATTGAGTGGGAGTGAGCCGGGCTCGGCCCGCTCCAGCCCGCGTGTGAAGGTATCGGCGGCGCCCGGCATCGGCTGGCGTGAGGCTGGTCGTGTGCTCGTGCACGTTCAGTCCGACACACCCCATGCGGGCAGCATTCGGGGCACATCGTCGCGCAAATCTGCAACGAGCAGAACGAAGTGCGTGAGTGGGCCCCGGCCATCCAGATGGCTGCTCTTCTCCGTCGAATTCACCGTCAAGAAGTGGGAGCCCATCGAGCCGGCGGTTGGCGAGGGCGCTGCCTGTCTTCTGGGCGTGCTCGAGGGCTTGGAGAATGCGCCAAACTAGTTCAGAATCGTTTTTGAACGGGTGTGACGTTTTCTAATCGTTTTGAGGCGTCTGCAATCCACTTTGCATGAGCGATCCGCCTGCATCATTATTTTTGAGCAGGTAGAAGCTGCTTTTCAGGAGATGCCTCATGGCTGATCTGCCCGCAGAGACGATCGGCGCCGCCTGGTTGGCGCGTACCTATGGCGTGAAGTCGCTCGGTCGTCCGCCTGTGACGAGCCAACTGGGAGGTCGGCGCGCCACAAGGGTCGACGAGGGGTTCCGGCTGGAAACCTTTACGGAGGCGATGCGCCCACCCGCCGATCCGGCCGCGCACCTGCAGTTTCATCTGCGGCATGAGGTCCCCCATCTGGAGTTCCTGGCCCGCCTCTTCGAGCAGACCGGGCCTGGCTTTGTCCAGGCCTGGGTCATGAGCGAACCCACGGGGCAGTACGCCCGCAGGGCGGCCTTCCTGTACGAGTGGCTGACGGGACAGACGCTGGAGGTGCCGGAACGTCTGGGCGGCAACTATGTCGATGCCATTGACAGTGCCAAGCTGGTCGCTGCTTCCACCAACCGGGTCGTCAAGGTGCAGCGTTGGCGAGTGAACGACAACCTGCCTGGCACGCGGCACTTCTGTCCCTTGGTCGTCAAGACCGACGCCGTGACCCGGGCCTGCGGCCTGGATGTGCCGCACCTGTTCGGAGCGTTGAAGGCTGAGTTTGGCGAAGACCTGCTGATGCGGGCGGCGGTGTGGATGACCCTTCGGGAGAGCAAGGCGAGCTTTGCCATCGAAGGCGAAGCTGACCGGGTAGGGCGCGTGCAGCGTTTTGCGGACGTGATGGCACGGCGTACCGGTCAGGGCGAGCTTCCATTGAGTGATGCGGTCCTGGCCGAGTTGCAGCAGGAGATCCTGGGCGACCGGACAACAATCACACGTTTCGGCGTGCGCCAGTCGCCCGTGTTCGTTGGCGAGACGGTTCGGTACCAGGAGGTCGTGCACTACGTGGCGCCTCCGGCCGGGGAAGTCGCCGCCATGCTCGATGGGCTGCGCGTGTTCCTCGAGAAAACGGAAGGCCAGTCGTCCACGATGCGCAGCGCGGTAGCGGCCTTTGGCTTCGTCTACATCCACCCGCTGGCCGACGGCAACGGGCGCGTGCATCGGTTCCTGGTCAATGATGTCCTGCGACGTGACGGCGTGATCCCGGACCCCGTGATCCTGCCCATATCGGCAGTCATCACGGACGACGTGGGCGAGCGGCGAGGCTACGAACAAGTACTGGATCTGGTGTCCAGGCCCTTGGTTCAGGCCGTTCGTGACCAGGTCGTGTTCGAGTCTGTGCAAACCACCTACCCGGACGGCGTGGTGTCGAACTTCGCTTTTTCTGGTGCGCAACAGGCCAGGCCTCTGTGGCGCTATCCCGATCTGGGGCCGCATGTGGCGTTCCTGTCCAACATCATCGGCCGAACCTTGACGGAGCAGATGCGTGAGGAGTCGCGCTATCTGCGCCGCCATGCGCGGGCGCGTGTGGCGCTGAAGGAGGTGGTCGAGATGCCTGACCCGCAGGCAGACAGAGTGCTGCGCTCGCTTGAGCAGAACCGCGGTGAACTCAGCCATGTGCTTGCCAAGGAGATGCCGGTGTTGCTGCAGCCCGGGGTGTGGGCGGAGATCGTCCGTGTCGTTTCTCAGGTCGTTCAGGAGGGCGGCACTGCGGACGGTGCTGCGGTCGATCGCTATCGTCCGGAAGCACCTGCGGGGCGCTGAGGGTTGGGTCGGCGACGACAGCCCATTGCAGTACCCGCCATGGGAGGGTGCGGTTGCGCTGACGCCACGGGAAGATGAGAAGCTGGAGCCATCGCGATGGTTCGCGATGTCACATTGGCCCACGGGGCTGCAGATAGATCGCGTTGCCTTGCGAGGGTGATGCGGGGCGTACCTCCAGCACCGCTGCTTGCCGCGGCAGTCTCAGCACACCCGAGTGCGTCAGGAAGTGCCCGTTGCGACGCGCATGTCGCACGTAGCGGGCACGCTGCTTGCCTTCGTCGAGGAACACCAGGAGGAACTCAGCTTCTGGCACGCCTGCCGGGACATCTTCCATGCAGTGCGGCGCCAGTGCGCCCAGGTCTTCGCACACGGCCTTCCCGGTGGTGTAGGGCGTGTAGACGCGCACCTGGGTCCAGGCAAAGTCTGCCGCCTTGGTCATGTCCACGACCCCGGTTTCGCGTGCTTGCCGGCCGATGTGCTCGGACACCGCGGACCCGCCACATGCAACCAGCACCGCCACAACGCTCAGCAGCGCGAGCAGTGGCAATAGACGCCTTCCTCTCGGGGTGGCCAGGGCAGGGCGCGCGGAGCGGGCCCTATCGTTCATGTTCCGCCCCCAGCATCGAATGCAGCTCCCGGCTCTCTTGTGCGGTCAGGCTGCGCTGATGCTGGCCCACGATCAGCACGTTGCGCATGAGGTTCACACGTGAAAACGTGCCGTCGCCGTGTGTGACTGAAATCAGGATCCCGGGGCCGTAGGTGGCCGTGACGGGGTGCCACCCCCAGCGGTGCTCCTGCAGCCATGCAGACAGCCGAGCGATGTGTTCAGGCGAAAGGGGCTGCGCTGTGCCTTGTGGTTGGCCATTCCGGTGCGTCATGACAGCCGAGGCCATCGGGGGAAAGCTTGCGAAGCACGCGGCCAGCGACAGGCACAGCGCGGCGATGGCGGCGATACGAAGGAACCGATGCATGTGAGCTCTATGTCCGTCGGGCAGGTGCGGTCGCTGCAGAGTATCCGCGACGAACGCAGGTTTGGCGCAGGCCGGGGCGCAGCCGAGAGGCGCGATTGCCCACATTGTCAGCTGCGGACCGTCACCGGTGCCCGGCTGCCGACCACATCCGCCACCCAGTCGACAAACACGCGCAGCTTGGCGCTGACATACCGGTTCGGCGGATACGCGAGGAACAGCGGCATCGGGTCGAAGTGCCAGTCCTCGAGCACCGGCGTCAGCTCGCCGCGTGCCGTGTGTTCGTCTGCCATGTAGGTGGGCAGACTCAACACCCCCAGGCCGGCAAGGCCGGCCGCCAGGTAGGCATTGCCGTCGTCGAACGCCACCACGTGGCGACCCTGCACGGTGAGGCGTTCGTAGTCGCCGCGCTGCAGGGTGTAGGGCAGCACGCGGCCGGTGCGCGTGCTGAAGAAGCCCACGATGCGGTGGTGCGAGTCCTGCAGGTCCATGGGGTGCGCGGGTGTGCCGTGGTGCTGCACGTAGCCCGGAGATGCGTAAGCCCCGATCTGCAGCTCGCCCACACGGCGCGCGATCAGTGAGGTGTCCGCGATCTCGCCACCCCGCACCACACAGTCCACGCTGTCGCCGATCAAGTCCACCATGCGGTCACTCACGCCCATGTCGATCTGGATGTCGGGGTACTTCGCGTGGAATGCAGGCAGCGCAGGCACGAGCACAAAGCGCGCCAGCGGGCTGGGCACGTCCACACGCAGGCGTCCGCGAGGCGAGGCCTTGGCGCTGGACAGGCTGGTCTCGGCGTCGTCCAGCTCGGCCAGCAGGCGCACCACGCGTTCGTAATAGGCGGCGCCGTCGGCCGTCACCTGCACCTTGCGTGTGGTGCGATTGAGCAGCTTCACGCGCAGGTGTGCTTCAAGCTGCTTGATGATCTGGGTCACGCTGGTCTTGTTCAGACGCAGGGTTTCGGCCGCCTTGGTGAAGCTGCCGGTCTCCACCACGCGTGCAAACGCCTGCATGGCGTCGAATCGGTCCATAGGTTTGCTTCAGGCCGGTTGATTGTTTGGATCTGGCAAACAGTGATTGTGGGTCTGGTGCGTTGATCGACGCGTGTGCCGTTCCTAGACTGGCTTGCATGACACCACATCTTTCTGAAACCCGCCCCATGAACCATCCTCGAGACGTCATCTTCCCCGCGGGCCGCCAGGCGCTCTACCAGCGCAACCGCTATTCACCGGCCATCCGCTCGAACGGCTTTCTGTTCGTCTCGGGCCAGGTCGGCAGCCGGCCCGACGGTTCGCCCGAGCCCGACCTGCCCACGCAGGTGCACCTCGCCTTTCAGAACCTCAACGACATCCTCGAGGCGGCGGGCTGCAGCTTCAGCGATGTGATCGACGTGACCGTGTTCATGGTCAATCCCGAGCAGACCTTCGAGGTGGCGTGGCCCGTGGTGCAGGCGCACTGGGGCGATGCGCCGCACCCCACGCTCACCGGCGTGGGTGTCACCTGGCTGTATGGCTTCCAGTTCGAGATCAAGGTGATCGCCAGGCTGCCTGGGTGAGTTCAAACCGGCCAGGGTCGGACGCGAAACGACTCGACCAGGAAGTCGATCAGGGCGCGCACGCGCGGCGTCACCTTCACGCTGACCGGGCCCTGGGGGCCGTCGAAGTCCCACTGTTCACCGGTGGCCATCAGGGAGTACGAGATGACCGCATGTTGCCCGAGTTCGCCGGGGTGCTGCGGCGTGCCGTGGAGCCGCAGGTACTCGGGGGATGCGCACAGCATGAGGCGCGTGGTCGTGAGCTGGCGGCTCACCAGCGAAGAGGCCTGCAGCCGGGCGATCCGCACCGCCAGGTCATAGCCCTCCTCGACGAGATCCACCTGCCGGTCCGACAGCGTGACGTCCAGCGTGACTTTCGGGTGACGGGCCATGAAGGCCGGCCACAGCGGTGCCAGGTGCAGCAGGCCGAAGGTGACCGGCACGTTGATGCGCATCTGGCCGATCGCCTCGCCGGCATGTGCGCTCAACTCGGCCTCGGCTTCGGCCACCCCGTCAAGCAGCTGCGTGCATCGCTCGTGAAAGATCTCACCCTCCGGCGTGAGGGACAGCCTGCGTGTGGTGCGATGCAGCAGCCGGGCGCCCAGTCGGGACTCGAGTTCACTGACCAGGCGCGAGACGGCGGTCTTGGACAGGTGCAGTGCATCGGCAGCCCGAACGAAACTGCCCATGTCGACCACCGTGACGAAGGCGCGCATTTCCTGAAACTTGTCCATGGCGCGATTGTGGATCTGAACAGGACAGTCGATGCCCTGGCGACCGGTTCATCCAGATCAGTGGTACGCCCCGCGGTCGGTGCGGGGCGGCAGGGGGCTCAGGCCAGCACCCAGGCCGACAGGCGATAGGTGATGAACGCTGCGCCGTAGGCCAGCGCGAACAGGACGGTGGCGGTGGTCAGCGCCCAGCGCATGCCGGCTTCACGGCGGATGGTGGCCAGCGTGGCCAGGCACATTGGCGCAAAGACGTACCAGGCCAGCAACGACAGTGCGGTCGGCAATGTCCAGGTGCTGGCGAGGGTGGTCGACAGCGCCGCTGCGCTGCCATCAGCCGTTGCCGACAGGGCATACACGGTGCCCAGCGCGCTGACGGCCACCTCGCGTGCAGCAAGACCCGGGATCAGCGCGATGCTGATCTGCCAGTTGAACCCGATGGGCTCGAAGATCACCGCAAGCGCACGGCCGAGCATGCCCGCCAGGCTGTATTCGATCGCCGCCCCGCTGGCGCCTGCCGGCGGGGCCGGGTAGCTGGCCAGGAACCACATCAGCACGGTCAGGGCCAGGATGATGCCGCCCACCCGTTGCAGGAAGATCCTTGCGCGCTGCCACAGGCCGATCCCCACGTTGCGCAGGCGTGGCCAGTGGTAGCGCGGCAGTTCCATCATGAGCAGTCGTGGCTGGCCTTGCGATGTCAGCCGCTTCATCACCCACGCGACGGCCATCGCGCCCAGCACGCCGGCAAGGTAGAGACCGGACAACACCAGCCCCTGCAGTTCGAGACCACCCCAGGTCTGGCGGTGCGGCACGAACGCGCCGATCAGCAGGGCGTACACCGGCAGTCGGGCCGAGCAGGTCATCAGCGGCGCCAGCAGGATGGTGACGCGCCGGTCCCGCGCGTCAGGCACGGTGCGCGCAGCCAGGATGCCGGGGATGGCGCAGGCATAGCTCGACAGCAGTGGAATGAAGGACCGGCCGGACAGCCCCAGTCCCCCCATCAGGCGATCGAGCAGGAAGGCGGCTCGAGGCAGGTAGCCGGACTCTTCCAGCACGAGGATGAAAAAGAACAGGATGAGGATCTGCGGCAGGAAGACCAGCACCCCACCCGCGCCGGCGATCAGGCCGTCCACCGTCAGGCTGCGCAGGGCGCCCGCGGGCAGCAAGGCGGTGGCCGTCTCGGCGGCCCACGACGTGGCGGCCTCGATCCAGCTCATCGGCCATTCGGCCCAGGCAAACACGGCCTGGAACACGAAAAACAGCAACGCGGCAAGGATCGTCGGGCCGATCACCGGGTGCAGCACCACCTGATCGATGCGGTCGCTGATCGTGTTCGGGACAGCCGCATCGAGCCCCAGGCGTTGCAGGATGTCGGCCACGATCTCATGGTCGCCGCGCGGGTCGTGCGCGGGCGTCAGTTGTGCTGGCGGCACGGCCAACGTGGCCGGGCGCTGCCAGACCTCGGGTCGGTCCAGCAGTTCGCGCAGCGACTGTGCGCCGGTGGGCTGGACGGCCACGGTGCGCACCACCGGCACACCCAGGGCGAGGGCAAGCGCCTCGGTGTCGATCACCAGGCCTTGCCGTTCGGCAACGTCGGCCATGTTCAGCGCCACGACACAGGGCAGGCCCAGCCGCATGACGCCCAGCACGAGGCGCAGGTTGCGGCGCAGATTGGTGGCATCGACCACGCAGACGACCAGGTCGGGACGGCGTTCACCAGCGGCACGTCCACGCAGCACGTCGGCCGTGACGGACTCGTCCGCAGAGCGAGGGTGCAGGCTGTACAGACCCGGCAGGTCGAGCAGTCGCAGCGCCCGGCCGCGGGCGCTGTTCAGCCGGCCCTCCTTGCGTTCAACGGTCACGCCGGCATAGTTGGCCACCTTCTGGTGGCTGCCGGTCAGCCGGTTGAACAAGGCGGTCTTGCCACAGTTGGGATGACCCACCAGGGCAATCAGCGGCCCGCCACGATGCACATGGACGACGGCCTCATGCATGGCGCGCACCATGTGCCTGACCTTCTGTCACCGCGGCAACCTCGACGCAGACCGCCTCGGCCCGACGCAGCGCAAAGGTCGCATCGCCGATGCGCACCACCAGCGGGTCGGCGCCGGGCCAGCCGTGCGCCAGCACACTCACACGCTCGCCGGGCAGAAAGCCCAGGTCCAGCAGTTGCTGCGCAACGGGTGCGGCTGCGGCCGCCGCGTGGACCTGCACGACCTGCAGGGGCCGATGCAACGCCACCGTGGCCAGCGTCTCGTACGCGGCTGCCACCCCCGCCCCGGGCCGCTGTGCGCCGGCCGATGCGGGGGCTGCGGTGAATGCGGCCGATGCCGTTACGGCGGGGCCGGGAAACGCCACGATGTCACCTCTGTCCTTTGCCATCGGGGCGATTGTCTCAGCAATGCGAATGCGACAAATTCGTATTTGACGCATCCTTGCGCCAGATCAGCAGCTGTCGAAACCGATCGCCTCCCAGGTACCGGCGTTGCGGCGCAACAGGCCAAGCTCGCCGAAGCGCCAGAGGTGCAGCCAGCCGTTGTCCACCAACTGGCGCACCACGGCATGACGCTCGATCACTCGCTCGATCGCGACGGCCGGTGCGTCGATCAGCACGGTCAGCCGCACCGGGTCGTGCACCCAGCGCTCGCCGTCGTGCAATGACTGCTGGCTGAGTCCGATGCGAAGGTCGCCGCCATTGCCTTCGAACACCCCCACGCTGCCGCCAACCACGTTGTGCAGGAGCTTGTTGCCGCTGCCCAGTCGCACCGGGTCGCAGGTGGAGGCGTGGTACTGCCAGTTGATCCAGTGCGTCACGAGCATCGGCGCGGTCATCAGGAGTTCCAGAACACTGCCGTCGGGATCCTTGGTGGTGTCGTATTCATGCAGGAAGCTGCGCCCTTCGAGCACCGCACCCTGGCTGCGATGGCGTGGCGCGATGATGAACGAGGCATTGCCGGCCAGGCCCCATTCGGGGCGCGTCTGCGCGCCGTCATTGGCACGTCGGCGCATCGTCACCAGCAGCTCAGTATGGTCTGCACGTGGGTCGAGGCCCAGGCGCGGGGCCCGCTGGCGACGCACCTGGTCGCCGGCGCGGTCGAGCACCGGCTGCAATCGCGTCCAGCGATGGCGCGCCGATTCGGGCAGCAGGTCCAGGTCGAAGGGCTCGATTTCGTCGGTCGTGGTGTTGTGCAGTGCGGCGACGAACACGGTGTCCGGCGGCACGTCGATGCCGATGTCGTGCAGTCCGGTGCGCACAGCAGGCTCGTTCAACAGTCGGGCCAGCGCACGCGCATTGGCCTCGCCGGTCTGCCCGCAGCAGGCGCCGCAGTCGAGTGCGGCGGCATGGGCATTGTTCTCACTCTGGCTGCCGTGGCCCACCAGCAGCACCAGAGGCGCCAGCGGCGCCTGCGGCGCGGCCAGTCCCATGGCCGTCAGCACGCGGCCGGCGAGCTGCACCTGGTCCGCAGGAGCGAGGTTGCGCAGCGCGGGACGGCAGACGGCGCGGTAGCGGGGCGGCAGGCCGGCCAGGTCGTCGTTGGCTCGCGCCTGGCTGCCGGGGCGCAGCCATCCGGCCAGCTTGCCCAGGTAGGCGGCACCCGCGGCCTCGACGAATGAAAACGCAGAGGCGGGCCAGCGGCTCGCGGCGCTCCAGGGCGCGGCCGCCGCCCAAGAGCGCTGACGGGCCGACACCGCGGCAGCGGTCATCGCGGCAATGCCGTCGTGTGGGCGTTGGCTTGCCAGGAGACCGCCATCGTCGTCCTGTGGCGTCCGGCCCGGCTCGATCGCCTCGGTCAGTTCGATCGAAGGTGCAAGCAAGCCCGGCAGTTGTGGCCGGCGAGCCTGGGTGCCCAGCGGGGTGTAGGCCGCCGGCAGCCCGAAAAACCCGGCAAAGCCGATGGTCTGCACGGCCGGCCAGACCGATTCGATCGCCTGCCGCATGGGCTCGCTGCGCACATCGATGCAGAACACTGCCTGCACCTCGGCGCGCGTCGGCGAACCCGCCGCTGCGGGCGACACCGGGGGGGGCGTGCTGCCGGCGGTACAGGCGAGCCGGTGGACGAGCTGGCGCTGGTAGGCCGCATCCCAGGCGAGCTGCCACACCTCGTCTGGCAGCAGCAGTTCCTCGGCCTGCGCGAGCAGCTCCGGTGCATGCTGCCACTGCGCCTGCAGTGCGGTGAAGGCGCGGTGCGTGGCTGCGTCGTCCTTGCACTCGAGCAGGATGGCGCCCCAGGCGAGGCGGATGGCCAGCAGCTCGCGCAGGTGCGGGTCGCTGCCGCCGTCCAGCCGCGCCTGCCAGCCAAGGTAGGCACACCAGGATGCCCATCCTTGCACGGTGAGCAGCACGGCCTCCAGATAGTCGGCCCACACCGACGCGGGCAGGCCCAGCCGCTGCAGCACCCATCGTTCGGCGTCCTGCCGCGTCTCGGGCAGCGCATGCAGTCGACGGCCCAGGTCCGGCAGACCCATGAGGGTGCCGATGCCGTGGTCGTGGGTGAGGGTGTCGCGCCAGAAGGTGTACAGCCCCTGCGTGCGCTCGGGATGCCACTGTCCCTGCTGGTCATCGAAGTAGGCGGCACAGGTCTGACTCACCTGGTGCGTGATCGCATCGCGCCAGCCGAGCCGCGTGTGGCGTTGCGGGTCGTCGTCGAGCACGTCGATCAACAAGGGCAGGCGCGGCAGCGCCGGCCGCGCGTTCAGCGCAGCGATGCACTCGCGCACCGTGAGCCCGGCTGCGGGCTTGAGTGTCTGCAGCGCGTGTTCGAGGTCGGACTGGGTGATCCGGCCGGCCTGCCATGCCTGGCGCACCTGCGCGCGGGGCGCGAGCACCTGCATGTCGGCCAGCACGGCCAGGCGCGCGGCAACTTCGCGCACGGGTCGCGAGATCCTTCCCCAGTGGGGGTTGACCGCAATGGCGCGGTCCAGCGGCCAGGCGGGTGCGATCGACTGGCAGGCGCGCTCGCAGGCGGTGTCGATGCGATCCTGAGCGAACGGATCGTGGACGGTCGACACTTTTGCGGCGGATTCGCTGGCGGCGGGGTGATCCAGGGTTTCCAAGGTGGCTCTCCGGCAAGGTTCAGCGGGTGGCTTCAAGCGGTTGCGACGATGTGAGCGTCAGGCGGCGCGCAGCGTCGGGGCGGGCCCAGGCGCCGGGCCACAGGCGCAAGGCCAGCCGGGTGTAGAACTCATCGAGATAGAAGCCCGCGTAGCTCCAGCGGCGCCAGCTTTCCAGTGCCGTGGGGCGCCACTGCAGGGTGACCAGTGCCACGTACAGCAGGGCCATGCCCAGCAGGGCGATCAGCCCGGTGCGCGTGTCGGGCTGATCGCTCAGGCCCAGCGGCAGGCCGTGGGCCAGGGCCGTCAGCAATGCCAGGGTGCAGACGAGGGCCAAGCCACTGGCCGCGCGCCATGCCAGCGTGGCGCCGGGCACCGAGCCACGCCGTGGCAGCCACAGCAACGGTGCCCAGGCCAGCGACAGCACGGCACTCCACCACATGGGCCAGGCAGCGGCGCCTGCAAGCTGCAGGGTGGTCAGCACGGCCGCGAACGCCACGACCGGGGCGGCCACCAGGCTTGCAGACGCAGTCGGAGCCTCGACCGCCAGTCGGGACAGCCTGCCATGACGCACCACCGAAGATGCCGCCAGGAAGGCATGCGCCTTGTAGAGCGAGTGGCCCAGCAGGTGCAACGCCGCGAGCGTGTAGAGACCGAGCCCGCATTCCAGCACCATGAAACCCATCTGAGCCACGGTCGACCAGGCCAGCCTCACCTTGATGCTCACCCGCGTGAGTATCACCAGTCCGGCCAGCACCGCCGTGCCCAGCCCGAAGCCCACGAGCAGCCAGCGTGCGAGCGGGGCCACGTCGAGCAGCGGCGCGAAGCGGATGAGCACGTATCCGCCCAGGTTCACCACACCGGCATGCAGCAATGCTGACACCGGCGTTGGGGCCTCCATCACCTGGATCAGCCAGCCGTGAACCGGCAGGAGCGCAGTACGCAGCACCACGGCCAGCACCAGGCACACGGCGCTGGCCTGCAGGAGCGGCGAGCTGCCCGTCTGTGCGAGATGCAGCCAGAGGGCCGACAGGCTGCCGCTGCCGACTTCGGACCAGGCCAGCGCCGCCGCGGCCAGCAGCAGCATGTCGGCCAGCCGGTCGGCCAGGCGCTTCTTGTGAGCGGCCAGCAGCGCGAACGGGCGATGCCCGTAGAAGCACAGCAGTCCCTGCAGCGCCGTTCCCACGGCCATCCACGCGGCGATCAGCACCAGCCAATGGTCTGCCAGGGTCAGCAGGTGCACGGCAGCCAGCACCGTGGCGAACCCCGCGATGTAGCGGCGCTGCTCGGGCTCGCCCTGCAGGTAGCGCGACGAGAAGCTGCCGATCACCAGACCCAGCCCCTGGACAAGCACGCTCATCCAGGCCGCCCAGGGGGTCAGGGCCAGTCCAGGGAGTTCGACGAGACCGGCGATCGAGAAGAGGCCGGCCATGCGGTCGGTGTCGAGACCGTGGAGGAGTCCGGCCAGGGCCAGCGTGCACAGGCTGGCCACCCATGCCACGGCAGCCAGTGTCCGGAACACCTGCCACTGGGCGGTCAGGCTCGTGCGCCTGCGAATCGCAAACAGCGCGGACAGTGCCATCAGCACAGTGGGCACCAGGGCAGACAGCGGAAGCAGCAGATCGAGAAGGTTCATGGCAAGGCGACGTGTCAGCGGTCCCGCCATGGTGTCGGCATTGAATCATTCTGTAAAATACATAGATATCAACGATATGTTCCATAAAACAGAATCATGGATCTGGAACAGTTCAACTTTCACCACCTGTTCTATTTCTGGCGCGTGGCCAAGACCGGTCACCTGACACGCGCGGCCCAGGATTTGCACGTGTCCCAGTCGGCCCTGTCGGCACAGATCCGGCAGCTCGAGGACCGGCTTGGCGAGCCGCTGTTCGATCGCGAAGGGCGCCGCCTCGTCCTGACGGCCACCGGGCAGCTGGTGCTGTCGTATGCCGAAAACATCTTCGGCCTGAGTCAGGAGCTGCTGGGACGCCTGCAAGGCCGCAGCGAGGGCAGGATCCGCCTGCGCGTGGGCAGCGTCGCCACGTTGTCGCGCAACTATCAGGAGAACTGGATCCGTCCCTTGCTTGCCGATCCCGGCGTGGTGCTCACGCTCGAATCCGGCATGATCGAGGGGCTGCTGGATCGCCTGGTGCGGCACCAGCTGGACGTGGTGCTCGCCAACGAGGCGGTGGCCTCCGACCCCGACCGCCCGCTGCATTGCCGGTTTCTCGGCAGCCAGGCGATCTCGCTGGTGGGGCCGGCTGCCGACTGGGCGGGCCGCACGCTGCGCATCCCTGAAGACCTTGATGGCGTGGACCTCGCGCTGCCCGGTCCGCGGCATGCGCTGCGTGCCCAGTTCGACGCGCTGTGCATGACCGCGGGGACGCGTCCGCGCCTGCGCGCCGAGGTTGACGACATGGCCATGCTGCGTCTGATCGCGCGCGACAGCGGCTGGCTGACCGTGCTGCCCGAAGTGGTGGTGCAGGACGAACTGCGCAGCGGCAGCCTCGTGCGCGTGGGGCAGACCCTGCTGCTCCAGGAGCAGTTCTATGCGATCACCACCCCACACCGGCATCGCATCGAACGGCTCGAGCAACTGCTTGCCAGCTCCCACGGCCCGTCGGCCCAGGCAGACAAGCCGCAGCAGCCAGGGCCCTGAGGTCAGCCGGGCCGGACAGCCCGATGCATGGCGCGCACCAGGTCTGACTGCGTGATCATGCCCACCAGCGTGTGCGTCGCATCGACCACGGGCAGGTGGTGGTGGCCGCCCTCTGAGAACAGCGGCAGCAGCTCGATCACATGCTGGTCGATGCCGGCCACCCGCACCCGCCGGGTCATGACCTGACCGATCGTCACCCGGTGATCGGGCTCACGCCCGTCGCTGGCCAGCATGTGGCGCACGAAGTCGGCCAGCGTGGCGATGCCCACGATGTGGCCGGCACCGTCGACCACCGGCAGGGCCTTGATGCGGTGCGAGCGCATCAGCGTCCAGGCCTGCTCCAGCGGCAGGTTGCGCGACACGCTGATCGCCGGGCTGGACATGATGTCGCGGCAGCGCAGTTCGCCCAGGTTGCGACGGTAGGCGGCAGCCTCGGCCAGGTGCAGCAGTTCTTCCAGGTCGTCGCGGCTGACGTCCAGCACCTGGTTGTAGTGCGCCAGTGCTGCATCGAGGTCGCCCGCGGTGAAGCGCGACCCGGCGCCGGGTTCGGGTTGCGGTGGCTGCTGGGTGTGCGGATAACGGCGCCCGGTGAGGCTGTTGAACAAGGTGCCGGCCGACACCAGCAGCGCCGAGTTCAGCAGGATGGGCAGCAGCGCAAAGCGCGGGTCCGCGATGTGGGTCAGCACGGCCAGGAGCGCCGTGGCACCGCCGGGCGGGTGCAGGCAGCGCAGCACGAACATCACTGCGATCGCACTGCCGACTGCCACTGCGCCGGCCACGGCCGGATCGCCGATGGCCGTGGCGCACACCAGGCCCACCAGCGCCGACACGGTGTTGCCGCCGATCACCGCCCAGGGCTGAGCCAGCGGGCTGGACGGCACCGCAAACACCAGCACCGCGCTGGCACCCAGCGGCGCGGCCAGCCAGGGATCGATCCCGAATCGGCTGGCGACCCAGCGGCTGAGCACGCCGGTCAGCAAGATGCCCACGGCTGAGCCCAGCACGGCGCGCGAGCGTTCACGGGCATCGACACGCAAGGGGCCAGGCAGCCAGGCGGCCAGCCAGCGCAACACAACGACAGCAGTTCGGGTCACGGCGGTGGCCGGGCAGGGCGGGGCAGGTGCGGCGCGGCGCGCGGCACGACCCGATCCGACCCGGCAGATTGATCCAGATTGGTGCGAATTGTGCTTCATGGCACCATCCTGGGTTTGTCTCTGATCTTTCGATCTGTTTTGGTGCGTTCTGTCGTCGACAATGCACCATTTCGGTTTTTATCTTGTCGACCCTCTCAGGAAACCCTTGATGAAGTACGCCTCCTCGCATGCGTTCATGGAGCATGTTGCGCAGCACAACCCCGGTCAGCCCGAGTATCTGCAGGCCGTCACCGAAGTGATCGAAAGCCTCTGGCCGTTCGTCAGCGAACATCCGCGCTATGCCGAGCACGGCCTGCTGGAGCGACTGGTCGAGCCCGAGCGGGTGATCATGTTCCGGGTGTCCTGGGTGGACGACCACGGCCAGGTGCAGGTCAACCGCGGCTATCGCATCCAGCACAGCCTGGCGATCGGGCCGTACAAGGGCGGGCTGCGCTTCCATCCGAGCGTCAACCTGTCCATCCTCAAGTTCCTGGCCTTCGAGCAGACGTTCAAGAATGCGTTGACCACCTTGCCGATGGGCGGGGGCAAGGGCGGCTCGGACTTCGACCCCAAGGGCAAGAGCCCGGGCGAGGTGATGCGCTTCTGCCAGGCCTTCGTGAGCGAACTGTTCCGCCATGTGGGCTCGGACACCGACGTGCCGGCCGGTGACATCGGCGTGGGCGGGCGTGAGGTCGGCTACATGGCCGGCATGATGAAAAAGCTCACCAACCGGGCCGACTGTGTGTTCACCGGCAAGGGGCTGTCGTTCGGCGGTTCGCTCATCCGCCCCGAGGCCACCGGCTATGGCACGGTGTACTTCGCCGAAGAGATGCTCAAGCGCCAGGGCATGGGCTTCCAGGGCATGCGGGTCAGTGTCTCGGGGTCGGGCAATGTGGCGCAGTACGCCGTCGAGAAGGCCATGGCCCTGGGCGCCAAGGTGGTCACGGTGTCCGACTCCAGCGGCACCGTCATTGACGAGGAAGGCTTTTCGCCGGCCAAGCTGGCCGAGTTGCAGGAGGTCAAGAACCACCTGTACGGCCGCGTCGACGAATACGCGCGCCGCGTGGGCGCCCGTTTTGAAGCGCGCAAGTCGCCGTGGCACGTGCCGGTCGACGTGGCGCTGCCTTGCGCGACCCAGAACGAGCTCGACGGCGAGGCCGCCCGCGTGCTGGTGGGCAATGGCGTGAAGTGTGTGGCCGAGGGCGCCAACATGCCGTCCACGCTCGAGGCCATTCGCGTCTTCGAGGAGGCTCGCATCCTGTATGCGCCCGGCAAGGCCAGCAATGCCGGCGGGGTGGCCACGTCCGGACTCGAGATGAGCCAGAACGCCATGCGCCTGAGCTGGAACCGTGACGAAGTGGACGCGCGGCTGAGCAGCATCATGCGCAACATCCATGATGCCTGCGTGCGCCACGGGCGCCGGGCCGACGGCAGCGTGAGCTATGTCGATGGCGCCAACGTGGCCGGTTTCGTGAAGGTGGCCGACGCGATGCTGGCCCAGGGCGTCATCTGAGCGATGCACCGGCACGGCCCAGGCGTTGACCGAAGGCCGTGCCGGGGTGATGGGCGGCGTCGGGCGGAGCCGGGGCGTTGCGGGACAATGCGGCTGAAACTGCCTGGTCGCGCGCGCTGGCGTTCGCCCCTTCGCCCACACCGTTGCTCACCCCCTTGCTCATCATGCGAGCCCTCTTCAGCATTGCCGCCCTCCTGATCGTCGTGGCCATCGTGGCGCTTGTGGCCCGCCATCAGCTGGCATCAGTCAAGGTGCCCGAACTGGCGGCATCTTCGCCGGGCCAGACCGCCGCAGGGCCCGCCGGTTCGCCGGCGGCGCGGCAGAACGTCCAGCAACAGCTCGACCAGCTCAAGAAAGAGTTCGACACTGCCGCCCAGCAGTCGACCCGCCGGCTGGAGGAGGCCGAGCGATGACCCATCCGGTACTGCCTGGCGACGAATACGCCATGCGCATCGCCCTGGACCAGGCCCACAACGCCTGGCTGGTGGGTGAGGTGCCGGTCGGGGCGGTCATCATGCGTGAAGGCAAGGTGATCGCCACCGGCTACAACCGCCCGATCACCGAACACGACCCCACCGCCCACGCCGAGATCGTGGCCCTGCGTCACGCTGCGGCACTGGCGCGCAACTACCGCCTGCCGGATTGCGAGCTGTATGTGACCCTCGAGCCCTGTGCCATGTGCGCGATGGCGCTGATGCATGCGCGGTTCAAGCGGGTGGTGTTTGGTGCATTCGATCCCAAGACCGGGGCGGCCGGTTCGGTGGTCGACCTGTTTGCCCAGGAGCGGCTCAACCACCACACCCACATCCAGGGCGGGGTGCTGGCCGAAAGCTGCGGGCAGTTGCTGCGTGACTTCTTTGCCGAGCGGCGCGCGTCGTATCGCGCTCGGCGCAGCGGGCTGCTCGTGCCGGCCGACGGCGCGAATGCGGACTCGGGGGACAATGAGCCCATACCGACCGGAGAGGTCAGCGAGTTTTCCGACCTGGAGCAGCCCCGTTGAGCCAAGAGCACCTGGACGACCTTGCGCACGATGATGCGCGGGGTCACACACACGACCATCCCCACGATCCTTCTCACGACGACGCGCATGCGGCCGGCCTGCAATCGCTGACGCTGTTCGCGCCGGCCGGCGTGGTTGCCAAGGCCAGCGTGGCCCGCCTGGCGGCACGCCGGCTCAAGGGCCACGGGTTCGACGTGACGCTCGACGAGTCGGCCCTGGCCCGACACCAACGTTTTGCCGGGGACGACAACACCCGGCTGGCCGCGCTGCACCGTGTGGCCAGCGCCCGGCCCGACATCGCGATGGCGCTGCGCGGCGGCTACGGGATCACCCGGCTGCTTGACCGCATCGACTACGGGCTGATCGCGCGCAGCATCGAGGCCGGTACGCGCTGGGTGGGCCACAGCGACTTCACCACACTGCAGCTTGCCTTGCTGGCCCATGGTGCGGGCCGCACCTTTGCGGGGCCGATGGGCTGTTTCGACTTCGGCGCCGAGGCGGTGGACGACATCACCGAGGCCTGTTTTGTCGAGGCCATGCGGGGCGAGCTCGAGGCCGTCGGGTTTCGCACCGAAGCGGGGTTCGACGGGCTGGACGTCAAGGGCGTGCTGTGGGGCGGCAACCTGTGCATGGTCAACGCGCTGCTGGGCACGCGGCACTGGCCGCGGATCAAGGGTGGTGTGCTGTTCCTGGAAGACGTGAACGAACACCCGTACCGCATCGAGCGTGACCTGCTGCAACTGCACCAGGCCGGGGTGCTCGATGCGCAGAAGGCCATCGTGCTGGGCGAGTTCACCGAGTACCGCAAGTCGCCGCTGGATCGCGGCTACAACCTCAAGCAGGCCATTGCCCAGGTGCGCAGCCTCACGCGCACGCCGGTGCTCACCGGGCTGCCGTTCGGGCATGTGCAGACCAAGGTGACCTTGCCGGTGGGCGCACGGGTCCAGATGGTCGTGGAAGGCCGTGACGTCCTGATCGCCTGGTAGCACCGTGCGCCTGCCGCACCGCCCGATGCACGGGCAGGACGCGGGTTCCCCAGGAGTTTCCCTGGGCAGGTGCCGCGTGTGGGACGGGCATGCTTCGTGCAGAATGCGCCGCATGAGATTTGCGCTGTGCATGCTCCTGGGGTGGCTGGGCGTGGCCGTGTCGCCGGTGTGGGCGGCGCATGCCTATGCGCAGTTCGGCGACATCAAGTACCCACCAGGTTTCGCTCACTTCGACTACGTCAACCCCGATGCCCCCAAGGGCGGCGACTTCAGCCTGGTGCCACCCACGCGCATCAGCAACTTCGACAAGTACAACCCGTTCACCCTCAAGGGCAATGCCCCGCCCGGGTTGTCGGCGCTGGTGTTCGAGACGCTGCTCACCGGCACCTTCGACGAACCCACCACGGCCTACGGCCTGCTGGCCGAGGATGTGGAGGTGCCGGCCGACCGGCGCTCGGCCACGTTCCGCTTGAATCCCAAGGCACGCTTTCACAACGGTGATCCGGTCCTCGCCGAAGACGTGCGGCATTCGTTCGAGCGCCTGGTCAGCAAGGAGGCCGCGCCGCAATATCGCGTGTACTTCGGCAATGTGCAGTCGGTGACCGTGATCGACGAGCGCACGGTGCGCTTCACCTTCAAGGAAGCGAATGCCGAGATGCCCTTGCTGGTGGGGGTCTCGCTGCCGATCTTCAGTCGCAAGTGGGGTCTGGTCGACGGCCGCTCCAAGCCCTTCGACCAGATCGTGACCGACATCCCGATCGCCTCGGGGCCTTACCGCATCGGCAAGGTGAATTTCGGCAAGGACATCTCCTACCAGCGCGACCCGACCTACTGGGCGCGTGACCTGAATGTGCGGCGTGGCCTGTTCAACTTCGACCGGGTGACCTACCGCGTCTACGCCGATGACAAGGTGCGGCTCGAGGCCTTCAAGGCCGGCGAGTTCGATTTCATCCAGGCCTTCATTGCGAAGGAATGGGCGCGCGAATACCGCGGCCGCAAGTTCGACTCCGGTGAGCTGATCAAGCGGGAGTTCGAGCACGGCAACGCCGGGGACTTCCAGGGCTTCATGCTGAACACGCGGCGCCCGGTCTTCCGGGACGTGCGCGTGCGCGAGGCCATCGGCCTGGCCATGGACTACGAATGGATGAACCGGCAGCTGTTCTTCAACTCCTATGCCCGGCTGCGCGGCTACTTCGTCGCGAGCGACTTCGAGGCCAAGGGGATGCCCGGTGCCGAGGAACTGGCCGTGCTCGAACCCCTGCGACGCCACCTGCGCGACGAAGTGTTCACCCAGCCGGTGCCGATGCCGCCCGACACCCTCCCACCCAACTCGCTGCGCGGCAACCTGCGGCGGGCCAAGGCCTTGCTGGAGGCGGCCGGATGGAGCTACCGGGACGGAGCGCTTCGCAATGAGCGTGGCGAGCCGCTGGTCATCGAGTTTCTCGACAACCAGGGCTCGATGGGGCGTGTCGTCCTGCCGTTCATGCAGAACCTGGCCAAGCTGGGCATTCGCGCCAATTACAAGGTCGTGGACTTTGCGCTGCTGCAGAAGCGACAGGACGTCTTCGATTTCGACATCGTGAGCGTGCGCATCCTGGGCAGTGAAGCACCCGGGGCTGAACTGCTGGCGCGCTTCGGCTCGGCGGCGGCCGACACCGAGGGCTCCAGCAATCTGATCGGCGTGAAGAACCCGGCGGTGGACAAGCTGCTGGAGCGGGCCGTGGCGGCCACCACCCGCTCGGAGCTGGTGGCTTCGCTGCGTGCGCTCGACCGGGTGCTGCGGCACGAACACTACGTCGTGCCGGCCTGGTTCTCCAGCCGCCACCGCGTGGCCTACCGATCAGGCCGTTTCGAGCTGCCCGAGCGCACACCGCGCTACTACGAGCCCGAGGCCTGGGCCCTGTCCACCTGGTGGGCTCACCCGAGCCGCCGCTGAGTCACCGAGCGACCTGCACGAGAACGCACACCGATGTGGAGCTACATCCTCAAACGCCTGCTGCTGATGGTGCCTACGCTGCTCGGGGTGCTGCTGATCACCTTTGCCGTGATCCAGTTTGTTCCCGGCGGGCCGGTCGAACAGATGGTGGCGCAACTGCAAGGCCGTGACACCGGCGGCGAGGGTGCTGCTGCGCGTGGCAGCGGCTACCGCGGCCGCCAGGGCGTCGACGCGGCCCGGGTCGAGGAGATCAAGGCCTTGTACGGGTTCGACAAACCCGCGCACGAGCGCTTTGTGCAGATGCTTTGGTCGTATGCCCGGTTCGACCTCGGCAAGAGCTTTTTCCATCACAAGGATGTGTGGCAGCTCATCAAGGAGAAGCTGCCGGTGTCGATCAGCCTCGGCCTGTGGACGTTTTTCCTGAGCTATCTCATCTCGGTGCCGCTGGGCATTGCCAAGGCCGTGCGGGCTGGGTCCCGCTTCGACACCGTGACCAGCCTGATCGTGCTGATCGGGTATGCGATTCCCGGTTTCGTGCTGGGGGTGGCACTGCTCGTGCTGTTCGGTGGCGGAAGTTTCGTGCAATGGTTTCCGCTGCGCGGGCTGACGTCGCCCAACTGGGACGAGCTCAGCCTGTGGGGCAAGGTGGTCGACTACCTCTGGCACATCACGCTGCCGGTGACGGCCAGTGTGCTGGGCAGCTTTGCCGTGATCACGATGCTGACCAAAAACGCCTTCCTCGAGGAGATCCGCAAGCAGTACGTGCTGACCGCCCGGGCCAAGGGGCTGGATGAGCGCAAGGTGCTGTGGAAGCACGTGTTCCGCAATGCACTGATCCCGCTGGTTACCGGTTTTCCGGCGGCGTTCATCGGTGCCTTTTTCACCGGGTCGCTGCTGATCGAGACCCTGTTCTCGCTGGACGGGCTGGGCCTGCTCGGCTATGAGTCCGTGATTCGCCGTGACTACCCGGTGGTGCTGGGCACGCTGTATCTCTTCACGCTCATCGGCCTGGTGACCAAGCTGATCTCCGACCTGTGCTACGTCTGGGTCGACCCACGAGTGAAGTTCGACTGATGACCGACACCCTCGCTGCCCAGCCCGTGCAGGCGCTGCCTGTTTCGCTGTCACCCACGCGGCGCGCCTGGCGCCGGTTCCGTGCACGCCGGCTGGGCTACTGGAGCCTGGTCACGTTTGTTGCCCTGCTGGTGATCAGCCTGATGGCCGAGCTGGTGTCGAACGACAAGCCGCTGGTGGCCCGCTACAACGGCACGTTGTATTTCCCGGTGCTCCAGAACGTGCCTGAAACCACCTTTGGCGGTGACTTCGACACGCCCACCGACTACCTCGACCCCTTCATCGTCGAGCAGCTCGCCAAAGAGGGCAACTGGGCGATCTATCCGATCAACCGCTATCACCACAGCACGATCAACTATTTCGCAAAGGAGCCCAGTCCCTCCGGGCCGTCGCGTGACAACTGGCTGGGCACCGACGACCGAGGGCGCGACCTGCTGGCCCGGCTGCTCTACGGGTTCCGCCTGTCGGTGCTGTTCGCGCTGGCGCTGACCGTGATCGGTGTGGTGCTGGGCGTGATCACCGGGGCGATCCAGGGCTTCTATGGCGGGCGCACCGACCTGGCGTTTCAGCGCTTCATCGAGATCTGGGGGGCCATGCCCGAGCTTTACCTGCTGATCATCTTTGCCGCCGTGTTCGACCCGAGCGTGGGCCTGCTGATCGTGCTGCTCAGCCTGTTCGGCTGGATGGGGCTGTCCGACTATGTGCGTGCCGAGTTCCTGCGCAATCGCCAGCTCGACTACGTGCGCGCTGCGCGCGCCCTGGGCCTGACGAACTGGCAGATCATCCGCCGCCATGTGCTGCCCAACAGCCTGACGCCGGTGGTGACCTTCCTGCCGTTTCGCATGAGTGCGGCCATCCTGGCGCTGACCTCGCTCGACTTCCTCGGGCTGGGCGTCCCGATGGGCACGCCCAGCCTGGGTGAACTGCTGTCGCAGGGCAAGAACAACCTGGACGCCTGGTGGATCTCGCTGTTCACCTTTGCTGTGCTGGTGACGACCCTGCTGCTGCTGACCTTCATGGGTGACGCCCTGCGCGACGCCCTGGACCCGCGCATCCCCGACCCGCCGCAGCGCAAGCCCGCCGTCGGCGCACCCTCACCGTCCAGCGATCGGGTGACCGCATGAGCCAGCAGCCCCCCCGAGCCCTGCTGGAGGTGCGCAACCTCCAGGTGAGTTTTGGCAGCCAGGCCGTGGTGCATGGCGTGGACTTCGACATCGTGCGCGGCGAGAAGCTCGCCCTGGTGGGCGAGTCCGGCTCCGGCAAGACCGTCACCGCCCTGAGTCTGCTGCGGCTGGTGGCCCAGGCGCAGGTGACGGGCCAGGCCATCCTGCACGACGCCGACGGGCAGCCGCGTGATCTGCTGGCCTTGAGCGAACGCGAACTGCGTGGCATCCGCGGCCAGGACGTGGCGGTTATCTTCCAGGAGCCCATGACCGCATTGAACCCGCTGTTCACGGTGGGCGACCAGATTGCCGAGGTGCTGGAACTCAAGCAGGGCCTGAGCCGCCGGCAGGCCTGGGCACGCGCCGTCGAATGGCTGGCGGAGACCGGCATTCCCGAGCCGGGTCGGCGCGCGCTGGCCTATCCGCATCAGTTGTCGGGCGGCCAGCGACAGCGCGCGATGATCGCCATGGCCCTGGCCGGTGAGCCGCGACTGCTGCTGGCCGACGAACCCACCACGGCACTGGACGTGACGGTGCGCCAGCAGATCCTGGATCTGCTGGACGGCCTGCAGGCCCGCCTGGGCATGGCCGTGCTGATGATCACCCACGACCTGAACCTCGTGAAACGGTTCGCCGACCGGGTGGCCGTGATGGAGCGCGGGCACCTGGTCGAGGAAGGTGCGGTGAGCGATGTGTTCGCGGCACCCCGCCATGCCTACACCCGCAAGCTGATCGACAGCCGGCCACGACGTGACGTCGACGAACCGGAGTCGACCCGCACGCTGCCGCCGCTGCTGTCGGCACGCGGCCTGCGGGTGACCTATCCGACCCCGCTGCCGGGTCTGAAGGGCTGGTTCCGCAAGGGTGAGTTCGTGGCCGTGAAGCAGGCCGATCTGCATCTGCCGGCGGCACGCACCCTGGGGGTCATCGGCGAGTCGGGGTCCGGCAAGTCGACCCTCGCGCTGGCCGCGCTGGGGCTGTTGCCCTCACAAGGTGAATTGCGCATCGAAGGCCGTGCCTGGCAACTGGAGGCGCACGCCGACAAGCCGCTGCGCAAGACGGTGCAGGTGGTGTTCCAGGACCCGTTCTCGTCGCTGTCGCCACGCATGACGGTCGAGGAGATCGTGGGCGAAGGCCTGGAGATCCATCACCCGGGGCTCGCGGCGCCGGCACGCCGAGAGCGGGTCGTCCAGGCGCTGGCCGAAGTGGGCCTGACCACTGCGCAGTTTCCCGGCCTGCTCAGCCGCTATCCGCATGAGTTCTCGGGCGGGCAGCGCCAGCGGCTGGCCATTGCACGTGCGCTGATCGTCGAGCCCAGCGTGCTGGTGCTGGACGAGCCCACCAGCGCGCTGGACGTGACCATCCAGAAGCAGGTGCTCGAACTGCTGCAGCGCCTGCAGCGCGAGAGGGCGCTGGCCTATCTGCTCATCACCCACGATGTGGATGTGATCCGGGCGATGGCCCACGATGTGGTCGTGATGAAAGACGGCGACATCGTCGAGCAGGGGCCGGTGCATGCCGTGCTCGACGCGCCGCGGCATCCCTACACCCAGCGTCTGGTGCAGGCCGCGACAGCCTGATCGGGGCCGCGGCAACGCCGCCGCCCGGCAGGACCGGACTGGCCGTTGTGGCAGTTGTGGCCGTTATGGCCGTTGGGCGTGGGGTTCACGCGGTGGCCTGGCCGGCCTCCAGCGCAACCAGGCGGTCGAGCTCGCGGCAGACCTCGGCCATCGAGCCGATGATGGCCGTGCGGCGCAGGTCGCGGGGATCACGCGTCACTTTCAGGTGCGATGCAGGTCGACGGCTGCGCGTCACGGCCGATGCCGTGCCCGGCTTGGCCTCGGTGAACTCGGTGGCCGGTGCTGCGCTGGCGGCACGGGGAGACACTTCCGGCAGACGCACCGGCAGCAGCACCGACACCGCAGCGCGGGCCAGGCTGGGCCGCACGCGTACCTCCAGTGCATGCCCGCGCGACGGCAGGACACTCAGGCTCAGGTCGGCCGGCGTGTCGTCCCAGCGCGCCAGCGCCGGCCGTACCAGGAACAGGTGAGTGCGTGAGAGCCGGCAGGCCCGGCGCAGCGTGCGCCACTGCGCGGGGGTGACGTCGGCCTGCCATACCACCAGTGCACCGTCGGCATGGCCCTGCATCCATGCGCAGGCGAGTTCAATCTGGCTGGTGCTGGCCGCAGTCGGGGTGTCGTCGCTCAGTCGGCGGGCGGTGTGCAGCTCCAGCGAGGGCAGGAGCAGCCGGTTTGCGGCGAGTGTGTGGTCGTCGACCGAACGCGGGCAGCCGATCAGCGCGACCGGCCGGTCGGCCGCTGCCAGCGCCTGAAGCAAGGGCGCCACGATCGCCAGCTCAGGATGGCCCGGGCCGGGCGAGAAGATCTCGGCCACCTGCGGCGCCTGCCAGCCACCCTCGGGCAACACGGCATCGAGCGCGGAGAAGCCCGTGCCCAGCGGGGCGTGCGCCCCCGGGGTGGCCTCGGTGGCCGTGGCGCCCAGCCCCTGCAGCACGCGGGTCAGGCTGTCCCAGGCCAGGCCCCAGCCCAGCGACGCGCCGCCTGCCGAAGGCGAGGGCGCCATGAAGCCGGCGCGCAGCGCGCCATCGAGCGAGGGAAAGGGGGTAAGTGAGGCCATGTCCATCTCCGAAGATCAATCAGTTGCATGAAATTCGGCAGGATTGCGACGAGGTGATGCCATCGTGGCCCGATCGCTCGGGACGAGGGCATCGCGGTTGCCACCCGGGGCTTGCATGCCAGGCTGCTTGCCCGGCATGAAACGCCCGCCACCCGGGTGACAACCGCGGTTTCAGCCTGTGGCCGATCGGGCCGAGGCGGTGATTGAGATCTTGTTGCCGAGCGGGGTGCCTTGCCCCGGCCGAACGGGGGTGTCCAGGCCGCTGGCCGGCATGGCGCCATAGAGCTGCTTGCGCTGGGCCGTGTACCGCCACCAGGGTGCCGCGGGCGCCCCCTGCATGAAGTCGACGGCGGCCATGAAGGTGTCGAGCACGCAGGGGTCCTGCCGGCGGCCGGTTCTGGCGCACAGCGCTTGGTAGAGCGCAAAGGCGTCGCGTCCGATCAGGTCGCGCGGGCAATGCACGCCGATCGATTCGAGATCGGCCGCCAGGGCCGGCCCGATGTTGGGCAGCAGTTGCAGCGAGGCGGAGTCGTGCATGCAGTGGGCAGCGCTCAGGGCTTTCATGGCGGGTTCCGGTGCAGTGCGAGAGGCAGGGCGCTTACATCAGCATCGTGTTGCGGATCAGGCCGACGGCGATGCCTTCGAGTTCAAACTCCTGGCCGGGCTCGACGATGATCGGCTGGAACTCGGGGTTCTCGGCGATCAGCTCGATGTGCCGGCCGGTGCGGCGAAAGCGCTTGACGGTCACGTCGTCGCCGAGTCGTGCGATCACGATCTGGCCGTTGCGCGCTTCCCGGGCCTGCTTCACGGCCAGCAGGTCGCCGTCGAGAATGCCCGCATCACGCATGCTCATTCCGCGAACTTTCAGCAGGTAATCCGGTTGCCGCTGGAACATACTTGCCTCGACGTGCAAGGTCTGGTCGATGTGCTCCTGGGCGAGGATGGGGCTGCCGGCAGCGACACGGCCCACCAGCGGCAGGGCCAGTTGTGCAATGCCGGGCAGGGGCAGCGAGTACTGCTTGCCCAGCCCGAGCAGGCGCGACTCGTTCAACGAGCGCAGGGTGTCGGACTTCAGGCGGATGCCGCGCGAGGTGCCGCCGACCAGTTCGATGACACCTTTGCGGGCCAGCGCCTGGAGGTGTTCTTCGGCGGCGTTGGGCGACTTGAAGCCCAGCTCGGCGGCGATCTCGACGCGGGTGGGGGGTGAGCCGGTGCGCTCGATGGCGCTTTGAATCAGGTCGAGCACCTGCTGCTGCCGAGCGGTGAGCTTGGGGCTGTCGTTGATGCTGGACGCCATGGGCACCTCGTTGACTGATCGTTGACGCTTGCACGAACTCGAGCCGAGCTTCGGGCCGCGGGCCTGGGTGCTCACTGTTTGAACATCCAGTAACTGTATTTTTATCCAGTTCTCAGAAAAATGCAAAGCACCTTGAACAAGATCGTTGTCCTGGGCACCGGCGGCACCATTGCCGGCACGGCGGCCGACACCGGCGACAACATCGGCTACCGGGCCGCCCAGCTGGGTGTGCAGCAGCTGCTGGCCAGCGTGGGTGGGCTCGACGCGGCTGCGATCGAGGCGCATCAGGTCGCCCAGGTCGACAGCAAGGACATGTGCCATGGCGTGTGGCGCGAGCTGGCCCGCACGGTGGCGCAGCATCTGGCCGATCCGGCGGTGGCCGGTATCGTGATCACGCACGGCACCGACACGCTCGAAGAAACCGCCTACCTGCTGCACCACGTGCTGGCGCCGACCAAGCCGGTGGTGTTCACCGCGGCCATGCGTCCGGCCACCGCCGTGCAGGCCGACGGGCCGCAGAACCTGCTCGATGCGGTGGCCGTGGCGCGCACGCCCGGTGCGCAGGGTGTGGTCGTGGTGGCCGCGGGCACCATCCATTCGGCGCTCGATGTCCGCAAGGCCCACACCTACCGGATCGATGCGTTCAGCTCGGGCGACGCCGGCCCGCTGGGCTATGTCGAGGAAGGTCGGGTGCGTCAGCTGCGTGCCTGGCCAGAGGGTGATGGCGTGGGCGTGGACTGCCTGGACCGGGATGGCGCGGCCTGGCCGCGCGTGGAGATTGTCGTCAGCCATGCGGGTGCCGACGGTGCCCTGGTGCGGGCGATCGTGGCGCTCGGCGCGCGCGGCATCGTGGTGGCCGCCACAGGCAACGGCACGATCCATGGGGCCCTCGAAGACGAGCTGCTCGCCGCGCAGCAGGCCGGCGTGCGCGTGGTGCGCGTGAGCCGTTGCAGCGACGGCGTGGTGCTGCCCCGCCCGGGCGACCTGCTGCCCGATGCCGGGGGCCTGAATGCAGTGAAGGCCCGGGTGGGCCTTCTGGTCGATCTGCTGCGGGCCGGCTGACCCCACGAGGGGCCCGGGCTCAGCGCCGGGGCCGGGCCGGCCGGGGTGGCATCAGACCACGCTCAGGCGCACGTCGATGTTGTTGCGCGTGGCATTGGAGTACGGGCAGACCTTGTGGGCGGCCTGCACCAGGGCTTCGGCGGCGGCGCGGTCCATGCCGGGCAGCGAGACCGCCAGGTCGACTTCGATGCCGAAACCAGCCGGGATCGGGCCGATGCCGACCTTGCCGGTGATCGAGGTGTCAGCCGGCAGCGCCAGCTTCTGCGAGGCGGCGACGAACTTCATCGCGCCCAGGAAACACGCCGAGTAACCCGCGGCGAACAGCTGCTCAGGGTTCGTGCCTTCGCCGCCGGCGCCACCGAGTTCCTTCGGGGTGGTCAGCTTGACGTCGAGGATGCCGTCGGACGACACGGCACGGCCATCACGGCCGCCATTGGCGGTGGCAGTGGCTTGGTACAGGACTTTTTCGAGGGACATGGTGTGCTCCTTGGGGTTGGGGTTGGGGTTGGGGTTGGGGATTCGATCGGACAGCTTTGTCGCTGGCGTCGGTGATGGGGCGTGTGGCGGCCTGTTCAGGCCGCCGCTTGCCCGGGTGAGCGGTTCACGGGCTGGACGGCCAGCCGCTGGCGCAGGGTGTGCAGGCGTTGCCGCAGCTCGGTGATCTCGTCCAGGCTGCATTGCGTGGCACAGGCGATGTGGCGGGGGACGGCCGCAGCGCCCTCGCGCAGCGCCTGGCCGGCGGCGGTGAGGCTGATCACGACGCGCCGTTCGTCTTCTGCGGCACGGGCCCGGCGGATCAGGCCGGCGGCTTCCATGCGCTTGAGCAGCGGCGTGAGGGTGCCGGAGTCGAGGTACAGGCGTTCGCCGAGTTCGGTGACGGTGAGGTGGTCGCGCTCCCAGAGCACCAGCATCGTCAGGTACTGAGGGTAGGTGAGGCCCATGCGGTCGAGCAGGGGCTTGTACAGCTTGGTCATCGCCAGCGAGGCTGAGTACAGCGCGAAGCAGAGCTGGTTGTCGAGCTGCAGCATCGCCGCGTCGGCCTGGGCCCGTGCCGTGTCCGGCGCGGAGGGGCTGGGTTGTGTCTTGCGGGTCACCATGGCCATGAATGTAGCTCGCAATTTAATTGTGTGCAATTGAATCGATGCGTCCGCACACCGGACAGGGTCATCGTCCGGGGCAGTTGATGGGCGGTGAAGGAACACGCTAGCGTCACGCAGCGCTCGCATCGGTGCGGGCGACGGAGGTGTGTCGATGCAACGCAGAGAAGTTCTGGTCACGCTGGCGGCCGTCACCGCGGTACCGCACGCGTGGGCTCATCATGGCTGGTCGAGTTTCGACACATCACGGCCGATCTACCTGGCGGGCCGGATCGCCCGCCTGAGCTGGGCCAACCCGCACGCAGAGCTGCAGCTCGAGGTCGACACCGATCTCAAGCTGCCCGAGGGCCTGGCCACGCGCACGGTGCCGGAGCAACAGGCCCGCGTGGACATGAAAGACCTGCTGACGCGTGCCGTGGTGCCCACGCGCAAGGACAAGCTGTGGCAGATCGAACTGGCGCCGCTCTTCAGGATGAACGCCTGGAAGGTGCCACAACCCCGCGAGGGTGACCGGCTCAGTCTGCTGGGCTACACCTTTGCCGGCGAAAAGGGCGACGCCATCGCCCGCGTCGAGGTGCTGTTCATCGGTGAGGGCGCCTACCCGCTGCGTTCAGGCCCGGCCTGAAGCAGCGTCCGGCCGGACGTTCAGGCGCCGAGCTGTTCGATCTGCTCGGACAGCTCGAGCCACCGCATTTCGAGCTCGTCGGTCTCGTCGGCGATGGTCTTCAGGCGTCGCCCATGCTCGGCCAGGTCGGCGGCGGACAGGCCGGCACCTGACAACGCGGTTTCGAGCCGCGTCTTTTCGTCGTGGAGTGCGGCCAGGCGGGCATCGATGCCGGCCAGCTCCTTCTTGAGCGGGCGCGCCAGCTCGGACAGCTTCTGACGGGCCTGGGCCTGCGCCTTGCGCTCGTCGCGCCGGTTCACGCCGGTGTCCGCCGGCGCAGCACCCGCTGCGTCCGACGACCCGCCCTTGGTGAAGGTCTCGCGCTGGATGCGGGCCTGGTCGAGCAGCCAGCGCTGGTAGTCGTCGAGGTCGCCGTCGAAGGGTGCCACGGCGCCGCCGCTGACCAGCCAGAACTCGTCGCAGACTTCCCGCAGCAGCGCGCGGTCATGGCTGACCAGCATCACCGTGCCCTCGAACTCGTTGAGCGCCATGCTCAGCGCCTCGCGGGTGGCCAGGTCGAGGTGGTTGGTCGGTTCGTCGAGCAGCAGCAGGTTGGGGCGCTGCCACACCAGCATGGCCAGCACCAGCCGGGCCTTTTCGCCGCCGCTCATGGTGCCGACCGTCTGGGCGACCATGTCGCCGACAAAGCGGAAGCTGCCCAGGAAGTCGCGCAGTTCCTGTTCACGGGCCTGGGGACTGACCTCGCGTGCCAGACGGATCATGTGCTGCAAGGGCGTTTCGTCCGGCCTCAGCACGTCCAGCTCCTGCTGCGCGAAGTAGCCGATGGCCAGGCCCTTGCCTTCGGTCACGGTTCCGGCCAGCGCCGGTTGGGCACGCGCGATGGTCTTGACCAGCGTGGACTTGCCCTGGCCGTTGGCGCCCAGGATGCCGATGCGCTGGCCAGCCTGCACCGAGCGGTTGATGTGGTGCACGATGGTGACGTCGGGCCGCCCCTCGGTGCCCGCATAGCCGCAGGACACGTCCTTCAGTGCCAGCATCGGGTTGGGCAGGCTGGCCGGCTCGCGGAACTCGAAGCTGAAGTCGGCACTGGCCAGCACGGGGGCGATGCGCTCCATGCGCTCCAGCGCCTTGACCCGGCTCTGCGCCTGCTTGGCCTTGGTCGCCTTGGCCTTGAAGCGGTCGATGAAACGCTGCAGATGGGCGATCTTGTCCTGCTGGCGCTCATAGGCGGCCTGCTGCTGCATCAGGCGTTCGGCACGCATGGCCTCGAAGGCGGTGTAGTTGCCGGTGTAGCGGGTGAGCTGGGCCTGGTCGAGGTGCACGGTGACACGGGTGATCGCGTCGAGGAATTCGCGGTCGTGGCTGATCACGAGCATCGTGCCTTCGAACCGCTTGAGCCAGCTTTCCAGCCACACGAGGGCGTCGAGGTCCAGGTGGTTGGTGGGTTCGTCGAGCAGCAGCAGGTCGGCCGGGCACATGAGTGCGCGGGCCAGTTGCAGGCGCATGCGCCAGCCACCCGAGAAGCTGTTGACGGGGCGATCGAGCTGGTCAGGCTTGAAGCCCAGGCCCAGCAGCATCGACTGGGCCCGAGGGCGGGCGTCGAAGCCGCCGGCATCCTGGATGTGCTGATGGGCCTCGGCGATGGCGTGGCCGTCGCCGCGGGCTTCGGCAGCGGCAAGTGCCGCCTGCGCTTCCATCAGGGGCACGTCGCCTTGCAGCACGAAGTCGGTGGCGCTGTCATCGGTCTCGGGCATCGACTGCGCGACTTCGGCAATGCGCCAGCGCTCCGGGAACTCCAGGTCGCCGGCGTCGGCATGCAACTCGCCGGTCAGCAGGGCAAACAGCGAGGACTTGCCGGCGCCATTGCGGCCGACCAGGCTGGCCTTTTCACCGCCATGCAGGGTGAGGTTGACGTTGTCCAGCACGACCTTGGTGCCGCGCCGCAGCGTGAGATTTCTCAGGGTGATCATGCGGTGGTGCCGGTACGGGGGGTGGCGCTCAGGGCGTCGCGGGTGAGCAGCAGCACCTGATCGTGCCCGGCGCTGGTTTCGAGCCAGAGTGGTTCCAGGTGCGGGAAGGCGGCTTCGAAGTGTTCGCGTTCATTGCCGATCTCGAGCACCAGCACGCCCTCGGCCGACATCACGGCCGGTGCCTGGCGCAGCAGTTGCCGGATCAGGTCCATCCCGTCGTCGCCCCCGGCCAGCGCCAGCTCGGGCTCGGCCTGGAACTCTGGCGGCAGGCTGGCCATGGCCTGTGCATTCACGTATGGCGGGTTGCACAGGATCAGGTCGTAGGGGCCGCTCACCTGCGCGAGCAGGTCGCTGCGGATCAACCGCACCCGCTGCTGCAGGGCATGGCGTTCGACGTTGATGCGGGCCACCTCCAGCGCCTCGGGCGAGAGGTCCACGGCGTCCACCTCGACCTCGGGATAGGCCAGTGCGGCCAGCACGGCCAGGCTGCCGTTGCCGGTGCACAGGTCGAGCACACGGCGGGTGCGCTCGCTCAGCCAGGGGTCGATGGTGCCGTCGGCCAGCAGCTCGGCGATGAACGACCGGGGCACGATGCTGCGCTCGTCGACATAAAACGGCACGCCCTGCAGCCAGGCTTCGCGCGTGAGGTAGGCCGCGGGCTTGCGGGTGGTGATGCGTTGTTCGACCAAGGCCTCGGCGCGGGCGGCGGCGGCGTCGGACACAGGCTGATCGGCCACGGCGTCCAGGTCGTCGAGCGGCAGGCCGAGCGACCACAGCACCAGCCAGGCGGCCTCGTCGAAGGCGCAGGTCGTGCCATGCCCAAACGAAACGCCCGCCTGGTCGAGGCGGGCGCTGGAGCGCTCGATGAGTTCGATGACGTTCATGCGATCAGGGCTTCCAGGGTCTTGCGGTAGATGTTCTTGAGTGGCTCGATGTGCGCCACTTCGACGCATTCGTCGATCTTGTGGATCGTGGCATTGCGTGGCCCGAACTCGATGACCTGCGGGCAGATCTGCGCAATGAAGCGGCCATCGGACGTGCCGCCGGTCGTCGACAGTTCGGGCGTCAGACCGGTCTCGGTGCGAATGGCCGACACCAGGGCTTCGCTCAGGTCACCCGGGGTCGTCAGAAAGGGCAGGCCGCCGAGGGTCCAGGCCAGGTCGTAGTCGAGGCCGTGGCGGTCGAGCACGGCATGCACACGTTCACGCAAGGCCTCGGGTGTCGATTCGGTCGAGTAGCGGAAGTTGAAGTCGATCGTCAGCGCCCCGGGGATCACATTGGTGGCGCCCGTTCCGGCATGGATGTTCGACACCTGCCAGCTCGTCGGGGGAAAGAAGGCATTGCCGCGATCCCACTCGATGGTGGTCAGCTCGGCCAGCGCCGGGGCGGCCAGGTGGATCGGGTTGCGGGCCAGGTGGGGATAGGCGATGTGCCCCTGCACACCGCGCACGACCAGCCGCCCCGACAGCGAGCCGCGCCGGCCGTTCTTGATCATGTCGCCCAGCGCGTTCACCGAGGTGGGTTCACCGACGATGCAGTAGTCGAGCCTTTCACCGCGCGACTTCAGCCAGTCGCAGACCTTCACCGTGCCGTCGTTGGCCGGGCCTTCCTCGTCGCTCGTGATGAGCAGGGCGATCGAGCCGCGGTGCTGGTCGTGCACCTGCACAAACTCCTCGATGGCCACGACCATGGCCGCGATCGAGGTCTTCATGTCGGCTGCGCCGCGGCCATACAGCAGGCCGTCGCGATGGGTGGGCACGAAGGGGTCGCTGTGCCATTGTTCGAGCGGCCCGGTGGGGACCACGTCGGTGTGGCCGGCAAACACCAGGGTCGGGCCGTCCGCGCCCGCCGCGCCGGTACGCCGTGCCCACAGGTTGCGCACGCGGAAGTCCTGCGGGCCATGCTCGAGGTGATGGCAGTCAAAGCCCAGGCGCGCCAGGCGTTCGGCCAGCAGGGCCTGGCAGCCGCCGTCCTCGGGCGTCACGGAGGCACGGGAGATCAGTTCTTCGACAAGTCTCAGCGTATCGGTCATGAAGTTCGTGGGGCGGGGCTTCAGCGGATGCCGCCAAAGCCGGTGGTGCCGTAGCCGCTGGTGGTGCGCTCCTCGCTGCGCACTTCCAGGGTGATGTCGGTGAAGGAGGGCCCGTCGTCGACTTCTTCCTTCTTGGGGGTGGCCTTGGCCGGAGACGTTGTCTCGTTCTGCAGGCGCCACATCAGGTTGGTCGGCGAATCCGCGTAAGCCAGGCCTTCCTCGCGGGTCACGCGGCCCTGCTCGATCATGCGGGCGATGTCTGCTTCGAAGGTCTGCGAGCCTTCGGCCAGGGACTTTTCCATCGCTTCCTTCACGCCGGCCAGGTCGCCCTTTTCGATCAGCTCCTGGATGAGCTTGGTGTTCATCAGCACCTCGACCGCCGCCACGCGGCCGCCGGACACCGAACGCAGCAGACGCTGCGAGATGATGGCCTTCAGGCCCGAGGAGAGGTCGGACAGTAGCGCCGGACGCGACTCGGGCGAATAGAACGACAGGATCCGGCCGAGTGCGTGGTAGCTGTTGTTCGCGTGCATGGTCGACAGCACCAGGTGCCCCGACAGCGCGTATGACAGCGCCATGGTCATGGTCTCGCGGTCACGGATTTCACCGATCAGGATGCAGTCGGGTGCCTGGCGCAGTGCGTTTTTCAGGCCGATCTGCAACGACTGCGTATCACGGCCGACCTCACGCTGGTTGACCACCGATTTCTTGTTCGAGAACAGGAACTCGATCGGGTCCTCGATGGTGAGGATGTGGCCGGCCACGTTCTGGTTGCGATGCTCCAGCATCGCGGCCAGCGTCGTGCTCTTGCCGGTGCCGGTGGCACCCACCAGCAGGATCAGGCCGCGCTTTTCAAGGATCAGCGAAGAGAGCACGTCGGGCACCCCCAGCGACTCCAGCGGCGGAATCACATGCGGGATGCAGCGGAACACGCCTGCCACCGAACCGCGCTGCTTGAACGCGCTCAGGCGGAAGCTCGCCACGCCCGAGATGCCGATACCGATGTTCAGCTCGCCGGTGTCGTCGAGTTCTTCAAGCTGGGTCGGGCTGAGCACCTCGGACAGCAGCTGGCGGGGCTGCTGCGGCGTCAGCGGCTGATCGCTCACCTGCAGGATCTGACCGTGGATCTTGATGAGGATGGGCGTGTTGGCCGAAAGGTACACGTCCGACGCCTGCTTTTCCGCCATCAAACGGAGCACGCGCTCCATGTTCCCACCGCTCATCGAAGTCCTCCTTGTGCTGGTGGCCCGGCGCACCGGGCCCGTGCAACGGGTGCCCTGCTCAGGCGCGCAGCAGTTCGTTGATGCTGGTCTTGGCGCGCGTCTGGGCGTCCACGCGCTTGACGATCACCGCGCAGTACAGGCTGTACTTGCCGTCGGCGCTCGGCAGGCTGCCGCTCACCACGACCGAGCCGGCCGGGATGCGCCCGTAGCTCACCTCACCGGTGGCACGATCGTAGATCTTGGTGCTCTGGCCGATGTAGACGCCCATGGAGATCACCGAGTTCTCCTCGACGATCACGCCTTCGACCACTTCGGAGCGTGCACCGATGAAGCAGTTGTCCTCGATGATGGTCGGGTTGGCCTGCAACGGCTCGAGCACGCCGCCGATCCCCACACCGCCGGACAGGTGGACGTTCTTGCCGATCTGGGCACACGAGCCGACGGTGGCCCAGGTGTCGACCATCGTGCCTTCGTCGACATAGGCGCCGATGTTCACGTAAGAAGGCATCAGCACGACGTTGCGGGCGATGTAGCTGCCGCGGCGGGCCACGGCCGGCGGCACCACGCGCACACCGGTGGCACGCATCGCTTCTTCATCCAGGTGGGCGAACTTGGTCTGCACCTTGTCGAAAAAGCCCAGTTCGCCGGCGCGGATGGGCACGTTGTCATTCAGGCGGAAGCTCAGCAGCACCGCTTTTTTCACCCATTGGTGGGTGGTCCAGGCGCCGTCGATCTTCTCGGCCACGCGCACGCGGCCCTTGTTCAGGTCGGCGATCACGTGTTCGACGGCGTCGCGCACGTCCGACGGGGCCGACTTGGGAGACAGGTTCGCGCGGTCTTCCCACGCCTGGTTGATGATGGATTCGATCTGTTGGGTCATGGAATCGGCTCAGGTAAGGGAACGGACGTAGCTGGCGATGCGATGGGCGGCCTCGAGGCACTCGTCGACTTCGGCCACCAGCGCCATGCGCACGCGGCCGGCGCCCGGGTTGGTGCCGTTGGCATCGCGCGCGAGGAAACTGCCGGGCAGCACCGCCACATTGTATTGAGCGAGCAGGCCGCGGGCGAACTCGGTGTCGCTGCCGCCGCAAACGTTCGGCGGCACGCGGGCCCAGAGGTAGAAGCCGGCGTCCGGCAGCGCGACTTCCAGCACCTGCTGCAGCACCGGCGTGACCTGGGCGAACTTGGTCCGGTAGAGGTTGCGGTTGTCGACCACGTGCTGCTCGTCGTTCCAGGCGGCGATGCTGGCACGCTGGATCGTCGGGCTCATGGCGCTGCCGTGGTAGGTGCGGTAGAGCAGGAACTGCCGCAGGATCTCGGCGTCACCCGCCACGAAGCCCGAGCGCATGCCCGGCACATTGGAGCGCTTGGACAGGCTGGTGAAGGCGATGAGGCGGCGATAGTCGGTGCGGCCCAGCCGCGCCGCGGCTTCCAGGCCGCCCAGCGGCGGCTCGTCGCGGAAGTAGATCTCGGAATAACACTCGTCCGAGGCGATCACGAAGCCATGGCGGTCGCTCAGCTCGAACAGCCTGGCCCATTCGTCCAGCGGCACCACCGCACCCGTGGGGTTGCCGGGTGAACACACGTACAGCAACTGGGTCTGTGCCCATGTGGATTCGGGAATCGACGACCAGTCGGCCGCAAAGTTGCGCGCCGGATCACTGTTGGCAAACGCCGTGCGTGCCCCGGCCAGCAGGGCGGCGCCTTCATAGATCTGATAGAACGGGTTGGGGCACACGACAACCGGGCCGCCGTGCTCGCGATGGCGCGTCGGGTCGACCACCGTCTGGGCCAGCGCAAACAGCGCCTCGCGCGAGCCGGTGACCGGCAGCACCTGCGTGGCGGCATCCAGCGCAATGCCGTAGCGCCGTTGCACCCAACCGGCTATGGCTTCACGCAGCGCCGGCGTGCCGGCGGTGGCAGGGTAGCTGGCCAGGCCGTCGAGCGAGGCCACGAGTGCCTCGCGAATCAGCTCGGGCGTCGGATGGCGGGGTTCGCCCAGTCCCAGGCTGATCGGGCGCAGGGCCGGGTTGGGCACGATGTCCTGCGTCAGGGCACGCAGGCGCTCGAAGGGGTAGGGGTTCAGGCGGGAGAGCAGCGGGTTCATGGCGTTGGATTATCCCCGTGCGCCCACGGTTGCGCTGGCAGGCCGGGCCCGCCGCACGGCTGGTGCGGGCACAGCAGGGGTTGTGGACGCCCCGGCGCTGCCAGGCCCCGGGGCCGAGGGTTCAGCCCAGCAGCCCGGACTCGGCCGCATGCGCCGGCAGATCGACACGCGGCTGCGGCTTCCAGCCCTTCTTGCGGTGCTCTGCCACCACATTGGTGTAGATGCCGCCACGAACGTACCACTTGGCCGTGATACGCAGATAACGCGGCGAGATGGCCTTGACGATGTCGTCGAGGATGTCGTTGGTGACCTTCTCGTGGAACGCGCCCTCGTTGCGGTAGCTCCACATGTACATCTTGAGGCTCTTGAGTTCGATGCACAGCTTGTCGGCGATGCAGTCGATCGTGAAGTGCGCGAAGTCGGGCTGGCCGGTCAGCGGGCAGTGGCAGGTGAACTCGGGAATCTGGAACTGGATCACGTAGTCGCGTTGTGGCGACGGGTTGTCGAAGACGTGCAGCTCCTTCGACGGGGCCGACGGCGGATTCGCAGGCATGGGGCGCTGCTTGGGGGCAGCCGACCGGGACGTGGACTTGGGCATGGAATCAACAGAGGTAAGCAGACGTTCGCGGCGCGCACCAGCGCGCCTTTGCGGGTGGCCCCAATGGTATCATCCGGCCTCGCCAGAGCGGCGGTTCCTGCCTGCTTTTATCAATCAAATCAAACACTTGCATCATGCGCCGGCATCAGGTCGTGCGCATCCGGCCGCCACCTTCCCACCCCCATGCGCCTGAATTCGATCAAGTTGTCCGGCTTCAAGTCGTTTGCCGAACCCACCCATTTCCAGCTGCCCGGGCAACTGGTCGGTGTGGTCGGCCCCAATGGCTGCGGCAAGTCCAACATCATGGACGCGGTGCGCTGGGTGCTGGGCGAGTCCAAGGCCTCCGAGCTGCGCGGCGAGTCCATGCAGGACGTGATCTTCAACGGCTCGGGCAACCGCAAGCCGGCCAGCCGGGCGAGCGTCGAGCTGGTGTTCAGCAACGAGGACGCGCGTGCCGGTGGCCAGTGGAACCAGTTCGCCGAGATCGCCGTCAAGCGCGTGCTCACGCGCGACGGCACGTCCAGCTATTTCATCAACAACCAGCCGGTGCGCCGGCGTGACGTTCAGGACGTCTTCCTGGGCACCGGGCTGGGCCCGCGTGCCTACGCCATCATCGGGCAGGGCACGATCAGCCGCATCATCGAGTCCAAGCCCGAGGAACTGCGCATGTTCCTCGAAGAGGCGGCAGGGGTTTCCAAGTACAAGGAACGACGCCGCGAGACCGAGAACCGGCTGAAGGACACGCGCGAGAACCTCACCCGCGTCGAGGACATCCTGCGCGAGCTGAATGCCAACCTCGAAAAGCTCGAAAAGCAGGCCGAAGTTGCCGCGCAATACCGCGCCTTGCAGGACCAGGGCACGCTCAGGCTGCACCAGTTGTGGTTCCTGAAGCACCGCGATGCCTCGACCGAGCAGGAGCGGGTGCACAAGGAGGCGCTGGCTGCCACCAATGCCCTCGAATCGCGCATGGCCGAACTGCGCCACGTCGAGGCCGAACTCGAAACCATCCGCCAGGCCCACTACAACGCCAGCGATGAGCTGCACGCAGCCCAGGGCTCGCTGGCCGAGGCCAGCCTGGAAGTCAGCCGCCTCGAAGAACGCATCCGCTATGTCGTGGAGGGCCGCCAGCGGGTGGAGCAGCGCCTGGCCGATCTGCGCGCGCAAAGCGAGCAGTGGTCGCAGCGACGCAGCGATGCCGAGTCCGAACTCGACACCATCGCCGAGCAGATCGCGATGGCCGAGGAGCAGGCCGAGATCCTGGCGGCGCAGTGCGAGGAGCAGGCGGGCAACCTGCCGGCCCATGAAGACGCCGTGCGCGCCGCCTCGGCGCGTGCCAACGAGCAGCGGACGTCGGTGGCCGGCGTGCAGCAGCAGATCCAGCTGCTGGCGGCCGAGTCGCGCAACATCGACGACCAGTCGCGTCAGCTCAATCAGCGCCGGGAACGCCTGACCACCGAGTCGCGTGCACTGGCCGCGCCCGACGAGGCGCGCCTGGGGGATCTTCGCCGTCAGCACGAGCTGGCTGCCGAGGCGCAGGCCGTGGCCGAGGAAAGGCTGCACGAGCTGACCGAGCAGGTGCCGCAACTCGACGACGAGCGCCGCTCCCGCCAGGAACAACTCAATACCGAGTCTGGCCGGCAGACCGACCTCGGCGCGCGCCTGGAAGCCCTGCGCGCGCTGCAGGAGAAGGTCCAGACCGAAGGCAAGCTCAAGCCCTGGCTGGCCAAGCACGGGCTGGACGGCCTGCAGGGCCTGTGGACCCGCGTTCACATCGAGCCGGGCTGGGAAACCGCACTCGAGTCGGCACTGCGCGAGCGCCTGAATGCGCTGGAGGTCGGCCGGGTCGAAACCGTGCGGGCCTTTGCCAACGACGCGCCGCCGGCCAAGCTGGCCTTCTACACCCTGCCGGCCGGGGCCATCAGCAACACGCACGAGACGCTGTCGCGCCTGTCCGACCTGCTGCGCCTGAACGACGCGGGCCTGAAGGCCCTGCTCAACGACTGGCTCGAAGGCGTCTACACCGCGGCATCGCTCGACGACGCGCTGGCCCAGCGCGGCAAGCTCACCCACGGCGAGGTCATCATGACCCGCGAGGGCCATGCCGTCTCGCAGTTTGCCGTGGCCTTCTACGCGCCCGACTCCGAGCAGGCCGGCATGCTGCAGCGTGCCCAGGAGATCGAGAACCTGGAGCGCCAGGTGCGGGCGCAGTCGCTGATCGCTGAAGATGCCCGTTCCGCCCTGATCCGGGCCGAGGCCGCCTACACCGAAGGCTCGACGCGTCTGGTGGCGGCTCGTCGCGAGGCCGCCGAACTGCAGAGCCGCGCCCATCAACTGCAGGTCGAGCTGCTGCGCCTGACGCAGCAGGCCGAGCAGACCAGCAGCCGGCGCGGCCAGATTGACGGTGAACTCGCCGAGATCGACGCCCAGCTCGACGAGCTGAACGAGCGGCGCGCCACTGGCGAGGCCCGGTTCGAGGAGCTCGACATGGCCCTGGCCAACGAGCAGGAGCGCCATGCCGAGCTTGAAGAAGCCGTGATCGAATCCGAGCGTCGCCTGAACCAGGCCCGCGAGCAGTTGCGCTCGCTCGAACGCGAGGCGCAGGAGTCCCAGTTCTCGGCGCGCGCCCTGTCGGCGCGCCGCGGCGAACTGCAGCGCGCCATCGAAACCGCCGCACAGCAGATCCAGACCAATGCCAGCACGGCCGAGCAGTTGCAGGTCGAACTCGACGGCTTCAACGACGCGGCAGCCCAGGCGGGGTTGCAGGAAGCGCTGGCTGTGCGTTCGGAGCGCGAGGCGGCGTTGGCGGCCAAGCGCAGCGAATACGACGACCTGTCGCTCAGGCTGCGTCGCAGCGAAGAGCAGCGCATGGAGTTCGAGCGCAGCCTGCAGCCGCTGCGCGATCGCATCACCAAGCTGCAGCTCGAAGAGCAGGCGGCATCGCTCGGGGGCGCCCAGTACATGGAGCAGCTCACCCAGGCCCAGGTCGACCTCGAGGTGCTGGCGAACTCGATTCAGGAAGGCGGTGTGCGGCTTCAGGGGCTGCAAGGCGAGATCGACCGCATCAACCGCGAGATCGCGGCGCTGGGTGCCGTCAACCTGGCCGCGCTGGACGAGCTGACCGCGGCGCGTGAGCGCAAGTCCTTCCTTGATGCGCAATCGGCCGACCTGAACGATGCGATCTCGACCCTGGAAGACGCGATCCACAAGATCGACCTCGAAACCCGCGACCTGCTCAAGAAGACCTTCGACTTCGTCAACGAGCATTTCGGCACGATGTTCCCCAGCCTGTTCGGCGGGGGCACCGCCCGCCTGGTGATGACCGGCGACGAGATCCTGGACGCCGGCGTGCAGGTGATGGCACAGCCGCCCGGCAAGAAGAACAGCACGATTCATCTGCTGTCCGGTGGCGAGAAGGCGCTGACCGCCATTGCGCTGGTGTTTGCGATCTTCCAGCTCAATCCGGCACCGTTCTGCCTGCTCGACGAAGTCGATGCGCCGCTGGACGACGCCAATACCGAGCGTTATGCCAACCTGGTGCGCAGCATGTCGTCGGGGACCCAGTTCCTGTTCATCTCGCACAACAAGATCGCGATGGAAATGGCCGAACAGCTGATCGGCGTGACCATGCAGGAGCAGGGTGTGTCGCGCATCGTGGCGGTCGACATGGAAGCGGCCGTGGGCATGGCCGAGGCGGCGTGAACAGATGAGCAGCCTGCAACTGGCGCTGGCGGTCGCGGGTGGGCTGGTGATTGCCGGCCTGGTGGCGCATGGTGCGTGGCAGGCCCGCCGCGCCGGTGTGCGCCGACCGGGCCCGCGTGCGCCGGCCGCCATGCCCCCGGCGATCGAACCGACGCTGGAACCCCTGGACAGTGATCTGCCCATCGTGACGCGCGCCGAGCCCTCGAGCCGACGTGCGGGCGCTCGGCTCGACCCGCTGATCGACGTGCTTGTCGCCCTGCCGGTCGAGGTGCGGTATGCGGGTGAGAGTGTGGTGGCACACCTGCCGTCCACACGCCGCGCCGGCAGCAAGCCCTTCCTGATCGAGGGGCTCAACCACGAGACCGGCGAATGGGAGCCCCCGCACACCGGGCAGACCTACCGCGAGTTCCAGGCCGGGCTGCAACTGGCCAACCGCACCGGGCCGCTCAACGAGATCGAGTACTCCGAGTTCATCCAGAAGGTGCAGGTCTTTGCCGACGCCATTGGCGCGGTGGCCGACTTTCCCGACATGCTCGACGCCGTCACCCGTGCGCGCGAACTCGACCAGTTCGCCAGCGAACATGACGCCCAACTCGCGTGCCGCCTGCATGCCCGTGGTGCGGCGTGGTCGGTGGGCTACATCCAGCAGCATGCGGCGCGCCACGGCTTCGTGCCGGGCGTGGTGGCCGGACGGCTGGTGCTGCCTGCCCAGGAAGACGGCGCACCGCCGGTGCTGTCGCTCAACTTCGACCCCCAGGCCGCATTTGCCGACGACCCCGGCCAGGCCGTGGTGCGCGATGTGACCCTGTCCTTCGACGTGCCCCAGACGGCCAAGTCCGAAGCCCCGTTCGCGGCCTGGCAGGCCAGTGCGCAGGCGCTGGCGCTGGGCATGGATGCCGCCGTCGTTGACGACGAGGGACGGCCACTGACGCCCGAAGGTTTTGCCTCGATCGGCGGTGAACTCGAGCGGCTTTATGCCGAGCTCGAGGCACGGGGCCTGCCGGCGGGCTCACCGGCGGCGCGTCGGCTGTTCAGCTGAGCAACCGCGGGCGCGGGGCGCGTCCTGTACGCCAGGGCCGGCCATGCGTCGGTTCGACGCGGCGGCCATCACCATCCAGACTCATTCCAGCGCGCTCGCCCGTTCGCACCTCGCCGCCAGGGTGTGCCTTGCGAGCACACGCCCGCGCTGAAGCGCGACCGCATGGAAGGAGGTTTCAGCATGGCCAACATGACGCCTGCGTGCAACGGGCACGTTCTGCCGCCCGCAAGACCTGAGCAACGGCCGGTGCGTCGCAAACGCTTACGCATGACAAGGCTCGACACGATTGTTCGGCTGTACGATCCGACGCGCCAAGCGGGCCCAGGCGACGCTGTCTGATGTCCTTGCTGATCGTCCTGAAGTTCATGGTGTCGGTCGACGGATGAGCCGGATTGCCATCGCAGCGCCGCGATCGGCGGCATGCGCGAACGGCTCGCTGCCTGGCCGCCTCAGATTTCATTGCACTTGTGAATTCACCATGATCCTTCGGCACATCAGAGCCCCATTCAATTCAATTGCGTCGCGGCTGACACCGTTCGTCGCCGGCGGACTGGCGTGTCTGCTGCTGGCCTCGTGCGGTGGAGGTGGCGAAGGCGGTGCAGGCCATGGCGGGGACGGCGGGGGAGGCAGCACGACCCCCCCCGAGCTGGAGCAAACACCATCGACCGTGTTCGCCGCGCCGTCGGGGCGTCTGTGCGCTCAGCGTGATGGCGATGGCCATTGCATCGCCCCGACGGCCACCGCAGCCACCGCGCAGCAGATCATCGCCGCCGCAACCGACCCCAACGGCGAGGTGTTCAAGGTCGACGCGTTCGGCTGGCGCCAGGACTGGAGCTTCGAGACGCTCGCCGGTGCCTTCGTTCGCAGTGCCTACACCTACGGCAGTGAACGCAAGCCGCTGCTCATCGGCAAGAACAGGTTGGTACTGGATGGGCACACCTACCTGTTCAGCCGTCGTGAGAACGAGAATGCCTGGCTCTTCGAGGCCCCGAACTTAGGGACGATCCGGCTGTCGCTCTACGACGAGAACGTCATCAGCGTCGTTCACAGCACCGGTGAGGGTGGCTCATCGGGTTCGCTTCAGACCGGAATTCGCACCTGGCTGGACGGGACGATGTGGTCTTCCGAGATCGGCTTGACGACCGACCGGGCGGACGCCATCACGGGCGACGCAGTGAAGTACCGTGGATTCGTCCATCTGGTGGCGGGCAGCGGGGCCGCGGTGAACATCAGGAACCTGCTGGAGGTGATGCCCGGCAACTGCCCCGTGGAGTTGACGGTCGATGCCCGCTTCGGACATGTGTTTGTCGCTCCGGTGCAATGCACCTCGTCGGATGGCCGCAGCGTGACGTTCTCCCTGCCCGGGACGCTCACGGTCGAGGACTCCCGGTTGAAGCATGACGCTGCACAGCGCGGCACGATGTCCGTCATCGGTCTGCCGCACGACGCACGGCCCGAAGACGGCGCGCCGACCCTCACGATCAATGTGGCGCTGGACAAGGTGGACGGCGCGTTCTTTGGCGCAGGTGCTCGATCACTGCACCTCAGCGGCTCCGGCGCGGGCGGTGCGTTCTATCTCAAAGCGTTGCGGCAATGATTCGACCTGGGCGTGGGTGCGCGCTGAGGGCCATGCATCATGGCAGCGGGCAGCGCCTGCCGCATCGATGGCGGCTGGCCATGAGTCGGCACCACATGACACATCACGACGATCACGACGATCTCCACGGGCGTGTCCTGCATGCACTGCGGCGCCTGCTGTCGGGGGTTGCGCTGGTGCTCGTGGCATCGCAAGTTCAAGCGCAAGCGCAAGCGCAAGCGCAGGCGCAGGCGCAGGCGCAGGCGCAGGCGCAGGATCTGCCCGTGCGCATCCTGGACGGTGGGCTGCCGGACTACTCCTATGTTGTTCAAGGCTGTCGTGAGCCGATGAGGGCCTGCTCGACCCTCGATGGGGTGGAGGCTTTGGCTGCGCGCTGCAGCCTGCTCTGCACGTCGGGCCGGCAGGCGCGCCGTGCCGTGCGGGCTGGTGGTCGCTGACGCTGCGGCCTGCCTCAGATGGGGTGCTGCAAGGCTGCGAGGCCGAGTTCGAGGGCACGGCACAAGGCGGCGCCGTCGACATGGTGGTGTTCATCGGCCAGGGCGCAGGCAAGTGTCACGTCGTCCTGCAGGCATACACCCTGTGCGGCAAGATGGCTCGGCTGGATGAGCCCGTCCGCCGGGCCTGGGGCAAGCTCCGCTACCTCGGTCGGGCCGGGCTGGCTTGTGAATTCAAGGCGTATCAGGATGGTGAGCGGCGCGGAGCACATGACCAATCACGAAAGTCGAGGAGCACGCGAAGCAGTCGAGCGCCTGTTGCACCAGGCGGCCCGCTACGCGTCCCCCGGCACGGTGCGTGTCGAGCTCACGGCGGAGTGGTATGACACCGGTGGACGAACGGGTCCCGCGCTGCGGTATCTTGGTGTGGACGACGACAAACTGCCGCTGCCGCTTGGTTTTGACGACTACATTGCGCTCGCTGACGGTTTCAGTGAAGCATTGCTGGAGCGCGCACCTGCGCCGCTGCGGGCGAGCCTCAGGACATCATCGGGTGAGGTGCCGAACTTGCTGCAGGCCTGCATCGACCTCGCGGCGGGCGGGGTGATGGCTGTAGTCTGGGCGCATGAACCAGGTGTGGACCTGCGCTTTCACACTGAACTGCGCCAATCGATGGGCGCTGCGGCCTACGACAGGGCGCTTGCCGTGGAGCGGCGTCGCGCAGAGGGGCCGCATGATGTGTGCAGCCAACCGGCGGGCGATGGGTCCGCTTGACGCCTGTCCCTGGCGGTCGGCCATGCGCGTCGCGCTGCTGATGGTGTCCAGTTCGGTTTCTACGACCAAGGCCTGACATGAACCTGTACTTCGTTGCCGCTGGTGCCCTGACCCTTGTCATCGGGCTGGTGCATTCGGTGCTCGGCGAGCGCCTGATCTTCCGTCGCATGCGGGGGCAGGGTGTCATTCCCACGCAGGGCGGCACGGTGCTGCGTGAACCGCATGTGCGCATCCTGTGGGCGACCTGGCATGCAGTGAGCTTGCTGGGGTGGAGCGTGGCGGCCATGTTGGTGTGGCTCGCGCAGCCGGCCAATGGCCACCTCGGTCTGCCGTTTGTCGGGCCGGTGATGGCGGCGGGCCTGGTGAGCAGCGCTTTGCTGGTGCTCGTCGCAACGAAGGGTCGCCATGCGGGTTGGATCGGCCTGCTCGCAGCCGGCGGGCTGGTGGTGGCCGGACTCAGCACCTGAATCCCAGCCCAGGTCGACTGCGGCTCCCGCCATGCTTGACCGGGGTTGACGCACAGCGATGGCCCTGGCGGGCCGGCCCGCCGCCCGGGTCAGCGCACCAGCCGGCTGGGCTCGCGCATCAGCACGAACTCCTCGGCCGCGGTGGGATGGACTGCAATGGTGCGGTCGAACTGCGCCTTGGTGGCACCGCACCGCAGCGCCACGGCCAGGCTCTGAACGATCTCGGGCGCGTCGGCGCCGAGCATGTGCACGCCAAGCACACGATCGCTGTCGGCATCGACCACCAGCTTCATGTACGCGCGCTCGGTCCCGTCGATGAAGGCCTGGCGCATCGGGCGGAAGTCCGCCTCGAAGATCTTCAGGCGCGGCCGGCCGTCGGCATGGGCGGGGCCGGCCTGCTCGAGCGCCTGGGTTTCGGTGCTGCCGGCGGTGCCCAGCGGGGGCAGGGTGAACACGGCGGTGGCCAGGCCTTCGAGTTCGGGCATCGGTCGCCCGGGTCCGAACAGGCGCTCGGCCAGGGCCCGTCCTTCGGCAATGGCCACCGGCGTGAGGTTGGGGCGGTCGGTGACGTCGCCGATGGCATACACGCCATCGGCCGAGGTGCACAGCGCATTGTCGACCTCCACCGCACCGCTGACGGTCGTGCGCACGCCGGCCGCATCCAGGCCCAGGCTGGTGGTGTTGGGTGCCCGCCCGGTGGCGTTGAGCACAAAGTCGAAGCCGTCGTCGCTGCGGCCATCGGCCCAGTGCAGGGTGTGCCCGCCACTGGCCTGCAGCGAGATGGCCTGTGGCGCGCCGCCCGGGTGGAGTGACACGCCGGCGCCACTCAAGGCCTGGGCCAGCCGGGTGCGCAGGTCGGTGTCGAAGCCGCGCAGCGGCAGGGTGTCGCGGTAGAACACGCTGACCTCGCTGCCCAGGCGTACCAGCATGCTGGCGAACTCCAGGGCCACGTAGCCGGCGCCGATCACGGCGGCGCGGCGCGGCACATGCTGCAGGTCCAGCAATTCGTTCGAGGTGGGGCAGGTGTCGATGCCCGGCAGGCTGTTGCGCACCGGGCTGGCCCCGGTGGCAATCAGGATGTGGCGCGCGGTGAGCCGGTGTTCGCCCGCAGGGCCGGAGATGACCACCGTATGCGCATCGTGCAGGCGCGCCCAGCCTTCGACCAGCATCACACCCGAGTCGGCCAGCAGCTTGCGGTAGATGCCTTCCAGCCGGTCGATCTCGGCGGCCTTGCTGCGGGCCCAGTGCGCCATGTCGAACCGGGCGCCGGCAAGCCCGGTCCAGCCGTAGCCGGCAGCCTCCTGCAAGGCGTCGCCATATTGCGCGGCATACATCAGCAGCTTCTTGGGCACGCAACCACGGATCACGCAGGTGCCGCCCACGCGGCCCCCCTCGATCACAGCCACCCGCGCGCCCAGGGCTGCGGCGCGTCGGGACGCGGCAACGCCGCCCGAGCCGGCGCCCAGCGTGATGAGGTCGTGGTCATAGGGCATGAGGCCTCCTTGAAAGACGGTGTGAGCGGTGGACCCGGCGGCATCGCGGACTGGCTCATCTGGCTGACAATGCGCATCCATGAGCCAGAGCGATCTTTTTCAACCGGCCGTCCTGCCGGCCGAGCGCGCCCGCGTCCTGCGCGAGCAGCTGCATCATCACGCACACTGCTATTACGTGCTCGACGCACCGACGATACCCGATGCCGAGTACGACAAGCTGTTCCATGAGTTGCAGGCCCTTGAGGCAGCTCATCCTGACCTGCTGACACCCGACTCGCCCACCCAGCGTGTGCTGGGCAAGGTGCTCGATGGCTTTGCCAGCGTGCGCCATGCGGTGCCGATGCTGTCGATCCGCACTGAAACCGACACCGAAGCCAGCGGTGCGGCCACCTTCGATGCCCGCGTGCGGCGCGAGGCGGGTCTGGGCCCTGAGGATCCGCCGGTGGAATATGCCGCCGAACTCAAGTTCGACGGCCTGGCCATCAACCTGCGTTATGTCGACGGCGTGCTGGTGCAGGCCGCCACCCGCGGCGACGGCGAGGTCGGGGAGGACGTCACCCAGAACATCCGCACGATCGGCCAGATCCCGTTGCGGCTGCTGGGCGTGGCCCCGGCCGTGCTGGAGGTGCGCGGCGAGGTCTACATGCGGCGCGACGATTTCGAGGCCCTGAACGAACGCCAGCGCCAGGCGGGCGACAAGACCTTCGTCAACCCGCGCAATGCCGCTGCCGGCGCCGTGCGGCAGCTCGACCCGGCCATTGCCGCGCGCCGGCCGCTGAGCTTTTTTGCCTACGGGCTGGGTGAGGTGCAGGGCTGGGATCAACCCCCCACGCACAGTGCCATGCTCGATGCGCTGCTGGCCTTCGGCATGCCGGTGTGTGCGGACCGCGCCGTGGTCCAGGGGGCCGAGGGGCTGGTGGCCTTCCACCAGGCCATGGGCGCGCGCCGCGACAGCCTGCCGTTCGACATCGACGGGGTGGTCTACAAGGTCAACAGCGTGGCCCTGCAGCGCCAGCTCGGTTTCGTGACCCGCGAGCCGCGCTGGGCGGTGGCGCACAAGTACCCCGCGCAGGAACAGCTCACGACCGTGCTGGGCATCGAGGTGCAGGTGGGCCGCACCGGCAAGCTGACGCCGGTGGCCAAGCTGGCGCCGGTGTTTGTCGGCGGGGTCACCGTGACGAATGCGACGCTGCACAACGAAGACGAAACCCGTCGCAAGGACGTGCGCATCGGCGACACGGTGATCGTGCGGCGGGCCGGTGATGTGATTCCCGAGGTGGTGGGTGTGGTGCTGGAGCGCCGTCCGCCAGAGGCGGTCGCCAGCGAACCCTTCAGCCTGTACCAGCGCCTGGGCGGACAGTGCCCGGTGTGCCAGAGCACCATCGTGCGCGAGGAAGGTGAGGTCGACTGGCGCTGCAGCGGCGGCCTGTTCTGCCCCGCGCAGCGCAAGCAGGCACTGCTGCATTTTGCGCAGCGCCGCGCACTCGACATCGAAGGCCTGGGCGACAAGCTCGTCGAACAGCTCGTCGACGCCGGCATCATCCGCACCCTGCCCGAGCTGTACAAGCTCGGGGTGGCCAAGCTGGCGGCGCTCGACCGCATGGCCGACAAGAGTGCGCAGAACCTGGTCGATGCACTGGAGCGATCCAAGCAGACCACGCTGGCGCGTTTTCTGTTCGGGCTCGGCATCCGCCATGTCGGCGAGGCCACCGCCAAGGACCTGGCCCGGCATTTCGGCACCCTGGACCGCATCATGGATGCGAGCGTCGAGCAGTTGCTTGAGGTCAACGACGTCGGCCCGGTGGTTGCAGCCAGCATCCGGACCTTCTTCGACCAGCCGCACAACCGCGAGGTGGTCGAGCAACTGCGCGCCGCCGGCCTGAGCTGGCCCGAGGGGCAGGGCACCGCGAGCGATGCACCGCGCCCGCTGCTGGGCAAGACGCTCGTGCTCACCGGCACGCTGCCCACACTGGGCCGTGACGAGGCGCGGGACCTGATCGAGGCGGCCGGCGGCAAGGTCTCGGGGTCAGTGAGCCGCAAGACGGACTATGTGGTGGCCGGGGCAGAAGCCGGCAGCAAGCTCGCCCGGGCGCAGGAGCTGGGCGTGGCCGTGATCGACGAGGATGGGCTGCGGGCGCTGCTGGCCTCGGGTGGCTGACGTGCGGGGCGACTGACCTGCCGAATCGTGAACAAGGTGATGGAGGACACGGCCATGATCCGCTGCGCTTCAGGTTTGGCGCAACTGCGCAGCACGTCCGTGAGGCACAAGGGTGCGGCTGAAAGTGCGCCTGCGGTGCGCTGTGGGCTACCGCAGAAGGCGGGCTGAACAGCATGGCAGGTGCATCTTTCGCTGGTGTCGCGGCAAGGTATTCCGTTCGTTACCTTCGCCTGGCGCTGGCCGCCCTGGCCTGCAGTACCCCGGGCTTCGCGCAGGCCTCGGACTTCAGTGTGCTCCTCTACCTTCTGTATGGCCTGTGCGTCCTGGTCGCGCTGCCACTGACACTTGCCGCCTATTTTTCCGCGCGTGCCTGTCAGTCCAGGTTCGCGCGCGCACTGATCTGGGGTGGCTGGTCGGCGCTGGTGCTGACGCCTCTGAGCATCGAGGGTGGCAACGGCACCCTGACGGGAACACCGCTGCTGGTCTTCACATCTTCGATCTTCGGCTCCGACCCTGCCTACGCCGCACCGGCGATCAAGGTGCTCCTCATCGCCCTTCCGGTATGGACGCTGGCGCTCTGGCAGATTCAGCGCATGTGGGCGGCGGCCGCGGCAGACGACAAGCAGCCTGAAGACGGCGCCTGACCGTTTGCACTCACGCGTTGGCGCACAGATGCAAGACGCGGCCGGCACGGCTGGCACATCGGCTGGCCCTGTCGTTGAGTGGGCTGCTGCCGCTCACCGCGGGCCAGGGCTGGCGCAGCTCAAAGCTCAGCGATGTAGTGGTTCACCGTGACCGTCTCGCCCGGCAGCACGAACGCACGCACGCGGGCCTCCACTTCCTGGTCGGCCACCGTGGCCCGTTCGCGCTGGTGCAGGTAGCTGGCCCAGGATGAGACGATGAAGCGCTCGAAGTAGCGCGACGGGTCGCTCAGGTCGCGGTAGACGCGCCAGAAGCTGGCGCCATCGCGGCGGCGCGGTGCACGCAGCTCACCGATGGCACGCAGGAAGGCGTCGGCATCTTCGGGGCGAATGCGATAGGCCATCTCCACCGCCACGGGGCCGGCGTCCGGATGGGGCTGGTCGACCACAAACAGGTCCTCCCAGGGGCGGGCCTGGGTCACTTCGGTCTCGATGCCGATGCGCAGCGGAAAGCGCCGCACCAGCAGCAACCCGGCGGCCATGCACAAGGCGGCGGCGGCCAGCGTGGCCGGCAGGCCCACCAGCCCGGAGACGGCACCCCACAGTGCCGAACCCAGCGCAAACGACCCGAGCGCACACAGGATGTGCATCGCGGTGGCCCGTGACCGCACCCAGCGTGGCGCGCTGGTCTGGGTTGCGGTGTTGAAGGTCGACAGCACCGACATCCATGAGGCACCCCCCAGCACCAGCGCCACATAGACCCCGGGCCGCCAGGTCACGAAGGCGGCCACCAGCATCACGCCAGCGAACAGCAGGCAGGCCGCGCCGACCAGCCGCTCCAGTCCCACACGGGCACGCACCTTGCCGATCACGAGGCCGGCGGCCACCGCGCCGGTGCCCAGGCAACCCATCAGCAGGCCAAACCCCTCGGCGCCCAGCCCGAGCTGGCGCTGGCCGATCACCGGCAGCAGGGCCCACAGGGCCGACCCGGCACCGCTGTAGGCCATGGTGCGCACGAGCTGGGCCAGGATGAGGTGCGAGTGCCAGGCGTAGCGCAGGCCGCTGACGGTGCCGCTCCACAGTCGTTCCGGTGGCAGGCGCGACGGCGGATGGGCGGCCGGCGGCCAGCGGTGGATCGCCCACAGCATGGCCACGACACTGGCCACCGCCGCGACAAACACCCAGGCACCGCCGGCTGCTGCAAACACCACGCCGGCCAGGGCCGGGCCCAGGGCACGTGCCGCGTTGTAGGCGATGCCGACCGCGGTGATCGCCTGCGGCAGTTCATCACGCGGCACGGCCTCGCCGATGGCCGAATTCCAGGCCGGCGACAGGGCTGCGGTGCAGCAGCCGGCCACGAAGGTGAAGAACAGCAGGGCGGCCGGTCCGGCCCAGCCGGCCAGCAGCAGGCCGGCCAGCACCGCCACGGTCACGGCCTGCACGACCAGCGCAATGCTCATCAGGCGCTTGCGGTCGGTGATGTCGGCCAGCACGCCGGCCGGCAGGGCCAGCAGGAACATCGGCAGGAAGACGGCCGTCTGCACCAGCGCGGCCAGGAAGGACGAGCCGGTCAGCTCGACCATCAGCCACGCGGCGGCCATCGACTGCATCGCATTGCCGATGAAGTAGACGCCGCCGCTGCCCCACAAGCCCAGGAACTGCCGGTGACGCAGGGTGCTCCAGATCGAATCGCCGGCGTGTGCGCTCATGGGGCGTGTCAGCGGATGCAGGCGGGTGTCACGGGGTGTCAGCGGGTGTAGGCCTTGCGGGAGCCGTCCTCGAACACCTCGTCGTCGCGCAGCACACGGCCGTTCTCGTCGAGCTCGCGCTCGCGGTTCACCCGGCCGCGGGTGTCGAAGTGGGTTTCCTGGCGCAACTGCCCCTGCGGGTCGAAACGGCGGTGCACGCCGGTGCGATGGCCGTCGTAGCGGTTGGTCATCACCCAGCTGCCTTCGTAGGCGAGGCGGCCGTTGTCGTGGTAACCCGATTCGTTGCGCTGGGCGGGTTCACCAGGCCGGCCGGTGTACTCGATCTTCTGCCGGGGCTGGCCATTCAGGTACCACTGCTGCTCCAGCCGCAGCACACCGTCGGCAAAGCGGCGCTCGCGCACCAGCGTGCCGCTGTCGTGGAATTCGCGCTCGGCCACGGTGCGACGCTCGCGGCCCTGGCCGACCCATTCGACCTCCCGGGCCCGGCTGCCGTCCTGGCGGAAGCTGCGTTCGGTGCCCCCGGCGGCGGTGGTGTCCTCCTGGCCGCGCAGCTTGCCGTTGGGCCACAGCCACTCGGCGGCGCGGCGCTGGCCTCGCTCGAAGGTGAGGCGGGCGGCCACCTGGCCGTCCTCGGCATGCAGGGTCACCGGTCGGGCGGCGCCCTGGTGGCCGCACCACTGGGCGTCGTCGGCATGCGGTGCCAGCACGGCGCGCTCGGCACAGCGCAGCTCCTTGAGCTGGCCCTTGCGGGTGAACTCGGCCACGGCGGTCTCGCGTCCGTCGTCGCCATGGTGGGAGACCCGGCGCAGCACCCCGTCCGGGTACCACGAACGGGCCACACCCACCGTCGTGCCATTGCGCAGGGTTTCCTCGCGCACCACCGGGTTGGCGCCGGGTGTGCCCGCGTATTCGCGCGCCAGCCCGTCGCGATTGCCGCGTTCGTTGCGCTGGTGCTCCTTGAGCAGCACCCCGTCCTTGTAGAAGCGCACCAGGCCGACAAAGGCGCCATTGCGCAGTTCTTCCTCGCGCTGGAGCTGGCCGGTGCTGCCGTCGCGGCAGCGCATGATGCCGGTCTTGCCAGCCGTCGTGTGGCCGTTGGACGGGTTCACATGCTGACCGTCGATGTCACAGGCCTGCGGGGAGGCCTGGGCAAGCGCGCCGCAGGTGGCGAGCACCGTACACAATAGGGCATGTCGAAGGGGGGTGGTCATCACGGCGTCACTCAAGGCATCATCCCGGGTTCGACATGGTAATTCGACGACACGGACACAGCTGGGGAGACAGCCGATGGCAGTGCGGGAGATTCTCAAGATGGGCGATGCGCGCCTGCTGCGCGTGGCCAAACCGGTGAGGCAGTTCGACACACCCGAGCTGCGCTCCCTGGTCGACGACCTGTTCGACACCATGCATGCGGCCAAGGGGGCGGGCCTGGCTGCGCCGCAGATCGGCGTGGATCTGGCGGTGGTGATCTTCGGCTTCTCGCGCAACACGCGCTACCCGAACGCGCCGTCGGTGCCGCAGACGGTGCTGATCAACCCGCAGATCACGCCGCTGACCGACGAGGAACACGAAGACTGGGAAGGTTGCCTGTCGGTGCCGGGCATGCGCGGTGTGGTGCCGCGCTTTCAGCGCATTCGCTACACCGGCTTCGACGTGCAGGGCCGGCGTATCGATCGCGAGGTCGACGGGTTCCACGCCCGCGTCGTGCAGCATGAGTGCGATCACCTGATCGGCAAGCTCTACCCGATGCGCATGCGCGATTTCACGCACTTCGGCTTCACGTCGGTGCTGTTCCCCGAGCTCGACCCCGACAGCGACGACTGAAGCGCCGTGGCGGTGCCTCCGCCACTGGGCGCCTCAGGCCAGGGCGTCGAGCAGGTCGGACTCCATCTCGATCTGCAGCCGGTTCTGCTGCAGGGCCGGGCCGTCGATCAGGAAGGTGTCCTCGACCCGTTCGCCCAGGGTCGTGACCTTGGCCAGCTGCAGGTTGAGCTTGTACTTGGCCAGCACCCGGGCGATCGAGTAAAGCAGCCCCGAGCGGTCGCTGGCCGACACGCTGAGCAGCCAGCGCTGGGCGCGCTCGTCGGGGCGCAGCAGCACGCGGGGCTGTACCGGGAAGGACTTCACCCGCCGCGACAGCCGCCCGCGGCTCGGCTCGGGCAGCGGGCCCTGGTTGACCAGGGCCTGCAGCAACTGGGTCTCCACCAATGAGATCAGGTCGCGGTAGTGGTGGTCCAGCGTGGGCGAGATGACCTGGAAGGTGTCCAGCGCGTAGTGCGAGCGCGTGGTGTGGATGCGCGCATCCAGGATGCTGAATCCGGCGGCATCGAAGTAGCCGCAGATGCGCGCAAACAGGTCGGGCCGGTCGGGCGCGTAGACCAGTACCTGCAGCCCTTCGCCAACCGCCGACAGGCGGGCCCGCACGATCGGCTGCTCGGTCTGCACATGGCGTGACAGCACCCGGGCGTGCCAGGCGATGTCGGCCGCTTCGTGGCGGGCGAAGTAGCTCAGCTCCAGGGTGTCCCAGAGCGGCTTTTGCGCGCCGGGCAGCATGGAATACAGGTTCAGCGTGTGCTGCGCCTCCTGCTTGCGGGCCTCGATCTCGCTGTCCATGCTGGGCTTGGCGCCGCCCAGCGCGCGCAGCGTGAGCCGGTACAGGTCTTCGAGCAGCTTGCCCTTCCAGGCATTCCACACCTTGGGGCTGGTGCCACGGATGTCGGCCACGGTCAGCAGGTACAGCGCCGTGAGGTGACGCTCGGACTTCACCCGGCGCGCCACCGACTCGATGACGTCGGGGTCGCTCAGGTCTTCCTTCTGGGCCACGCGCGAGAGTGTCAGGTGTTCCTTGACCAGGAACTCGATCAGGCCCGCATCGTCCTTGTCGACGCCATGATCACGGCAGAAGCGGCGGACTTCGACCGCACCGAGGTCGGAATGGTCGCCACCCCGCCCCTTGGCCACGTCATGGAACAGCGCCGCCACGTAAAGCACGTAAGGGCGGTCGAACTGCGAGGCGAGCTGCGAGCAGAACGGATACTCGTGGGCATGGTCCGGCACGAAGAATCGCCGCACGTTGCGCAGCACCATCAGGATGTGCTGGTCGACCGTGTAGACGTGGAACAGGTCGTGCTGCATGCGCCCGACGATGCGCCGGAACACCCACAGGTAACGCCCGAGCACCGAGGTCTGGTTCATCAGGCGCAGCGCATGGGTCTGGCCCACCGGCTGCTGCAGGATCTGCATGAAGGTCTGGCGGTTGACCGGATCGTGCCGGAACTCGGCGTCCATCAGCTCCCGGGCGTTGTACAACGCGCGCAGCGTTCGCGCCGACAGGCCCTTGATGCCGGGCGTCTGCTGGAAGAGCAGGAAGGTGCGCAGGATCGCATGCCGGTCGCGTTCGTACAGATCGTCACTGGCGACTTCGAGCATGCCGCCGCGGTCGAGGAACTGTGCGTCGATCGGGCGCATCGGGGCGTCCTGCGAGCCGCTGATGCGCTCCTCGATGTTGAGCATCAGGATCAGGTTCAGCTGGGTCACCGCCTTGGCGGCCCAGTAGTAGCGGTGCATCAGCGCCTCGGACGCGCGCCGGGCCTTGGTGGACTGCATGCCGAAGCTCTCGGCCACGGCGGTCTGCAGGTCGAACACCAGCCGGTCCTCGCGCCGGCCGGCCACGGTGTGCAGTCGCGCGCGGATCACCTTGAGCGTGCCTTCGTTGCGCTGCAGCTGCTTGACCTCGAAGGGCGTGACCAGCCCCTTGGCGGCCAGGGCCGCCCAGGTCTTGCCCAGGCCGGCCGCGCGCGCGACCCACATCACCACCTGCAGGTCGCGCAGACCGCCCGGGCTTTCCTTGCAGTTGGGCTCCAGCGAGTAGGGCGTGTCTTCGTACTTCTGGTGGCGCTGGCGCATCTCCAGCGTCTTGGCACGCAGGAAGGCGCTTGCATCCATGCGTGCGTCGTAGGCCTTGCGGAACTGGGTGTAGCGTGCCTTCGAACCGCACAGCAGGCGCGACTCCAGCAAGGCGGTCTGCACCGTGACGTCGCGCTCGGACTCCTCGAGGCATTCCTGCACGCTGCGCACGCTCGAGCCGATCTCCAGGCCGATGTCCCAGCAGGCGGTGATGAAGCCTTCGATGCCCGACTTCAGCGCGGCATTGGCGTCATGGGCCAGCGATGTGTCGTCCGGCAGCAGCACCAGCACGTCGACGTCGGAGTAGGGGAACAGCTCGCCACGGCCGTATCCACCCACCGCCAGCAGTGCCGCGCCCTTGGGCAGGTAGGCGTTGTTCCAGAGTTCGCCCAGGGTCTGGTCGACGTGGCGGGTGAGGTCGCGAAGCAGCCGTGTCGTGGCCGGCACGGTCGGGCGTGCCTGGCGGAAGCGCTCGATGATCTCGGCCTTGCCCTTGCGGAACTGGGCACGCAGGTCGACCACCGAGGGGGCACTGTCCGAGGTGCCGGCAAGCGCAGCCATCGCGGGCTCAGGCCGTGATGAAGGCGGGTGGCTGCGGGCTGCCCGCCGACACCGTCATCAGCTCGTAGCCGGTGTCGGTGACGAGCACGGTGTGCTCCCACTGGGCCGACAGGGAGCGGTCCTTGGTGACGATGGTCCAGCCGTCGGGCATTTCACGGATCTCGCGGCGCCCGGCATTGACCATCGGCTCGATCGTGAAGGTCATGCCCGGCTCCAGCTCGTCCAGCGTGCCGGGGCGGCCATAGTGCAGGATCTGGGGTTCTTCGTGGAACTTGCGGCCGATGCCGTGCCCGCAGAACTCGCGCACGACCGAATAGCCGGCGTTCTCGACGAAGGTCTGGATCGCGTGGCCGATGTCGCCCAGGCGCGCGCCGGGCTTCACGCGGGCAATGCCGCGCCACATGGCCTCGTAGGTGATCTGGCACAGGCGCTTTGCGGCGATCGAGGCTTCCCCGACCAGGAACATGCGGCTGGTGTCGCCGTGCCAGCCGTCCTTGATGACGGTGACGTCGATGTTGACGATGTCGCCGTTCTTCAGCGGCCGGTCATTCGGGATGCCGTGGCAGATCTGGTGGTTGATCGAAGTGCAGATCGACTTGGGGTAGGGCGTGTAACCCGGCGGCTGGTAGTTCAGCGGCGCGGGAATGGCCCCTTGCACGTTCACGATGTACTCGTGCGCGAGTCGGTCGAGGTGCTCGGTCGTGACCCCGGGCTTCACGTGGGGCGTCAGATAGTCCAGGACTTCGGAGGCCAGCCGTCCGGCCAGCCGCATCCCGTCGATTTCGGCGCCGGTCTTGATGGTCTTGCTCATGGCGCGGGATTATCGCACCGGGCCCTTAAAATGGCGGGTTTCGTGGGGATGCCGACCGGGCAGCCCTGCTCATCCCCGGCTGACCCGCCACCACCTACCGAGCTTTCCGCGTGACTGCTTCTGCCAAACACCTGCTCCACTTCGAGGGCGGCAATGCCCTTTCCGCCTTCCGCGCCCAGGCCCTGCTGCCCCGCCTTCAGGCTGCGGCTCCCCGCATCGTGGGGGTGCATGCGCGCCATGTGCACTGGGTCTGGAGCGAGCAGACGCTGGACCGCGCCGCGCAGGACAAGCTCGCCGCGCTGCTGAACTACGGCGATCCGTACGCCGGCCCGGCCGACGGCGAGCTGGTCGTGGTGATGCCGCGCCTGGGCACGGTCTCGCCCTGGGCGTCCAAGGCCACCGACATTGCCCACAACTGCGGCCTGGCGATCAAGCGCGTGGAGCGGGTGACCGAATACCGCATCACGGTCAAGAGCGGCCTGCTGGGCGGGGTCAAGCACCTCGCGGCCGACGAACTGCAGGCGGTGGCAACCCTGCTGCATGACCGCATGACCGAAAGCGCCGCCCTGGTGCGCGAGGACGCGGTGCACCTGTTCGACGAGCAGCCGGGCAAGCCGATGGCCCACGTCGACGTGATCGGCCAGGGCCGCGGCGCGCTGGAGCAGGCCAACCGCGAGTTCGGCCTGGCGCTGTCCGACGACGAGATCGACTACTTGGTGCAGGCCTTCACGACGCTGAAGCGCAACCCGAGCGACGTCGAGCTGATGATGTTCGCCCAGGCGAACAGCGAGCACTGCCGCCACAAGATCTTCAATGCGAAGTTCACGATCGACGGTGTCGAGCAGGAGCGCTCGATGTTCCAGATGATCCGCAACACGCATCAACTGGCCCCGCAGCACACCGTGGTGGCGTACTCCGACAACGCCGCGGTGATGGAAGGCGGCCCGATCGAACGCTGGGGTCCGCAGGGTTACACCAACGCCCCGCAGTACGGCGCCCGCCCGGAAGTGGCGCATGTGCTGATGAAGGTCGAGACGCACAACCACCCGACCGCGATTTCCCCGTTCCCGGGCGCCTCCACCGGTGCCGGCGGTGAAATCCGCGACGAAGGTGCCACCGGCAAGGGCGCGCGTCCCAAGGCCGGGCTGACCGGGTTTTCGGTGTCCAACCTGCATCTGCCCGACACCGCCGAGCCCTGGGAACAGCGCCCCTACGGCAAGCCCGAGCACATCGCCAGCGCCCTGCAGATCATGCTGGACGGCCCGCTGGGCGGCGCGGCGTTCAACAACGAGTTCGGCCGACCGAACCTGGGTGGCTACTTCCGCGCCTACGAGCAGACGGTCGACGGCGTGCGCCGTGGCTATCACAAGCCCATCATGATTGCCGGCGGCGTGGGCACCATCAGCGATGGTCAAACCCACAAGCTGCCGTTCGGTGCCGGCACGCTGCTGATCCAGCTGGGCGGCCTGGGCATGCGCATCGGCATGGGCGGTGGTGCGGCCAGCTCGATGGCCGCCGGCGCCAATGCGGCCGAACTCGATTTCGATTCGGTGCAGCGCGGCAACCCGGAAATCCAGCGTCGTGCCCAGGAGGTGATCAACCACTGCTGGGCCCTCGGCGAGAAGAACCCGGTGCTGGCCATCCATGACGTGGGCGCCGGTGGCATCTCGAATGCCTTCCCCGAGCTGGTCGACGGTGCCGGCAAGGGCGCCACCTTCGACCTGCGGCGCGTGCCGCTGGAAGAGTCCGGCTTGGCCCCGAAGGAGATCTGGTGCAACGAGAGCCAGGAGCGCTACGTGCTGGCCGTGTCGCCCGAGGCGCTGCCGCTGTTCGAGGCGATGTGCGAGCGCGAGCGCTGCCCGTTTGCGGTGGTCGGCGTGGCCACCGACGCCCCCGAACTCATCCTGGAAGACGGCCCCGGCGGCGAGCGGGTGATCGACATGCCCATGGACGTGCTGCTGGGCAAACCGCCCAAGATGCACCGCAATGTGCAGCGTGTGGCCCGCACAGGCCAGCCGCTGGACCTCACCGGCGTGGCCCTCGACCAGGTGGCCTTTGCGGTGCTGCGTCACCCCACGGTGGCATCCAAGCGCTTCCTGATCACGATCGGCGACCGCACCGTGGGTGGCCTGAGCCACCGCGACCAGATGGTCGGCCCCTGGCAGGTGCCGGTGGCCGACTGCGCCGTCACGCTGGCCGACTACGCCGGTTTCCGCGGCGAGGTCATGAGCATGGGCGAGCGCACACCGCTGGCCAGCCTGGACGCGCCGGCCTCGGGCCGCATGGCGGTGGCCGAGGCCATCACCAACCTGCTGGCGGCGCCGATCGAGCTGGCCCGCGTGAAGCTGTCCTGCAACTGGATGGCCGCCTGCGGCGAGCCGGGCGAGGACGCGGCACTGTATGACACCGTCCAGGCCGTGGGCATGGAGCTTTGTCCGGCCCTGGGCATCAGCGTGCCGGTGGGCAAGGACAGCCTGTCGATGCGCACCCGCTGGCACGACGGCGAGGCGGCGCGCCAGGTCACGGCGCCGGTGTCGCTGGTCGTGTCGGCCTTTGCCAGCCTGGATGACGTGCGCGGCACCCTCACGCCCCAGCTGCAGCCGGGTGACACCACCCTGATCCTGATCGACCTGGGGCAGGGCCGCAACCGCATGGCGGGGTCGATGCTGGCGCAAACGCTCGACCAGTTCGGCGACGCCGTGCCCGATCTGGACGATCCTGCCGCCCTGAAATCCCTGGTCGATGCGATCAACCGCCTGCGCGGCGAAGGCCGGCTGCTGGCCTATCACGACCGCAGTGACGGCGGGCTGTGGGCGGCAGTGTGCGAAATGGCCTTTGCCGGCCACCTGGGCGTGAGCCTGAACGTGGACCTGCTGGTGACCGAAGGCGACGGCATCCAGGACAGCCGGGCCGAATACGGCGACTCGAAGAACTGGGCCTCGCAGGTGAGCGAGCGCCGCAACGAGCTGACCCTGCGGGCGCTGTTCAACGAAGAACTCGGTGTGGTGATCCAGGTGCGCAGCGCCGAGCGCGACGTCGTGATGGCCACGCTGCGCGAATTCGGCTTGTCGCGGCACAGCCATGTGATCGGCAAGCCCAATGACCGCGGCGCGGTCGAGGTCTGGCGCGACACCAAGGCCGTGTTCACCGCGCCCCTGCAGGCACTGCACCAGGCCTGGGACGAGGTGAGCTGGCGCATCGCGCGCCTGCGTGACAACCCTGCCTGCGCCGACAGCGAACATGCGGCCGCTGGCGCCCCCGCGGACACCGGCCTGGTCGTGCTGCCGAGCTTCGACCTGACCGAGCCGATGGCCGCCCCCGCACTGGCCGCACGGCGCCCGAAGGTGGCGATCCTGCGCGAGCAGGGCGTGAACTCGCACCTGGAGATGGCCTACACCATGTCGCAGGCGGGCTTCGACACCTTCGACGTGCACATGAGCGACCTGCAGGCCGGGCGCGCCCGCCTGGACCAGTTCCAGGGTTTTGTCGCCTGCGGCGGCTTCAGCTACGGCGACACCCTGGGTGCCGGCGAGGGCTGGGCCCGCTCGATCATGTTCAACCCGGTGCTGGCCGAACAGTTCGCGGCGTTTTTCGGGCGCAGCGACACCTTCGCGCTGGGGGTGTGCAATGGCTGCCAGATGATGGCCGCACTGGCGCCGATCATCCCGGGCGCCCAGGCCTGGCCGAAGTTCACCCGCAACAAGAGCGAGCAGTTCGAGGCGCGGCTGAGCCAGGTCGAGGTGCTGGAATCACCCTCCATCTTCTTCAGCGGCATGGCCGGCAGCCGCCTGCCGATCGCCGTGGCGCACGGTGAGGGCTACGCCGACTTCTCCCAGCGCGGGGACGCCGCCCAGGTGCACCGTGCCATGCGTTTCGTGGACGCCGCCGGCGCACCGACCGAGGTCTACCCGTACAACCCGAACGGCAGCCCCGAGGGTCTGACGTCGGTGACGACGGCCGATGGTCGCTTCACGGTGCTGATGCCGCACCCGGAGCGTGTGTTCCGCAACATCCAGATGAGCTGGACCTCCGGCGACAAGAGCGCCCACAGCCCCTGGATGCGCATGTTCGACAACGCCCGCCGCTGGGTGAGCTGAGCCGCAGCACCGCGCCGCGGGCTCAGTGTGCCGCCCCTCCAAGCCTGCGCAGCTTGTGCTGCCAGGCCCGGGCGGCATCGTCGCCAAGGTCACCGACCGAACCGATCAAGGTCTCGTGGATCGGCGCAATGCCGACAAATCCCAGGATGTTGCGCTCCAGCGCCTTCACGCTGTGGGCCCGGAAGTACCAGCGGTAGACCAGCGCCGGCATGCCCATCGTGACCACCACGCGGGCCGACCGGCCGGTGAGGCCCTTGCGCCCGAACGGGTTGCCCTCTTCGCGTGTGAACGCAAACCCCGGGCGCGCCACCTGTTCAAGAAAGCCGCGCAGCAGGGCGGGCATGCCGCCCAGCCACAGCGGGAAGAAGATCACGATGTGCTGGGCCCAGGCCAGTTCGGCCTGGGCTTCGGCCAGGCTGGGCGGCAGCTTGCCGGTTTCCCAGTCGGCCTGGCTGCGCAGCAGCGGGAAGTCCAGCTGGGCCACCTCGACGATCCGCACCTCATGGCCGCCGTCGAGCGCGCCGTCGACATAGGCTGCCTGCAGCGCATGGCCGAGGTGATTGCGGCTGGGGTCGGGGTGCCCCTGGATGACCAGGATGCGCCGTGCCGCACTCATGCCGACACCTCGCCGGCCGGGCATGTCGGGTGACCCCGCAGGTCGGTGGATTCAGCTTGCCGCATCTCGGTCTCCATGACTGAAGTGAACATGGCGCGGTTATCGCACCCCGAGCCGGCCGGCAACCTCGATTGCATCAAGCTTCCTGGCGATGTCCCGAGCCGCTACCATCGCCCGCACTGTGAGTGACCCGACTGCCCCCATGACCGTCTCCGTGCGCTTTGACCGGCTCGATGCCTTGCGGGCCGTGGCCATCCTTTGGATGGCCGCGTTCCACTTCATGTTCGACCTGAACCACTTCGGGTTCATCCGGCAGAACTTCTACGACGACCCGGTGTGGACGGTGCAGCGCAGCTGCATCGTGTCGCTGTTCCTGTTCTGTGCCGGGCTGGGACAGGCGGTCGCATGGCACCAGCAGCAGAGCTGGCAGCGTTTCTGGCGCCGCTGGGCCCAGGTGCTGGGCTGCGCGCTGTTGGTGAGTGCCGGGTCGGCGGTGATGTTTCCGCGCAGCTTCATCTACTTCGGGGTGCTGCACGGCATTGCCGCGATGCTGCTGATCACGCGGGTGAGCGCCGGCTGGGGCCGGTGGCTGTGGCTGGCCGGCCTGGTGGCCGTGCTGCTGCCGCAACTGGTGCAGCATCCAGTGTTCGACTCACGCTGGACCAACTGGACGGGCCTGGTCACGCGCAAGCCAGTCACCGAAGACTACGTGCCCATCCTGCCGTGGCTGGGCGTGATGTGGTGGGGCATGGCCGCCGGGCAATGGGTGCTGGCGCACCGACCCGGCTGGCTGACCGGCGCTCTGCCACAGGCGCTTCGGCCGCTGGCCGTGCTGGGGCGCTGGAGTCTGAGTTTCTACATGGTCCACCAGCCGGTGCTGATCGGGCTGCTGATGGCGGTGGTGGCGCTGACCCGCTGAATCGGGGCGTGGGCCACGCAGGGAGGCCCCGCGCGGACGGTGAGGACCACAGGCGGGGGCAGGGTGGCGATGGCCGAAACTGCACGCGCCGGGGCCGCGCCTGCTGGCGGCAACCCCGGTCGCTCGAAGCGGCTTACTGGCTGAACTTGTAGTCGGTCTTGGCGCCGTTGCGCAGGTCTTCGCGGAACTTGGCCATCTTCTGCTGGCCCAGGCGCTGCTGGATCTGGGGCTTCACGTCGTCCAGCGGCGGGAACTGCGCGTCGCGCACGTCTTCGAGCTTGATGATGTGGTAACCGAACTGCGACTTCACCGGCGCGTCGGTCATCTGGCCCTTTTGCAGTGCGGCCATGGCCTGGGAAAACTCGGGCACGTAGCTGCCGGCAGCTGCCCAGTCGAGGTCACCGCCGTTTTCGGCCGAGCCGGGGTCCTTCGAGCTCTTCTTGGCGACGTCCTCGAACTTCGCGCCGCCCTTGATCTGGGCGATCAGTGCCTTGGCCTCGTCTTCCTTCTCGACCAGGATGTGGCGGGCGCGGTATTCCTTGTCGCCGGCCTGGCTCTTGAACTTGTCGTACTCGGCCTTGATCTCGGCGTCGGTCACCGGGTTCTTCTTCTCGAAGTCCTGGAAGAGCGCCTGGATCAGCACGTTCTGGCGCACCAGTTCCATCTGCTGCTTGTAGTCACTCGTGGTGGCCAGGCCGCGCTTTTCAGCTTCCTGGACGAAGATCTCGTTGAGCACGATCTGGTCACGCGCCAGACGGTCGACGTCAGGGGGCAGCGGACGGCCAGTGGCGGCCGACTGCTTGGTGACCTGGTTGATCAGTGCATCGACACGCGCCTTGGGCACGGCCTTGCCGTTGACGATGGCCACGTTCTGGGCCTGCACGCCAAACGACAGCATGGCGGCCACCAGGGCCAGGCTCAAGGGTCGAATGACTGCAACGGACTTCTTCATGGGAAACCTCGGTGGATGGAATTCGGGGAGCTGGGGTGCTGCAGCAGCACGGTGGCTGCAGCGGTTGTCGCAGCGGATGTCGCAGCGGGAGTCGGAATGCACGATGGTGAGCGATCTGCGGGGCAGTCAGGTCTCTTCGGGTGCCTGGGCGTGGAGCGCCAGGGCGTGAATGCCCTGCGGGAACAACGAGCGAAGGGCATCATACACGAGGCGATGTCGCGCCACGCGTGACAAGCCGTGAAAGCGCCCACTGACGACATGCACCGAAAAGTGGCGCCCTTCGCGGGCTCCGGCGTGGCCGGCATGCAGGTGGCTGTCGTCCTGCACGCTCAGCGACACGGGCGCCAGCGACTCGCGCAGGCAGCTCTCGATCTGCTCGGAGGTCACGGCCATGGTCAGGGTTGCTCCTCGTTCTTCAGGTGCCGGCTCAGATAGACCCCCTGGCCCAGCATGAACAGCACCATCAGTCCGAGTGCGCCAAACAGCTTGAAGTTCACCCAGGTCGACGTGGCGAAGCTGTAAGCCACGTAAAGATTGAGCAGACCCATCAGCGTGAAGAAGGCGATCCAGGCGATGTTCAGCCGCTGCCACACCGGATCGGGCAGCTCGAGCTGGCTGCCCATCAGGGTGCGCAGCAGGTTCTTGCCGAAAAAGGCGCTGCTGATCCAGAAGGCCGCACCCATCACCCAGTACAACACGCTGGGTTTCCACTTGATGAAGGTTTCACTGTGGAACCAGATCGTCATGCCGCCGAGCACCGTCACCAGGCCCAGACTCACCCACAGCATGGTGTCGACCTTGCGCCCGCGGGCCACCAGCCACGCGATCTGTGCCAGCGTGGCCAGGATGACCACCACGGTGGCCAGCAGCACCGGGGCTTCGTCCGGGCCGACCACGCCGCCCGAGACCATGAAGCCCAGCCATTCGGTGGCCTGGTTGGCCGCCCAGGTTTTGTCGGACTCGGCGTACTTGAACATCCCGAAGAACAGGATGACCGGCAGGAAGTCGAAGAACAGCTTCATCCGTTCGGGGCAGCGGGCTGCGTCAGGGTTTGCGTTGCGCGAAGTCTATCGCGGCGGAGTTGATGCAGTAGCGCTCCCCGGTGGGAGCCGGGCCGTCGTCGAACACATGGCCCAGGTGGGCGCCGCAGCTCTGGCAGCGCACCTCCACCCGCACCATGCCATGGCTGCGATCGACGACGCGTTCGATGGATTCACTCTCGATCGGCTGGAAGTAGCTCGGCCAGCCGCAGCCGGCATCAAACTTGGTGCCGGAGTCGAACAAGGGTTCGCCGCAGCACACGCAGCGGTAGACGCCGTCTTCGAAGTGGTCCCAGTACTTGCCGGTGAAGGCGCGTTCGGTGGCGGCGTGGCGCGTCACCTGGTATTGCGTGGCGTCGAGCTGGCTGCGCCATTCTTCGTCGGTCTTGACCACCTTGCGGGGGGTGTCGTCGGGGGTGTCGTGCTGGCTCATGATGAACAGGAAACCTCGATGGTCCGTGCCCAGTCGGGCGGGAAGTCGGCATAGGCCGCATGCTCGGGCTGCTCGTCGAAGGGGTGCTCCAGGATGGCGAGCAGTCGCCGCACTTCGTCGTAGTCACCCGCCTGCGCCTGACGAATGGCCACGTCGGCAAGATGGTTGCGCAGCACGAACTTCGGATTGACCCGGTCCATGCGCTGTGCGCGTTCGGCGTCCGTCCCGGCCTGCTCGCGCAGCCGCGTGGCATAGCGTTGCGCCCAGGTGTCGAAGCCGGCGCGATCGATGAAGAGGTCGCGCACCGCCGTGTTGGCCGCGCCGGGCGTCGACTCGAATCGCGCCAGCCGCCGGAAGGTGATGGTGAAGTCGCAGCGGTCGGCGGCCATCAGGCGCAGCAGGTCGTCGATCAGTTCGCGGTCGCCGGGGCGAACCTCGTTCAGGCCGAGCTTGGCCGCCATGCGGGCCTCCAGCGCGTCAGGGAACACCGTCTTGTAGGGTTCCAGCGCTGCCAGTGCAACGTCGGTGTCGCCGATCAGCGGCATCAGCGCCTGGGCGAGCGCGTGCAGGTTCCAGAAAGCCACGTTGGGCTGTCGGGCATAGGCGTAGCGGCCCTGGTGGTCGGAATGGTTGCACACATGGCCAGGGTCGAAGGTGTCGAGAAAGCCATAGGGACCGTAGTCGATCGTGAGCCCGAGGATGGACATGTTGTCGGTGTTCATCACCCCGTGGCAGAAGCCCACCGCCTGCCACTGGGCCAGCAGGCGCGCGGTGCGCTCGGTCACGGCCTGCAGCAGGGCCGCGGCGGGGTTGGGCGCGTCGCGGCAATCCGGGTAGTGCCGCTCGATGACATGATCGAGCAGCACGCGCAGCGGCTCGTGCAGATCGTGATGGGCGAAGTGCTCGAAATGCCCGAAGCGCACGAACGACGGTGACAGACGTGTGACCACGGCGGCGGTTTCGATGGACTCGCGCCGCACCGGTTGCGGCGACGCGGTCAGGCACAGCGCGCGGGTGGTCGGAATGCCCAGGGCATGCATCGCTTCCGAGCACAGGAACTCGCGGATCGACGAGCGCAACACGGCGCGGCCGTCGCCCATGCGCGAGTAGGGCGTGAGCCCGCTGCCCTTGAGCTGGATCTCCACGCCACCTTGCGGTGTGTCGACCTCACCCAGCAGCAGCGCGCGCCCGTCACCCAATTGCCCCGCCCAGACACCGAACTGATGTCCGCTGTAGACGGTGGCCACCGGCTGCATGCCTTGCCACAGTGCATTGCCGCTGAACACCTGGGTGGCCTGCAGATCGGCATCAGCCCACCAGTCGGCGGGCCAGCCGAGCATCCGGGCGGCACCATCGCTGGCAACGACCCAGCGGGGCTCGGGCAGCGGCTGAGGGGGCAGGGCGGTATGGAAGTCGCTGCCGAGGGCAGCGTAGCTGTTGATCCAGCGCAAGGCGCGCCAGTGCGGCTGGGACAAGGCTTCAGAGGCCGGGTTCATCCCCGGCAGTGTAGCGACGCACGCATGGCTGCATGGGCGTCAGGGCGAATCTCAGCGCGGGCCCATGCTGCACTGCGGCAAGGCCCGCTGCAGTTCTGTCGTGACCGCGACAGTTCCCTAGGGAAAACCGCATGCGTTGCGCTGCAACACGATTCCTATCATCCCCTGAACCTTCATTCGGATTTTCGTATCCGCCTCACCCCTTGCTCCGGAGATGCCAATGTCACGCCTGATGGGCCAGATGATGCAAATGCCCCTGATGATCTCGTCGCTGCTGACCCATGCAGCGCGCCACTTCGGCGACACCGAGATCGTGTCCAAGCGGGTCGAGGGTGACATCCACCGCTACACCTATCGCGATGCCGAACTGCGCTCGCGCAAGCTGGCCCAGGCGCTGGCGCGGCTGGGCTGCGAGGCGGGCGACCGTGTGGGCACGCTGGCCTGGAACGGCTACCGCCACTTCGAGATCTACTACGGCACCTCGGGCTCGGGGCTGGTGTGCCACACGATCAACCCCAGGCTCTTTCCCGAGCAGATCACCTGGATCATCAACGATGCCGAAGACCGGGTGCTGTGTTTCGACCTGACCTTCCTGCCGCTGGTCGAGAAGCTGGCCGCCCACCTGCCGTCGGTGAAGCACTTCGTGCTGATGACCGATCGAGCTCACATGCCGGCCCAGAGCGCGCTGCCGGGCCTGCTGTGCTACGACGATCTGGTCGACGCCGAAAACGGCGACTACACCTGGCCCGAATTCGACGAGAACACCGCATCGAGCATCTGCTACACCTCGGGCACCACCGGCCATCCCAAGGGCGCGGTCTACAGCCACCGCTCGACCATCCTGCACGCGTATGCGTCGGCGTTGCCGGACGCCATGGGCTCGTCGGCACAGGACGTGATCCTGCCGGTCGTGCCGATGTTCCACGTCAACGCCTGGGGCTTGCCGTACTCGGGGGCACTGGTGGGCGCCAAGCTGGTGCTGCCCGGCCCGCACCTGGACGGCAAGTCGCTGTACGAGCTGTTCGAGTCCGAGAAGGTGACCTTCAGCGCCGGCGTGCCCACCGTGTGGCTGGGCCTCATCACCTATGCCAAGCAGAACAACCTCAAGTTCAGCACGTTCAAGCGCACGGTGATCGGTGGATCGGCCTGCCCGCCGGCCATGATCAAGACACTCGAGGACGACTTCGGCGTGAACGTGATCCACGCCTGGGGCATGACCGAACTCTCGCCGCTGGGCACGCTGTCCAAGCTGAAGGCCAAGCACTTCGACCTGCCCCAGGAGCAGCAGCGCCGCATCCTGGAAAAGCAGGGCAAGGTGATCTACGGCATCGACATGCAGATCACCGACGACGACGGCCGTGCGCTGCCCTGGGATGGTGCGGCGTCGGGCAACCTCGTCGTGCGCGGCCCGTGGGTCATCAGCAGCTACTTCCGGCGCGAGGAGTCGCCGCTGGTGAATGGCTGGTTCCCGACCGGCGACGTGGCCACGATCGACCCTGATGCCTTCATGCAGATCACCGACCGCTCCAAGGACGTGATCAAGTCCGGTGGCGAATGGATCAGCTCGATCGACCTGGAAAACATCGCGATGGCCCACCCGGCCGTGCACGAGGCCGCGGTGATCGCCTGCCGGCATCCGAAGTGGGACGAGCGCCCGCTGCTGGTCGTGGTGTGCAAGCCCGGCCAGAGCGTCAGCAAGGAGGAGCTGCTGGGCTTCTACGAGGGCCGCATCGCCAAGTGGCAGGTGCCTGACGACGTGGTGTTCGTCAGCGAGATTCCGCACACGGCAACCGGCAAGATCCAGAAGCTCAAGCTGCGCGAGCAGTTCGCGTCGCACGTGCTTCCCGGGGCCTGATTCGATGATGGACGCCGCCCGTTCCAAGGGCACGCGACGGGCCCCTGTCACCCCCGAGACAACCTCGGTACGGGCATTCCCTGTACGTACCGAAAGGCAAGTCCGGTAGCCTTTCTCGCGTGCCAGAACACAACCTAGGAGAGCAAGCAATGCAGACCCGTCGAGCCCACATCAAAGCGTCGATTGCCATGGCAGCGGCCCTTTGCTGCACGTCCGTTCTTGCCCAGAAGGGCGAGACGGTGAAGGTCGCCTGGATCGACCCCCTGACCGGCCTGATGGCCACCGTGGGTCAGAACCAGCTCAAGAGCTTCCAGTTCATGGCCGAGTACTTCACCCGCAAGAACCCGGCGGGCGTGAAGTTCGAGGTCATCGGGATCGACAACAAGCTCAGCCCCCAGGAAAGCCTGAACGCCCTGAAGTCGGCCATCGACCAGGGCGTGCGCTACATCGTGCAGGGCAACGGTTCGGGCGCCGCGCTGGCGCTGTCCGACGCCGTGGCCAAGCACAACGAGCGCAACCCCGGCAAGGAAGTCGTCTTCCTGAACTACGCGGCCGTCGACCCCGACCTCACCAACAGCAAGTGCAGCTACTGGCACTTCCGTCTGGATGCCGACACCTCGATGAAGATGGAAGCTCTGACCACCTTCATGAAGGAGCAGGCGGACATCAAGAAGGTCTACCTGATCAACCAGAACTACGCGCACGGCCACCAGGTGGCGCGCTACGCCAAGGAAAACCTCCAGCGCAAGCGCCCCGACATCCAGGTGGTCGGCGAAGACCTGCACCCGCTGGCCCAGGTGCGTGACTTCGCGCCCTACATTGCCAAGATCAAGGCTTCGGGTGCCGACACCATCATCACCGGCAACTGGGGTTCGGACCTCACGCTGCTGGTCAAGGCCGCCAACGACGCCGGCCTGAACGCCAAGTTCTATGTCTACTACGGCGGCGTGAGCGGCACGCCCACGGCCATGGGTTCCGCGGCCGACGGCCGGGTCTACCAGGTGTCCTACAACCACTACAACATGGGTGGTGAGGTCGCCAAGATCCAGGACGAGTTCCGCAAGCGCTTCAACGACGACTGGTACACCGGCGCGACCTACCACGCCTTCGCCCTGCTGAGCGAGGCGATGGCCAAGGCCAAGTCCACCGACCCGGTCAAGGTCGCGGCTGCGATGGAGGGCCTGAAGTTCAAGAGCTTCAACGGTGATGTCGAGATGCGCAAGTCCGACCACCAGCTGCAACAGGGCCTGTACATCGCGCGCTGGCAGAAGGCCGACGCCAAGAACCCGTACAGCCCCGAGAACACCGGCTACACCTTCGTGCCGGTCAAGCAGTACGACGCCTACGTCGCCAGCACGCCCACGTCCTGCCAGATGAAGCGTCCTGACTGAGGCCGCGGCCTCCCCTGGACAGGGCCCGATGCAGTGTGATCTCGTCGGGCCCTTTTTCTCGACCGTCTCATTCGACGGGCAATCGACTCCGATGACCGACCTGGGCGCCTTGCGGCGCGGAAACTGACGATGGAGTTCTTCACCATCTCGATGCTCAACGGCGTCAGCTACGGACTGCTGTTGTTCATGCTGAGCTCGGGCCTGACGCTGATCTTCAGCATGATGGGCGTGCTCAACTTTGCCCATGCCAGCTTCTACATGCTGGGGGCCTATTTCGCGTTCACCGTCACGCAGCTTGTCGGCTATGTGCCGGCGCTGTTCGTGGCGCCGCTGCTGGTCGGTGTGGTGGGGGCGCTGTTCGAGAAGTACTGCCTGCGCAAGGTGCACAAGTTCGGCCACGTGCCCGAGCTGCTGGTGACCTTCGGCCTGTCGTATGTGCTGCTCGAGCTGACCCAGCTCGTGTGGGGGCGCTCCGCGGTCGACTACCGGGTGCCCGACATGCTGCAAGGCCCGATGTTCACCATCGTGAGTTCCTCGGCCGGTGCGCTCGACTTCGTCTGGGACATGGCACCCGCCGAGATGTGCAAGTCGGCCGACCCGAGCGTCATCGTGAGCTGCACCCAGTTCCCGGAATACCGCGGCTTCATGATGCTGGTGGCTGTGCTGATGCTGGTGGCGATCTGGCTGGTGCTCACGCGCACCCGCATCGGCCTGGTGATCCAGGCCGCGCTGACCCACCCCGAGATGGTTGAATCGCTCGGCCACAACGTGCCCCGGGTGTTCATGCTGGTGTTCGGTGGCGGTGCGGCACTGGCCGGTCTGGCCGGCGTGATCGGCGGCAATGCCTTCGTGACCGAGCCCGGCATGGCCGCCACGGTGGGCTCCATCATCTTCGTGGTGGTGGTGGTCGGTGGCATGGGCTCGCTCGCGGGCGCCTTTCTGGCATCGCTGCTGATCGGCGTGATCCAGACCTTTGCCGTGGCGATCGACTACTCGTTCATCAACTTCTTCAGCGTCCTGGGCTGGGCCATCACACCGGAAACCTTCGGCTACCCGGTGCTCAAGCTCACCTTGTCCCAGGTCGCACCGATCCTGCCTTACCTGTTCCTCGTGCTGATCCTGATCTTCCGGCCCAAGGGGCTGCTCGGGACGCGGGAGGACTGACATCATGATCCTGACGACTCTGGTGATCTTCGAGCGGGCCTGCCTCCCGGCCGCTCCCAAGCGCTCCCGCATGCCCCAGTGGCCACGCACGATGTGTTCATCGCACGAGGTGCAGCCATGACCGCGGCCGTGTTCCACTTCAAGCCCTACAACGTCGGGCGCTGGATCATCTGGGGTCTCTATGCCCTGGTGATGCTGGTGGCGCCGATGCTGTTCACGAGCAGCCTGTCGGCGACCATGCTGTCGCAGATCGGCATCGCCATCATTGCCTGCCTGGCCTACAACATGCTGCTCGGGCAGGGCGGCATGCTCAGCTTCGGTCATGCGGTGTACTCGGGCCTGGGATCGTTCCTGACGATCCACACGCTCAACATGGTGTCCGAGGGGCAGCTCGGCTGGTTCCCGGTCAGCCTGCTGCCGCTGGTGGGCGGCCTGAGCGGCCTGGTCTTTGCGGTGCTGCTCGGCTATGTGACGACCAAGAAGGCCGGCACCCCGTTTGCGATGATCACGCTGGGTATCGGCGAACTGGTGTGGGCAATGTCGCTGATGTTCCCAGAGTTTTTCGGGGGCGAAGGCGGCATCACCGGCAACCGTGTGACAGGCTCCAAGCCCTTGGGCATCACCTATGGCCCGCAGGTGCAGCTGTACTACCTGATCGCGGTCTACGCCTTCCTGTGCACGGCCGCCATGTTCGCCTTCACCCGCACGCCGCTGGGGCGCATGCTCAATGCCGTGCGCGACAACCCCGAGCGGGTGGAATTCGTGGGCTACAACACGCAGCGGGTGCGGTACATCGCCTTCATCCTGTCGGGCTTTTTTGCGGGCATCGCGGGCGGACTGGGTGCGCTGAACTTCGAGATCGTGACGGCCGAGGTGGTCGGGGCGGCGCGTTCGGGGGCCTACCTGCTGTTCGTGTTCCTCGGTGGCGCGACCTTCTTTTTCGGGCCGATCATCGGTGCGGTGCTGATGGTGGTGGCCTTTGTGCTGCTGTCCGAGCTGACGAAGGCCTGGCTGCTGTACCTGGGCCTGATCTTCCTGTTCATGGTGATGTATGCCCCGGGCGGCATCGCCAGCCTGATCATGATGAACCTGCGTGTGGCGGCGTTCGGCAAGCTGCGGCGGCTGTGGGTGTCGTACCTGGCGCTGGCGGGCACCGCGGCGGTGATGATCACCGGAGCGGCTGCGATGATCGAGATGGTCTACCACCTGCAGCTCAATGCGGCACTGGGCCCGGAGATGAAGTTCATGGGGGCGATGCTCAATGCCAAGAGCTTCGACAGTTGGTTCGGATCGGTGTTCGTGCTGGTCACTGGCCTGGCCCTGTTCGAGCTGACCCGCCGGCAGTTCACCCGGCAGTGGGGCGAGATTCAGGAAGAAATCGAGAAAGAAATCCGTCGTCGGGAGGCGCTATGACTTTTGCGCTTGAATTGAAGGACGTGCGCAAGAGCTTCGGCAAGACCGAGATCATTCGCGGCGCGAGCCTGCAGGTCAACGCCGGTGAGCGAGTGGCCATCATCGGTCCCAATGGGGCGGGCAAGTCCACGCTCTTCAATCTGATCAGCGGGCGCTTCGGCCTCACCAGTGGGGAGATCCTGCTCAACGGTCAGCGCATCGACGGGCACAAGCCCTACGAGATCAACCGCCGTGGCCTGGCGCGCAGCTTTCAGGTGTCCAACCTGTTCAACCGGCTGTCGGTGTTCGAGAACATCCGCTGCGCCCTGCTGTGGTCGATGGGCTACGGCTACTCGTTCTGGAAGTTCCTGGCCGGGCTGGACGATGCGAACGAACGCGCCGAACAGATCGTCGAGATGATCAAGCTCGACCGCAAGCGCGACGTGCTGGCCATGAACCTGACCTATGCCGAGCAGCGTGCGCTGGAGATCGGCATCACGATCGCCGGTGGCGGCAACGTGATCCTGCTCGACGAGCCCACGGCGGGCATGAGCAAGTCGGAGACCAAGCGCTTCATCCAGCTGATCCGCGAGGTCACGGTGGGCAAGACGCTGCTGACGGTGGAGCACGACATGGGCGTGGTGTTCGGCCTGGCCGACAAGATCGCCGTGCTCGTGTACGGTGAGGTCATCGCGTATGACGTGCCCGATGCGGTGCGTGCCAACCAGCGTGTCCAGGAGGCCTACCTCGGGTCGGTGCTGGCAGAAGAACAGGCCGCAGCGGCCACGGGGGCCCACGCATGATGCAACTGGAGAACCTGCACGCCTTTTATGGCAAGAGCCATGTGCTGCACGGCGTGTCGCTCAACGTCAAGCCCGGCGAGATCGTCAGCCTGCTCGGGCGCAACGGCTCGGGGCGCTCCACCACGGTCAAGACCGTGATGGGGCTGGTCGATGGTGCCGGCTCGATCAAGTGGAAGGACAAGGAGATCCTCGGCAAGGAAGCCTATGAGATTGCCCACATGGGCATCGGCTATGTGCCCGAGAACCGCGACATCTTTCCCAAGCTGACCGTGCACCAGAACCTCGCGCTGGGTCAGAAGCGGGCCAACAAGTCGGGTCGCTGGAGCTTCGACGACATGTACGGCATGTTCCCGCGGCTCAAGGAGCGCCAGCACACCGAGGCGGGCGTGCTGTCCGGCGGTGAGCAGCAGATGCTCACGCTGTGCCGCACGTTGATGGGCGACCCGGACCTCATCATGATCGACGAACCGACCGAGGGCCTGGCCCCCAAGATCGTCGAGTTGGTGGCCGAGTACCTGAAGGAGTTGAAGCGTCGTGGCGTGAGCGTGCTGCTGGTCGAGCAGAAGCTCACCATCGCGTTGCAGATTTCCGAACGTTGCTACGTGATGGGCCATGGGCGCATCGTGTTCGAGGGCACGCCTGACGACCTGCGTGGCAACGCCTATATTCGCAAGGAGTGGCTGGAGGTCTGAAGCCGGGCGCCCTCGGGTTGTGGCCCTGCCGATGCGGGGCCCTGCACCTTCGGGCAGGGCGGCTCAAAAAGGCTTCTCTCTTGTCACGCCGGCGACAATGCGCCGGCTTTTTTGTTCCTTAGAATCGAACGATCGTTCTATTTTTAACACTGGGGGCTACGGATGAGTGCCAGCTACGAGCTCCACGGCCAGGTTGCCGTGATCACCTTGAACAACCCGCCGGTCAACGGCCTGGGTTACGACACCCGCAAGGGCATCACCGATGGCCTGGACCGTGCTGCGTCCGATGACGCCGTCAAGGCCATCGTCATCACCGGTGCCGGCAAGGCCTTTTCGGGCGGCGCCGACATCCGCGAGTTCGGTTCGCCCAAGGCGATCCAGGAACCCAATCTGCTGAGCGTCATCAAGGCCGTCGAGGACTGCACCAAGCCGGTGGTCGCAGCGATTCACAGCGTGTGCATGGGCGGCGGTCTCGAACTGGCACTGGGCTGCCACTACCGTGTGGCGGCACCCGGCACCCAGGTGGCCCTGCCTGAAGTGAAGATCGGGCTGGTCCCCGGCGCCGGCGGCACGCAGCGTCTGCCGCGTGTGATCGGCGTGGAGCATGCGCTGAACATGATCGTCAGCGGCGAGCCGGTCAAGAGCGAGATGCTGGCGGCCATTCACGGCCAGAAGCTGTTCGACCGCATCATCGACACCGACCTGCTGGCCGGTGCGGTGGCCTTTGCCGGTGAGATCGCCGACCAGCGCCCGCTGCCGCTGGTGCGCAACCTCAAGGCGGAGCACCCGGAGGCGGCGGCCTACTTCCAGTTCGCCCGCAACACCGTGGCGGCCGTGGCGCGCAACTTCCCGGCGCCGTCGAAGTGTGTCGACTGTGTCGAGGCGGCGCTGACCAAGCGCTTCGAAGAGGGCCTGGCCTTCGAGCGCGAGCAGTTCATCTCGCTGATGATGACGCCCGAATGCAAGGCGTTGCGCCATGCCTTCTTTGCCGAACGTGCCGCCAGCAAGATCCCCGACGTGCCCGAGGACACCCCCGTGCGCCCGGTGGCCAAGGTGGCCGTGATCGGTGCGGGCACCATGGGCGGCGGCATCGCGATGAACTTCCTGAACGCCGGCATCCCGGTGGTCATCCTCGAGATGAAGCAGGAAGCCCTCGACCGTGGCGTGGCCACCATCCGCAAGAACTACGAGGCCCAGGTGAAGAAGGGCAAGCTCAAGCAGGACAAGTACGAGCAGCGCATGGCCCTGCTCGCCACCACGCTGAGCTATGCCGACATCGGTGACGCCGACATGGTCATCGAGGCCGTGTTCGAGGACATCGGCGTGAAGGAGCAGGTGTTCAAGCAGCTCGACGAGGTGATGAAGCCCGGCGCCATCCTGGCCAGCAACACCTCCACGCTGGACGTCGACAAGATCGCAGCGTTCACCAAGCGGCCCCAGGACGTGATCGGCACCCACTTCTTCAGCCCGGCCAACGTGATGAAGCTGCTGGAAGTGGTGCGCGGTGCCAAGACCGCCAAGGACGTGCTGGCCACGGTGATGCAGCTGTCCAAGAAGATCCGCAAGACGGCGGTGGTGTCCGGCGTGTGCGACGGCTTCATCGGCAACCGGATGATCGAGCAATACAGCCGCCAGGCCGGCTTCCTGCTGGAAGAGGGCTGCACGCCCGAGCAGGTCGACAAGGCCGTCGAGCGCTTCGGTTTCGCGATGGGCCCGTTCCGCATGGGGGACCTCGCCGGCAACGACGTCGGCTGGTACATCCGCAAGCGCCGCTACATCGAGAAACCCCACATGCGCTACAGCAAGACGGCCGACCTGCTGTGCGAACTGGGCCGCTTCGGGCAGAAGACCGGTGCCGGCTGGTACGACTACAAGCCGGGCAAGCGCGACGCCATTCCCTCGCCGGTGGTCGTCGAGATGATCGAGAAGCACCGCGCCGAGCTGGGCATCACACCGCGCAAGATCAGTGACGAGGAGATCGTCGGCCGCCTGGTGTTCTCGCTGGTCAATGAAGGCGCCAAGATCCTGGAAGAGGGCATTGCGCTGCGCGCCTCCGACATCGACATGGTCTACCTCACCGGTTACGGCTTCCCGCTCTTCCGCGGCGGCCCGATGTGCTACGCCGACACCGTGGGGCTGTTCAACGTGGTGCAGGCGATGAAGCGCTTTGCCCGCAACCCGCGCGACGATGCCGAGTTCTGGCAGCCCGCGCCGCTGCTGGCACGCCTGGCCGACGAAGGCAAGACCTTCAGCTGAACATCCGGTCCCGCTGCGGCGGGACTGCAAAGAGACACACGACGGATCGAGGAAAGACATCATGACCGATGCAGTGATCGTGAGCACCGCACGCACGCCGCTGGCCAAGAGCTGGAAAGGCGCCTTCAACATGACCCATGGCGCCACGCTGGGCGGCGCGGCCGTGCGGGCCGCCGTCGAGCGGGCCGGCATCGACGGTGCCGAGGTCGATGACGTGCTGATGGGCTGTGCCACGCCCGAAGGCGCCACCGGCAGCAACATCGCGCGCCAGATCGCATTGCGCGCCGGCCTGCCCATCACCACCAGCGGCGTCACCGTGAACCGCTTCTGCTCCAGCGGCCTGCAGACCATCGCGATGGCCGCGCAGCGCATCATCGCGGGTGAAGGCGACGTCTACGTGGCCGGGGGGGTGGAGAGCATCTCCTGCGTCCAGAACGAGGCCAACACCCACATGCTGCGCGAGTCCTGGCTGATGCAGCACAAGCCCGAGATCTACTGGAGCATGCTGCAGACGGCCGAGCAGGTGGCCAAGCGCTACGGCATCGCGCGCGAACGCATGGACCAGTACGGCGCTGCCAGCCAGCAGCGCGCCTGTGCTGCCCAGGAGGCCGGCAAGTTCAACGACGAGATGATCGCGATGACGGTGACGGCCGGTGTGGCCGATCCGGTCATGGGCATGCGCACCAAGGAAGTCACCATCACGGCCGACGAGGGCCTGCGCCCGGGCACCACCTATGAGGCGGTGGCGGGCATCCGCCCGGCGCTGCCTGGCGGTGTGATCGCGGCGGGCAATGCGAGCCAGTTTTCCGACGGGGCCGGCGCCTGCGTGCTGATGAACGCCAAGCTCGCCGAGCAGCGCAACCTGAAGCCCCTGGGCCGCTTCCTGGGGTTTGCGGTGGCTGGTTGCGAGCCCGACGAGATGGGCATCGGCCCGGTGTTTGCCGTGCCCAAGGTGCTCAAGCGCCTGGGCCTGACGGTGGCCGACATCGACCTGTGGGAGCTCAACGAGGCCTTTGCGGTGCAGGTGCTGTACTGCGCCGACACCCTGGGCATCCCGATGGACCGGCTGAACGTCAATGGCGGCGCCATCGCGGTGGGTCACCCCTACGGCGTGAGCGGTCAGCGCCTGACCGGCCATGCACTGATCGAAGGCAAGCGCCGCGGTGCCAAGCGGGTGTGCGTGACGATGTGCATCGGCGGCGGCATGGGTGCGGCCGGCGTGTTCGAAGTGCTGTGATGCCTGCGGCGGCCTGAACGGAACCGGCATGATGCGCTCCACCCTCGACTTCCTGCTGTACGACTGGCTCGACGCCGCCAACCTGTCCGGCCGGACGCGGTTTGCCGACCATACGCGCGAGACCTTCGACTCGGTGCTCGACACCTGCGAGCGCATCGCCCGCGACAAGTTCGCGCCGTTCAACCGGCTGGCCGACGTCGAGGAGCCGCACTTCGACGGCGAGCGCGTCCACCTGCCGCAGGCCACCCACGCGGCGATGGCGGCGTATGTCGAGTCCGGCATGCTGGCCGCAGCCCAGGACTACGACATCGGCGGCATGCAGCTGCCCTGCGTGATCGAGATGGCTGCCAACAGCTTCTTCTCGAAGGCCAGCGTCGCCATGGGCGGATACGCCATGCTGACCAACGGCAACGCCAACCTGCTGATGGCGCACGGCAGCGAGCGGCAGAAGGCGGTGTTCGCGCGCAACGAGTTTGCCGGCCGCTGGTTCGGCACTATGTGCCTGAGCGAACCGCAGGCCGGCTCCAGCCTGTCCGACGTGGCCACCCGGGCCGTGCCCGATGGCGAGGGCCATGCCGACGATCCGCTCGGCCCGCGCTACCGCCTCAAGGGCAACAAGATGTGGATCTCGGCCGGCGAGCACGAGATCACCGAGAACATCGTGCATCTGGTGCTGGCCAAGATCCCCGGCGCCGATGGCAAGCTCGTGCCGGGGGTGAAGGGCATTTCGCTGTTCATCGTGCCCAAGCGCCTGGTCAACGAGCACGGCGAGCTGACCGGCGAGCGTAACGATGTGGCCCTGGCGGGCCTGAACCACAAGTGCGGCTACCGCGGCACCACCAACACGCTGCTCAACTTTGGCGAAGGGCGCTTCCCGGTGCGCGGGGGGGCCGGCGCCATCGGCTACCTGGTCGGCGAGCCCGGGCGAGGCCTGAGCTACATGTTCCACATGATGAACGAGGCCCGCATCGGTGTGGGCCTGGGCGCGACCATGCTCGGCTATGCGGGTTACGAGGCCTCGCTCGACTACGCCCGGCAGCGCCCGCAAGGCCGCCCGATTGGCGTGGGTGGCAAGGACGCCTCCCAGCCGCAGGTGCCGATCATCGAACATGCCGACGTCAAGCGCATGCTGCTGGCCCAGAAGGCCTATTGCGAAGGGGCGCTGGCCCTGGCGCTGTACTGCGCGCGGCTGGTCGACGAGCAGCACACCGGCGCGCCCGAAGCGGCGGCCGATGCGGCGCTGCTGCTGGAGATGCTCACCCCGATTGCCAAGAGCTGGCCGAGCGAGTGGTGCCTCGAGGCCAACAGCCTGGCTATCCAGGTGCACGGCGGCTACGGCTACACGCGCGACTTCCCGGTCGAGCAGTACTGGCGCGACAACCGCCTGAACATGATCCATGAGGGCTCGCACGGCATCCAGGGCCTGGACCTGCTCGGTCGCAAGGTCGTGATGGACGGCGGCAAGGGGCTCAAACTGTTGGCCAGCCGGGTCAATCAGACCATCGAACAGGCCCTGCAGGATGCCGAACTGGCCGAACACGCCAATGCGCTGGCCCAGGCCCTGCAGCAACTGGGCGCTGCCACCAAGGCGGCCTGGGCCACCGGGCAGCCGGGCGAGGCGCTGGCCAATGCCACCCCCTACCTGCAGGCCTTCGGGCACACGGTGCTGGCCTGGATCTGGCTGGATGTGGCCCTGTGTGCCCGAGCCCGGCTGGGGCAGGGGGCGAACGATGCCCCGCACGCCGACGCCGATCGCGGCCGTGTGGCGGCCATGCGCTATTTCTTCCGCTACGAGCTGCCCCGCATCGGCGCCTGGCTCGGTGTGGTCGAGCGGCGCGACATGACCTGCGCCGAGATGCGCGACGGCTGGTTCTGACCGGAAGGCGACACCATGAAGGCAACACGCGTCGAAACCCTGGTGTGGGTGCTGATCTACGGCGGGCTTCTGTCACTGAGTCTGGGATTCTTCGCTGCGCCGCGCGCCGAAACACTGGGTTACGGGCTTATGCTCGCAGGTGGCGTCGCAGCGGTGGTCGGCGTGGTGCTGATCTTCCTTCGTGCGCGCATGAAACCGGAGGATCCCCAATGATCAAGCACGTCGTGATGTGGCAACTGCACGATCCGGCCGATGCTGCCAAGTTCAAGGAGCTGCTCGACACCTGCAAGAGCCTGGTGCCGGGCATGCTCGAGTGGGAGGTGGGTGTGCGCACCGCCCGGCTCGAGGCCAACATGGACGTCGTGCTGGTGTCCACCTTCCTCGACCGCGCGGCACTCGACGCCTACCAGAACCATCCTCACCACAAGGCCGTGAGTGCCCAGCTGGGCAAGCTGCGTTCGCAGCGCACGGTCGTGGACTACCCGACCCAGGCCTTGCGCAACGCAGACGTCGACCTGGCCGACGATCTGTCGTATGCGCCCACGGCACCCGGTCCCCTCTAGTCCCCTGTAGTCCCATTCAGTCAGAACCTTTCAATGCGGAGCGTCCCACGATGAGCCTGCCATCCCTGTTCGACCTGAGCGGCCGCACGGCCCTGATCACCGGCGGTTCTCGCGGACTGGGCCTGCAGATGGCCGAAGCGCTGGGTGAAGCCGGCGCCAAGCTGATGCTCAGCTCGCGCAAGGCCGAAGACCTCGAGGAGGCCGTGGCCCACCTGCAGGACCGCGGCATCGACGCTCGCTGGATCGCCGCCGACGCGAGCCGCGAGGCCGATGTGCAGCGCATCGCCGACGAGACGCTGCAGCGGCTCGGCCCGGTCGACATCCTGGTGAACAACGCCGGGGCCACCTGGGGCGCACCGGCCGAAGATCACCCGCTGGAAGCCTGGGACAAGGTGATGAACCTCAACATCCGGGGCATCTTCCTGCTCAGCCAGATCATCGGCAAGCGCTGCATGATCCCGCGCCGGCACGGTCGCATCATCAACGTGGCCTCGATTGCCGGACTGGGGGGCAACCCGCCGTTCATGACCACCATCGCCTACAACACCAGCAAGGGTGCGGTGGTGAACTTCACGCGGGCACTGGCCTGCGAATGGGGCAAGTACGGCATCACCGTGAATGCGCTGGCGCCGGGGATGTTCCCGAGCAAGATGACACGCGGCACGCTGGAGAAGGTCGGCGCCGACAACATCGCCCAGCATGCGCCGCTGCAGCGCATCGGCGACGACGAAGACCTCAAGGGCGCCACGCTGCTGTTCGCGTCGCAGGCGGGCAAGCACATCACCGGACAGATCCTGGCGATCGATGGCGGCGTGAGTGCCGTTTCCGGCGGCTGAGCCCGGCACATGGACTTCCCGATCCACATCCCCTTTGTCGAATCGCTGGGCATGCAGCTGGTGCGCATGGGCGAGGGTGAGGCCGAGATCCGGCTGCCGCTGCGCCATGAGCTCTACAACTCGTTCCTCGTCGCCCACGGCGGGGTGAGCATGACCCTGCTCGACGTCGTGATGGCCCATGCCGCACGCAGCGTGAACCGCGACCAGCCGCACTTCGGGCCCGGCGTGGTGACGATCGAGATGAAGACCAGCTTCATGCGCCCAGGCGAGGGCGAGCTGCGTGCCGTCGGGCGACTGCTGCACCGCACCAGCACGCTGGCCTTCTGTGAAGCGAGCATCTACAACAGTGAAGGGGACCTGGCGGCCCATGCCACCGGCACCTTCAAGTACGTCCGGGCCCTGCCTGCCGAAGGGCGTGCGGTCAAGCCGCTGCAGCGCAAGCTCGACGGCGACGGTTCGGACTGATCACCGGGCGCCCGCCTGCCGGCCAGGCGCGCGATCTTCCAGGCAGGCGTCATGCCGGCGCCGCCGTTCGTTCAGGAGACCACGATGTCCATCATCAATCGCCAGCTGGTGCTGGCCTCCCGCCCCCAGGGCGAACCCAGTGTCGACAACTTCCGGCTGGTCGAGCAGACCCTGCCGGCGCTGGTCGACGGCCAGGTGCTGGTGCGCCACCATTTCCTGTCGCTCGACCCGTACATGCGCGGGCGCATGAATGAAGGCAAGAGCTACGCCCAGCCGCAGCCGCTGGACGCGGTGATGATCGGCGGCACGGTCGGCGAGGTGGTGGAGTCGCGCCACCCGCAGTACCAGGCAGGCGACAAGGTCGTCGGCATGGGTGGCTGGCAGGAGTATTCGATCGTCGACGCCACCCAGCCCGGCCTGATGCGCAAGGTGGACACGACCCACATTCCGCTGTCGGCCTATCTTGGTGCGGTGGGCATGCCGGGCGTGACCGGCTGGTACGGGCTGACCCGCATCTGCCAGCCCAAGTCCGGTGAAACCGTGGTGGTCAGTGCCGCCAGCGGTGCGGTGGGCGGTGTGGTGGGGCAACTGGCCAAGACCCGCGGCTGCCGTGCCGTGGGCATCGCCGGCGGCCCCGACAAATGCGCCTATGTCACCGAGGAGCTGGGCTTCGATGCCTGTGTCGACTACAAGCAGCACAAGGACCTGAAGTCGCTGCACGCCGCGCTGCGCGAGGTGACCCCGGACGGCATCGACTGCTACTTCGAGAACGTGGGTGGCATGGTGCTCGACGCGGTGATGATGCGCATGAACGCCTTCGGCCGCATGGCCTTCTGCGGCATGATCTCCGGCTACAACGGTGAGCCCATCCCGATGCTCAACCCGCAGCTGATCCTGGTGTCGCGGTTGAAGCTCGAAGGCTTCATCGTCAGCGAGCACATGGGCGACTGGCCCGAGGCGCTGAAAGAACTCGGCACCCTGGTGGCCACCGGCAAACTCAAGTACCGTGAGAGCATCGCCGACGGGCTGGCCAGTGCCCCCGAAGCCTTCCTGGGCCTGCTCAAGGGGCGCAACTTCGGCAAGCAGCTCGTCAAGCTCGTCTGATTCCGGTCAACCCTGGAGGGCAGCGTCATGACCCCCTGGCCCCTGGACCACACCCATGAGGTGACCAACCAGAGCGCGCCGCTCTCCGGTCACGATGTCTTCGGCAGCCACCGGGCGCTGCGCGATGCGCTGGCCTGGCACCTGCCGGGCCATGGCTTCGCCGGTCTGCACGAGCTGGGCCGCCTGGCCGGATCGTCATCGATGCAGGCGCATGCGCGGCTGGCCAATCTGCATGGGCCGGTACTGCACACGCACGACCGCCAGGGGCACCGCATCGACGAAGTCGAGTTCCATCCCGCTTACCACGCCCTGATGGACGCGGCCGTCGGTCATGGCCTGCATGCGGCGCCGTGGGCGCGCGGTGCTGGCGCCCACCTGGAGCGTGCGGCCGGCTTCATCACGTTCACCGAGCTGGAGCCGTCCATCCTGTGCCCGATCTCGATGACGTATGCCGTGACACCCGCACTGCGCGGCAATGCGGCCATCTTCGAGGCCTGGTTCCCCAAGCTGACCGGCACCACCTATGACGCACGGCTGGCGCCCCTGGGCGACAAGCATGGCGTGACCATGGGCATGGGCATGACCGAAAAGCAGGGCGGCTCGGACGTCCGCGCCAACACCACCCAGGCAGTCTTCGACCAGGACACTCCCTGGGGTCGCTGTTACCGGCTTGTCGGACACAAATGGTTCTTCTCGGCGCCGATGTCCGATGCCTTCCTCGTGCTGGCCCAGGCCCCGGCCGGACTGAGCTGCTTCTTTCTGCCACGCGTGCTGCCGGACGGCAGCCGCAATGCGCTGCGGGTGCAGCGACTCAAGGACAAGCTCGGCAACCGGGCCAACGCCAGTTCGGAGGTCGAGTTTGCCGGCGCCCAGGCCTGGCTGGTGGGCGAAGAGGGCCGCGGTGTGAAGCAGATCCTCGAGATGGGCACGCTCACCCGGCTCGACTGCGCCCTGGGCACGACCGGGCTGATGCGCGGCGCGCTGGCCCTGGCGCTGGATCACGCCACGCAGCGGCACGCCTTCGGCCATCCGCTGGTCGAGCATGACCTGATGCGCAACGTGCTGGCCGACCTGGCCCTGGAAAGCGAAGCCGCCACCGCGTTGAGCCTGCGCCTGGCGCGTGCCTTCGACCGGCACGACGACCCCTTCGAGGCCCTGATGCGCCGTGTGCTCACGCCGGTGGCGAAGTACTGGATCTGCAAGCGCGGCGCTGCCTTCGGGCAGGAGGCCATGGAATGCCTGGGCGGCAACGGCTATGTCGAGGAACAGGGGCAGGGCGCGATGGCCCGCATCTACCGCGAGATGCCGCTCAACTCGATCTGGGAGGGGGCCGGCAACATCATGGCACTCGACCTGCTGCGGGCCTTGCGCCGGCGGGATGTCTCCAGCGATGCATCCCAGGACGTGGTGGCGGCCCTCGAGGCCGAACTTTCGGTGCTGCGGGAGGTGAACCCGTCGTGCGATCGGCTGGTGACCTCGCTGCTGACGCGCATCGACGAGGGGGTCGAAGAGACCGATGCCCGGCGCCTGGCCCAGGACGTGGCGCTCGGCGTGCAGGCGGCGATGCTGCGCCGACACGCCCCTGATTTCGTATTTGAAGCCTTCTGTGACTCGCGGCTGTCGACCGACTGGGGCCATGCCTTCGGCACGCTGCCCGCGTCCGCCGACCACGACGCGCTCGTCCGGCGGGCCCTGCCGCACTGAGCCGCGCGCGCGTGCATGCCATTCCACTGATCAGGCCCTGCCTGTGACCCAACCACGGACGCCTTGTGAACGAACTGATCCTGCATCACTACCCGAGCTCGCCCTTTTCGGAAAAGATCCGCCTGATCCTGGGCTTCAAGGGGCTGGCATGGCACTCGGTCATGATCCCGCCCATCATGCCCAAACCCGACGTGGTGGCGCTCACCGGCGGCTACCGGCGCACCCCGTTCCTTCAGGTCGGGCGAGACATCTACTGCGACACCCTGCTGATGGCCCGGGTGATCGAGGCGGCTGCGCCGGCGCCGTCGCTGTATCCGGCCAGCGCGTCCGGCACGGCCGAGATGCTGGCGCAGTGGGCCGATACGCAGCTCTTCTGGACGGCGATCCCGTACACCATGCAGCCGGCCGGGCTGGCCAGCATCTTCGAGGGCGCCCCGCCCGAGGCGATCAAGGCCTTCGCGGCCGATCGAGCCAGCTTTGCGCCCCACCTCAAACGCCCCACGCCGGCCGATGCCACGGCCCAGTTGCTGACCTGTCTGGGCTGGCTTGCCGAGCATCTGCGCGATGGCCGGCACTTCATGTGTGGCAGCGAGGCCTCGATCGCCGACTTCTCGGTCGCCCAGTGCCTGTGGTACGTGCGACGTGCGCCGCCGGTGGCCGGTGTGCTCGACGCCTACCCGGCGGTGCTCGCCTGGCATGACCGGGTGCTGGCCTTCGGGCATGGCCAGGCCCGGCGCATGAGCTCAGCCGAGGCGATCGAGGTGGCGGCCACCTGCACGTCGTTTGCCGATACCCGCGTCGAACCCGGCCAGGGTCTCGAGCCCGGAGACATCGTGACCGTCTGCGCGACCGACTATGGCAGCGACCCGGTCCAGGGTGAACTGGTCGGCCTCGACATGCGGTCGGTCTCGGTGCGCCGCCACGACGAACGTGCCGGTGCCGTCACCGTCCACTTCCCCCGCATCGGCTTCCAGGTGCGCAAGTACAAGCCCGAAGCCGCCCGCTGACAACCCCGATTCATCGACACAGGAGACACCCATGAAAGACCTCAAGGGCAAGACCGCCGTCCTCACCGGTGCCGCATCCGGCTTCGGCCTCGAACTGGCACGCCTGGCCGCGCACGAAGGCATGAACGTCGTGATGGCCGACGTCCAGCAGGATGCGCTGGACGTGGCCAGCGAAGAGATCCGCGGGCTCGGGGCCAAGGTGCTGGCCTGCCGCGTCGACGTGTCGAAGTCCGCCGACATCGAGGCGCTGGCGGCCGCCACCTTCGAACACTTCGGTACGCCTCACCTCGTGTTCAACAACGCCGGCGTGGGCGCTGGCGGCCTGATCTGGGAGCACAGCCTGAAAGACTGGGAATGGGTGGTCGGCGTGAACCTCATGGGCGTGGCCCATGGCGTGCGCGTCTTCACGCCGATGATGCTCGAAGCCGCCCGCACCGACCCGTCCTACGAGGGGCACATCGTCAACACCGCGTCGATGGCCGGCCTGCTCAATGCACCCAACATGGGCGTCTACAACGTGACCAAGCATGCCGTGGTGTCGCTGTCCGAGACGCTCTATCAGGACCTGTGCCTCGTCACCGACCAGGTGCGCGCCTCGGTGCTGTGCCCGTATTTCGTGCCCACCGGCATCCACCTGTCGCATCGCAACCGTCCGCATGAGCCGGAGGGCGGCCAGGCCACGCCCAGCCAGATGATCGCGCAGGCCATGAGCGAGAAGGCCGTCAGCTCGGGCAAGATCACCGCCGCCGAGGTGGCCGCCAAGGTGCTCGATGCCGTGCGCGAGCGTCAGTTCTACATCTACAGCCACCCCAAGGCGCTGGGAATGGTGCAGAAGCGCCTCGAAGACGTGGTGATGGGGCGCAACCCGAGCGATCCGTTCGAGGGCAAGCCTGAGATCGGTGCGAAGCTGCGCGAGGCATTGCGTGCGGCGATGAACGGGTGAGGGGCGCCGGGGGGTAGGGGCGCCGGTGCACCGCGCTGCACCCCCTCTCCCTGACCCTCTCCCCCGTGTCCGGTGGAGAGGGAAGCAATCAGCGTCTCCCTGTCCCGATGGCGGGAGTGCAACCAGCCTCTGCCTCTCCCGCTGGCGGGAGAGCGACCAGCATCTCGCTGTCCCGATGGCGGGAGTGCAACCAGCTTCTCCCTCTCCCGCTGGCGATAGTGCAACGAGCTTCTCCCTCTCCCGCTCGCGGGAGAGGGCCGGGGAGAGGGCACCCGGCCGCCCCACACCTCAACCCCCCTTCACCGCACCTCACCCCACGCGATGCACCCCGCCATGGCTCCCATGCACATGCCTCGGCCCGCCCTGTCCCTCGTCGCTTGCGCCGGCCGCTGATGCTCGCCGGCTCGACGCCGTCAGCTCCTGCAGGATCCCGCAATCGGCGCTGGCGCCCTGGGCATGGCTGCATTGCGTGCGCAACTCCAGCAGGTGCTGCTGCAGAGTCTGCAGCTCCGCGATGCGGGCAGCCACATGGCCGATGTGTTCGTCGAGCACCGCGTCCACCTGCCCGCAGTCGGCCTGCGGGTTGTCCTTGAACTTCAGCAGCACCCGCACTTCGTCCAGCGTCATGTCCAGCGATCGGCAATGCCGGATGAACAGCAGCCGCTCGACATGGGCAGGCTCGTACAGCCGGTAGTTGCCTTCAGAGCGAGGCGGGGAGGGCAGCAGCCCCTCATGCTCGTAGTAGCGGATGGTTTCGACACGCGTGTCGGTCGCGCGAGACAGTTGGCCGATGCGCATGCAGCTCTCCGGTGGGCAAAGGCATTCTAGAAAAAAGTGCTTGACCCTGAAGTGGTTGCAGGGTTTGAAATTCGCGCCATGAGCACCTCACCTTTCACCACCACCCCCCTGGATCGGGCCTACCTTGCCGCACTCGACGAGGCCCGCGAGCACGCCCGCGCGCGGCGTTTCGAGGCGGCCTTGCAGGCCCTGGCGACGGCACACATCCTCGGCCAGCGTGAATTCACGCGGCACACCGTGGTGCACTGGCGCATGCTGGTCGTGGCCTGGCAGCAGCGCAACGGGGGCGAGCTGGCCGGCCAGCTGCTGCGCCTGGCGCTGGTGCCCGTGGGGCACCTGATCGGGCGGCTGCCGCTGGGCAACATCGGGCTGTCGCGGGTCAGCGCACTGGCGCCGATGCCTGTCGATCCTGCCCTGCAGCGCCTGCTGGACGATCACGAGGCCCGCCGACGCGGCAACAAGTCACGCTGAGCATGCTGCGGGCAGCGTGGCGGTGGCCCGCCGTACCTCTGGAGACAGGATCGCCCGGTGCCCTATGGCAAACTCCGCGCCTTCTTCGTAGTGACCCGGGGCGCTCCGCCGCCCGCCTCAAAGACGTGCTGGACAAGATCCTTCTCCAAATTGCGGCCGAACTCAAGGTTCGACCCGCCCAGGTCAACGCTGCGGTCGAACTGCTCGACGGCGGCGCCACTGTTCCCTTCATCGCCCGCTATCGCAAGGAAGCCACCGACGGGCTCGACGACATCCAGCTGCGTGAGCTCGAGAGCCGCCTGAGCTATCTGCGCGAGCTTGAAGATCGCCGCGCCGCAGTGCTCAAGAGCATCGACGAGCAGGGCAAGCTCACGCCTGAGCTGCGTGCGGCGATCGAGACCGTGCCGACCAAGCAGGAGCTCGAAGACCTGTACCTGCCCTACAAGCCCAAGCGTCGCACCAAGGGCATGATCGCCCGCGAGGCCGGCATCGAGCCGTTGGCCGACAAGCTGTTCGCCGACCCGACGCTCGACCCGCCGGCCGAGGCCGCGGCCTTCGTGAACGGTGAAGCCGGATTTGCCGATGCCCACGCCGTGCTCGACGGCGTGCGCGACATCCTCTCGGAGCGGTGGGCCGAAGACGCCGCACTCGTGCGTCTGCTGCGCGAGTGGCTCTGGGAAGAAGGCCTGTTCCGCTCGAAGCTGATGGATGGCAAGGACGAGAACAACCCCGAGATCGCCAAGTTCCGCGATTACTTCGACTACGACGAACCGATCCGTACCGTGCCGTCGCACCGGGCGCTGGCGGTGTTCCGCGGCCGTACGCTGGAGTTTCTGGATGCCAAGCTCGTGCTCGACGAGGAGCTGGTGCCTGGCCAGCCCACGCTGGCCGAAGGCCGCATCGCACGCCATCTGGGGTGGAGCCACGGCAAGCGTGCAAGCGACGACCTGATCCGCAAGACCATTGCCTGGACCTGGAAGGTCAAGCTCAGCCTGAGCCTGGAGCGTGACCTCTTCTCGCGGCTGCGCGAAGAAGCCGAGAAGGTGGCGATCAAGGTGTTTGCCGAGAACCTGCGCGACCTGCTGCTGGCCGCACCGGCCGGCCGGCGTGTGGTGATGGGCCTGGACCCGGGCATCCGCACCGGCGTGAAGGTCGCTGTCGTCAACGAGACTGGCAAGGTCGTCGACACCTCCACCGTCTACCCGCACGAGCCCCGCAACGACTGGGAAGGCTCGCTGCATGCGTTGGGGCGCCTGTGCGCCACGCATGGCGTGAACCTGATCGCCATCGGCAACGGTACCGCCAGCCGAGAGACCGACAAGCTTGCCGCCGACCTGATCAAGCGCATCCAGCAACTGGCCCCGGGCACGCCGATCGAGAAGGTGGTGGTCAGCGAGGCGGGCGCCTCGGTGTACTCGGCGTCCGAATTCGCCAGCAAGGAACTGCCGGACCTGGATGTGAGCCTGCGTGGTGCCGTCAGCATCGCGCGGCGTGTGCAGGACCCCTTGGCCGAACTGGTGAAGATCGAGCCCAAGAGCATCGGGGTGGGGCAGTACCAGCACGACGTGAACCAGAGCGAGCTGGCGCGCAGCCTGGACGCGGTGGTCGAAGACTGCGTGAACTCCGTCGGCGTGGACCTGAACACGGCGTCCGCACCGCTGCTGTCGCGCGTTTCGGGCCTGAGCTCGGCGGTGGCCGCCAGCATCGTGCGCTGGCGCGATGCGCACGGCGCCTTCCGCAACCGCCAGCAGCTGCTCGATGTGGCCGGGCTGGGCGCCAAGACCTTCGAGCAGGCGGCGGGCTTCCTGCGCATTCGCGACGGCGACAACCCGCTGGACCTCTCCGGCGTGCACCCCGAGACCTACCCGGTGGTCGAGAAGATGCTGGCGACCACCGGCAAGCCCATCACCGAGCTGATGGGCCGCTCTGACGTGCTCAAGGCCCTGAAGCCCGAAGCCTTTGCCGATGACCGATTCGGCGCGATCACCGTCAAGGACATCCTGTCCGAACTGGAAAAGCCGGGCCGTGACCCGCGGCCGGACTTCAAGGTGGCCCGCTTCAACGACGGGGTCGAGGACATCAAGGACCTGCAGCCCGGCATGGTGCTCGAAGGCACGGTGAGCAACGTGGCGCAGTTCGGTGCCTTCGTCGACCTGGGCGTGCACCAGGACGGCCTGGTGCATGTGAGCCAGCTGTCGAACAAGTTCGTCAACGACGCCCGCGAAGTGGTGAAGACCGGTGACATCGTCAAGGTGAAGGTGCTCGAGGTCGACCTGGCACGCAAGCGCATCTCGCTGACGATGAAGCTCGACACCGCGGCGCCGGCCAAAGGCTCGGCCGGACAGGGGCGCAGCGACAACAGCTTCCGACCGGCGGCCCGGCATGAGCGTGCGGGCGGCCCACGGCAGCACGCAGCGTCGGCGGGTGGCCAGTCGGCGATGGCTGCGGCATTTGCCAAGCTGCAGACCAAGCGCTGAACGCCGCCAGGGCGTGGCGCGGCACCGCCGATTGATGTCTACTGTGCGTTCCGTCACATGGAGACCCTGATGATGAAGACGATGCAAACGATCCTCGGCGTCGCCGCGCTGCTGACCCTGGCAGCCTGCGGACATCCGCACCGCCACGGCGGTGGCCCGGCGGCGGTGGCCGAGCTGCAGCCCACGCGTGGCAACGCCACGGCAGGCACGGTGCGGTTCGAGCAGCATGGCCACCATGTCATGGTGTTCGCCCGCGTGACCGGCCTCAAGCCCAACCAGGAGCACGGCTTTCACGTGCATGAAAAGGGCGACTGCTCCAGCGGCGACGGCATGAGCGCGGCCGGGCACTTCAACCCGCTGGGCAAGCCGCACGGACACCACAGTGGCAGCGAACGCCATGCGGGCGACATGCCCAACCTGAAGGCCGATGCCAACGGCGTGGCCGAGGCCCGCTTCCACATGAGCGGCATCACCGTCGGTTCCGGTGCCACCGACATCGTCGGGCGCGGCCTGATCGTGCATGCCAACCCCGACGACTACACCTCCCAGCCCGTCGGCAACGCCGGTGGCCGGCTGGCGTGTGCGGTGATCAAGGCGGGTTGACCCTCAGCATCCAGCGCCGCGTCGGCCCGGTGTAGCCGGGCCGCCGTCGGCCCCCCATGTCATGCACGCCCTGCAGATCCACGCCGGCCCCGCCGCGCTCGCCCACATCGCACGCGACGGCCTGCGCCCCCAGGACGTGCGGGTCGTGGCGGGCGCCGCCGGCGGGCCCAAGGGCCTGGTGCTCAATCACCTTGACCGGCACATTTTCGGCACCTGGCTGGCCTCGAGCCGGCACACGGTGCATCTGGTGGGCGCCTCGATCGGCGCCTGGCGCATGGCCACCGGCGCAATGAGCGATCCGGTGCGGCACTTCGAGCGGCTGGCCCACGACTACATCCACCAGACCTACGAACTCGAGCCGGGTCGCCGGATGCCGACGGCCGAACAGGTCAGTCGGGAGTTCGGCCGCGAGCTGGCGGCGTTTTTCGACGGCCACGTCGAAGGGCTGGTCAGGCATCCGCGCTATCTGCTGCACATCGTGACCTCTCGCGGGCGCCATGTGCTCGGGCGGGAAGGGCGCCTGCGCACGCCGGTGGGTTACCTCGGGGCGCTGCTCAGCAACATGGCCAGTCGCAAGGCGCTGGGCGCCTGGCTGGAGCGTGTGGTGTTCTCGGGCGAGGGCGAGTCGCTTCCCGTCGACCTGAGCGACCTGCGGCACCGCAGCGTGCGCCTGTCGGCCGAAAACTTCCGACCGGCCCTCCTGGCGTCGTGCTCGATCCCGTTCGTGCTCAAGGCCGTGCATGACATCCCGGGCGGGCCACCCGGTGCCTACTGGGACGGCGGCATCACCGACTACCACCTGCACTGGAACTACCGCGGCATGGCCGGTGGCGGCCTGGTGCTGTATCCGCATTTCCAGCAGTCAGTGGTGCCGGGCTGGCTCGACAAGTCGCTGCGCCACCGGCATCGCGCCACCCCGGCGCTCGACAACGTCATCGTGCTGGCGCCCAACCCGCAATGGGTGCGCACGCTGCCTCACGGCAAACTGCCCGATCGCAACGACTTCAAGCGCTACGGCACCGACCTGGCCGCGCGGGTGGCGGCCTGGGGGCGGGCGGTCCAGGAAAGCGAGCGGCTGGCCCAGGAGTGGCATGACTGGCTCGAGCGGGGCGCGCCGGTGAACGAGGTCCGGCCGCTGTGATGCCGTCCGTGTGCCCCGGTCGAGGCGCAAGGCCGAGGCCCTGCGTACACTAGCGCCCAGAACAATCAATCGCGGAGCCCGCAATGGGTGTGACCGGCAGCCTGCTCGTGATCGCACTGCTCATCTGCGCCAGTGCCTTTTTTTCCATCGCAGAGATTTCCCTGGCCGCCTCGCGGCGGCTGCGCCTTCGGCAACTCGCCGACGATGGCGACGCCCGGGCCCAGCGCGTGATCGAGATCCAGGAGCAGCCGGGCCACTACTTCACCGTCGTGCAGATTGCGCTCAATGCCATTGCCATCCTGGGCGGTATCGTGGGCGAGGGGACACTCACGCCCTACTTTGCGGACGTGTTGCGCTTTGCGCTGCCACCCGAGACGGCCAACACCGCCGGCTTTGTGCTGTCGTTCATGGTGGTGACGGGGCTGTTCATCCTGTTTGCCGACCTGTTCCCCAAGCGCATGGGCATGACCGAACCCGAGCGCCTGGCCCTGCGGGTGGTCGGGCCGATGCAGTGGTGCATCGTGCTGCTCAAGCCGGTGGTGTGGGTCTTCAACAGCCTGGCCAACGGCCTGTTCACGCTGTTCGGGCTGCCGGCCAAGCGCGACGACCGCATCACCCACACCGACATCCTGGCGCTCACGGCCCAGGCGGGCCTGCTGGCCGTCAATGAGCAGGAGGTGATCGAGAACGTGTTCGAACTCGACACCCGCACCGTCGAGAGCGCGATGACCACGCGGGAGCGCATTGTGTACTTCCTGCTCGATGACGACGACGCGCTGATCCGCACGCGCATCGCCACCGATCCGCACTCCACCTACCTGGTGTGCGACGGCCACATCGACCAGGTGGTGGGGTATGTCGATGCCACCGATCTGTTCCTGCGCGTGCTGCGCAACGAGCGGATCTCGCTGAAGGACACGGACCTGATGCACAAGGTGCTGATCGTGCCCGACCGCATCACGCTGTCTGAGGTGCTGACGCAGTTCCGCCAGGCCCATGAGGACTTTGCGGTGATCGTCAACGAATACAGCCTGGTCGTGGGTGTGATCACGCTGAACGACGTGATGAGCACGGTGATGGGCAGCCTGGTGGGCCCCCACGACGAGGAACAGATCGTGCGGCGGGACGACGGCTCCTGGCTGATCGACGGCATCACACCGATCGTGGACGTGATGCGGGCGATCGACCACTACGACCTGCCGAACCAGGGGCAGTACGACACCCTGGCCGGCTTCCTGATGGTGATGCTGCGCCGCATCCCCAAGCGCACCGATTCGGTCACCTGGGCCGGCTACAAGTTCGAGGTGATGGACGTCGATAGCTTCCGCATCGACCAGGTCATGGTGACACGCGTGGGTGCGTCGGGGGCGACGTAGCCGCAGTGGCATGCCCGCGAAGGCGGGTATCCATGTGGTTGCAGAGACTGACGGCTATGGATCCCCGCCTGCGCGGGGATGACCGGTGGAGGGTGGGCCGCCACCGGCACGTTGTCGCGCAGCGCCAATCCCAACCGTCATGCCCGCAAAGGCGGGCATCCATGGGCATCACGGAGGGGCGCCGCTGGATCCCCGCCTGCGCGGGGATGACCTGATGGTGGACTGCCGCACAAGGGGGCATCCCGTGGCGTCCGCCTTCCAGCCACCGTCATGCCCGCGAAGGCGGGCATCCACGGGCATCACGGCGGTCGCCGATGGATTCCCGCCTGCGCGGGAATGACCTGATGGTGGACTGCCGTACACGGGGGCATCGCGAGGCACCCGCTCTCCCGCCACCGTCATGCCCGCGAAAGCGGGCATCCATGGGTCGCTACATCGACGCTTGCAGCATCGACCGATAGTCCTCGACGCTTGCCTCGCGCGGGTTGGTCTTGTGGCAATGGTCGGCCAGGGCCCCGCGGATCACGGCGTCGAAGCTGTCTTCGCTCACGCCCATCGCAGCCAGGCCGGTGGGCAGCCCCAGGCGGGCGTTCATGTCGCGCAGGGCGTCGGTGATATCACCGGCCGAACTCAGCCCCATGGCGTGGGCCATGCGCTCCAGACGGCGGTCGGCCTGGACCGATGGCGCGCCGGCATTGAACCGCACCACCGCCGGCAGGAACACGGCATTCAACGTGCCATGGTGCAGCCGCGGGTTGACTCCCCCCAGGCTGTGGCTGAGCGAATGCACGCAGCCCAGGCCCTTCTGGAAGGCCATCGCGCCCTGCATCGACGCGCTCATCATGTGGCGGCGCGCCTCGCGGTCGCTGCCATTGCGGGTGGCCGCCTCGATGTGGGCCCAGCCGCGCTCCAGGCCATCGAGTGCAATGCCGTCGGCCGGTGGGTTGAAGGCTGCCGACATGAAGGTTTCCATGCAATGGGCGATGGCGTCCATGCCGGTGGCCGCGGTGAGCATCGGGGGCAGGCCGAGGGTCAGCTCCGGATCGCAGATCGCCGTCTTCGGCACCAGGTGCCACGAATGGAAGCCCAGCTTGCGGCCGTCGTCGACGATCACGATCGCGCCGCGGGCGACCTCGCTGCCGGTGCCGGCGGTGGTGGGCACGGCGATCAGCGGCGCCACCCGCTCGGTGATACGCGGGCTGCCGCCTTCGATCGTCGCGTAGTGTTTGAGCGGCCCCTCGTGGGTGGCGGCAATCGCCACGCCTTTGGCCAGGTCGATCGACGAGCCCCCGCCGATGGCCACGAGGCCGTTGCAGCCCTGTGCACGATACAGCTCGGCAGCGGCCCGCACGGCGGCCTCGGTGGGGTTGGACGGTGTCTGGTCGAAGACCGGGGGCTGGGTGCCCAGTGCGGCCAGCGCACGGTCCAGCACACCGGCTGCGCGCACGCCGGCGTCGGTGACGATCAGCGGGCGGGAGATGCCGCTGCGTTCGCATTCCTGGGGCAGCAGCGCGACTGCGCCGAAGTCGAACTGGATCTGGGTGATGTACTGGATCAGGGCCATGGCAGCACGGGCAGACGGTGGCTGAAAGTCCCAGTATGCTTGCCCCGTACCTACCTCACCATCGGGAGACACCATGAAACGAGCGGGACACACCGCCCTGGCCATCGCGCTTGCCATGGCCGGGCTGAGCCTGTCCACGGCAGCGCGCGCCGCCTGCCCGAGCGACCTGCAGGCCGCCACGCTGGTGGCCAACTACATGGCCCGCCAGGCGGCCGAGAACCCTGACCCGCTGACGGCCGCGGACGGCGAGTGTGGTCGCGCCAAGGTCGTGCGCTACCTCGGCCAGCAGCTCGGCCCGGTCGCCGGCTACAAGGCCGGGCTCACCAATCCGGCCGTCCAGAAACGCTTCAACCATGACAGTCCCGTGCGCGGCACGCTGTTCAAGTCGATGCTGCTGGCCGACGGCGCCGAGGTGCCGGCGCGCTTTGGCGCACGGCCGCTGTTCGAGGCCGATCTGCTGGTGCGCGTGAAGAGCCCGGCCATCCACCAGGCGCGCACACCGGCCGACGTGCTCAGGCACATCGACGCCATCGTGCCCTTCATCGAACTGCCCGACCTGGTGGTGCAGGATCCGGGCAAGCTCAACGGGGCGGCCATCACTTACATCAATGTCGGTGCCCGCTGGGGTGTGATGGGCCAGCCGATCACGGTCACACCGGCCATGCTGGACCAACTGGCCGCGATGACGGTCAAGGTGATGGACACCAGCGGCAAGGAGCTCGATCGTGGCAAGGGCTCGGACGTGCTCGGTCACCCGCTGAATGCCGTGGTGTGGCTGGCCCAGGACCTCAAGCGGGAAGGCGTCACGCTGCGCCGCGGTGACCTGCTCAGTCTCGGGTCGTTCTCGAAGCTCCTGCCCCCGCAGCCGGGCCTGGGCGTGAAGGTGGTCTACGAAGGCCTCGATGGCACGCCGCAGGTGGGCGTGAAGTTCAAGTGAGCCCGCCCACCCGTGCATCGCAGGTGCCGGCCGACGCCAGCGTGCTCACGCCGCGCATGCGCGATGTGCTCGATCGCATCCGTCGCGCGAAGATCACGCCGTACCACCAGTTGAGTGTGGCCGAGGCGCGGGCGGCCTACCTGGCTGCCGCGGAGATCCTCGACCTGCCGCGTGCTGCGCTGCCGCGCGTCGAAGACGTGCAGCTGAGTGCCGGCGACGGCACACCGCTGCGCGCCCGGCTGTATGCGCCCAGCCATGAGCGCCTGCCCGTGGTGCTGTATCTGCATGGGGGTGGTTTCACGATTGGCAGCATCGAGACGCACGACAGCCTGTGCCGGCAGATCGCCTTGCGCAGCGGCGCGGCCGTGGTGTCGCTCGAATACCGGCTGGCGCCGGAGCACCGGTTTCCGGTGGCCGTGGAAGACGCCTGGGCCGGGCTCACCGGCCTGCGCACACAGGCTGCGGCCTGGGGGCTCGATGGTTCACGTCTGGCGGTGGCCGGCGACAGTGCCGGCGGCACGCTCGCCGCAGTGTGTGCGGTGATGGCCCGTCACTTCGAGCTGCCGCTGGCGCTGCAGGTGCTGATCACCCCTGGCACCACCGCGCACCAGGACACGGACTCCCACGCGCGATTTGCACACGGCTTTGTGCTCGAGAAACCGGCGATCGACTGGTTCTTCGCGCACTACATCGACCCGCAGCATCGCACCGACTGGCGCTTTGCGCCGCTGCACGCCGAAGACCTCGACGGCGTGGCACCGGCCTGGGTCGGCGTGGCCGAGGCCGACCCGCTGGCCGACGAGGCCATCGCCTATGCCGATCGCCTGCGCATGGCACATGTGCCGGTGGCGCTGGAGGTCTACCGCGGCGTCACGCACGACTTCATCAAGATGGGCCGGGCGCTGCCCGAAGCCTCCCAGGCGCAGGCCTCGCTGGCTGCGGCATTGCAACAAGCCCTTGGAACCACTCCGACATGAAACGCAGCGACTTCCGATTCCTGTTCCGCCTGCGCGTGCGCTGGGCCGAGATCGACGCCCAGAAGATCGTCTTCAACGGCCACTACCTGATGTACTTCGACACGGCCATTGCCGACTACTGGCGTGCCCTGGCCCTGCCGTACCCGGAGGCCGTGGAGCAGTTCGGTGGCGACCTCTACGTCAAGAAGGCATCGATCGAGTACCACGCCTCGGCCCGCTATGACGACGTGCTCGAGGTCGGCATCCGGTGCCAGCGTGTGGGCAATTCGTCGATCCAGTTCGAGCTTGGCATCTTCCGCCAGGACGAGCACCTGATCACCGGCGAGCTGATCTACGTGTTCGCCAACCCCGAGACCCAGAAGTCGATGGCGGTGCCGCAGGAACTGCGCGACGTCCTGACGGCCTACGAGGCCGGCGAGTCGATGGTGTCGGTGCGGGTGGGCTCGTGGGATGAGATCGGTGCCGAGGCGCATGCGATCCGGCAGGAGGTGTTCATCGTCGAGCAGAACATTCCCGCCGAGATGGAATGGGACGAGGCCGACAAGACCAGTGTGCACGCCGTGGCCTACAACCGTTTCGGCATGCCGCTGGCCACCGGCCGGCTGCTGGAGCACGTGCCCGGCGTGGCCAAGATCGGGCGCATGGCCGCGCGCCGCACGATGCGTGGCGGCGGCGTCGGCCGCGCCGTGCTGGAGGCCCTGATGCGCGCCGCCCGCGAGCGCGGCTACCACGAGGCGGTGCTGCACGCCCAGACATCGGCTGCTGCGTTTTATGCCCGCTCCGGCTTTGTGCCGCGCGGGCCGCAGTTCGAGGAAGTCGGCATTCCCCATGTCGAGATGGTGAAGACCCTCTGAGGCACTGAAGCCCTGAAGCCCCTGGCTGGCGGCCCGTTCAAGGGCGGCCGCGGGGCACCCCGCCAGCGGGTGACGATGGCGCCGCGCGACACGCTTGCCGGCGCGATCGGGTCGCGCGCGCCTGCCGCGGCCACGCGGCTCAACGCTTGCCGAGTCAGCTCGCACCTGCCTGCGTCGACCCCGGCGCCGGCGGCCATGTGCCGCCTGGCCTTCGTCTCTCATCCCCGTGCATGAACGCCTGCAGCGCTGTCCCGCGCCGTGGCAGGCGTGTGCGTGCCTGCGTGCGTGCGCGCCTGAAGGTCCGCCGCTTCAACACGCAAGGCTCGACCGCAAACGGTGTGAGGTGATTTCGGGTTTACCCGAATGGAGTGATCATCATGTGGTCATACCATTACACCACTGGCTCAGACATCGAGCCACGGAAGCGGCCACAGGGGCTGCAACCGGCACAGACGGAGAAATCGATGACCACGAAGATTGCGTTGTTCGGGGCGGGGGGCAAGATGGGCGTGCGCCTGTCGTTGAACCTGAAGGGCTCACCCTATGAAGTGCGCCATGTCGAGCCGGGAGAAGCCGGCCGCCAGCGCCTGCGTGACGAAGTGGGCGTGGGCTGCCACACGGCCGACGAAGCGCTCGAAGGAGTCGACGTGGTGATCCTGGCCGTGCCGGACACCCTGATCGGCAAGCTCGCGGCCGAGATCGCGCCCAAGCTCAAGCCCGGCACCATGGTGATGACACTCGACGCCGCCGCGCCGTTCGCGGGCCACCTGCCCGAGCGCGCGGATCTGGTGTACTTCGTGGCGCACCCCTGCCATCCGTCGATCTTTCATCCAGCCGCGCATGCCGACGGCCGCCCGGACTACTTCGGTGGGGTCGCCGCACCGCAGTCCATCGTCAGCGCGCTGATGCAGGGCCCGGAGTCGGCGTTCGACCTGGGCGAGGCAATTGCGCGCACCATCTATCAGCCGATCGAACGCTCCTACCGCGTGACCGTCGAGCAGATGGCCATGCTGGAGCCGGGTCTGTCCGAGACGGTGTGCGCCACGCTGCTGGACGTGATGCGCGAAGCGATGGATGAAGTGGTGTCGCGCGGCGTGCCGTCGGATGCGGCTCGCGACTTCCTGTTGGGCCACATGACCATCCTGAGTGCGGTGATCTTCAAACAGATCCCCGGCCAGTTCTCGGACGCCTGCAACAAGGCCATCACCTACGGCAAGCCCCGCCTGATGCGCGACGACTGGAAAAAGGTCTTCGACCGCGACGAGATCGCCGAGAGCATCCGGCGCATCACCTGAGCGCCGTCCGAACACATTCCCCACCCGGCTGACCCGGTGTGCACGGCCACACCGGGCCGGCCGAGTGCACCCTGAACCACCCCCGGCGCAGCACGAGCGCACCCACAAGAGGAGACACACCATGACCGCACGCATCCCCACCCGCCGCATCGGCCTCGCATTGGCCGCGGCCACACTGGGCCTGGCTGGCGCAGCCCACGCCCAGACCGTGATGAAGATCAGCTACTCGACCTCGATCAACTCGCACTACGGTGTGGGCTCGGTGGCCTTCTGCGACGAGGTCGAGCGCGGCACCCAGGGCCGCTACAAGTGCCAGCAGTTCCCGAATGCTGCCCTGGGCGGCGAGCGCGAGATGATCGAAGCAGTGCAACTGGGCACGCAGGATCTGGTCAACGCATCGACCGGTGCGCTGGGCAACTTCGTGCCCGAGGTGAAGATCGTCGACATCCCGTTCCTGTTTCGGGACTATGACCACGCCCGCAAGGTGATGGACGGACCGATCGGGCAGGACCTGCTCGCCAAGATGAGCGCCAAGGGCCTGATCGGCCTGGCCTGGACCGAAAACGGCTTTCGCCACATGACCAACAGCAAGCGGCCCATCGTCCAGGCAAGCGATGCCAGCGGCCTGAAGATGCGCACCATGGAAAACAAGGTGCACATGGAGGGCTACAAGACCTTCGGCATGCTGCCCACTCCGATGGCCTGGCCCGAGGTCTTCACCGCCTTGCAGCAGGGCACGGTGGACGGCCAGGAGAACCCGATCCCGGTGATCCTGTCGGCCAAGCTTGCGCAAGTCCAGAAGCATCTGTCGCTCACCAAGCATGTGTACTCGCCAGCCGTGCTGATCGTCTCGCCCACCATCTGGAACAAGCTGTCCGATGCCGACAAGGCCGTCTTCCGCGAGGCCGCGAAAAAGGGTGCGGCCGCCCAGCGCAAGAAGGTCAACGATGACGAGACAAACGGCATCGCCGAGCTGAAGAAGGACGGCATGCAGATCGTCGAGAGCGTGAACGGCGAGAGCTTCCGCAAGGCCGTGGCGCCGGCCTACGCAGGCTATGCCCGCGAGTTCGGTGCCGACCGCATCGCCGCGATCCAGGCGGTGAAGTAAGGCGCAGCGCGGGAGCACGGCCATGAAGCGACTCCTCGTGCGCATCGACTGGCTGCTCACCGGCCTGTGCCTGCATGCCGGCTGCGCGCTGCTGGCCCTGGTGGCCTGCCTGGGGCTGTGGCAAGTGGTGAGCCGCTTCGTGCTGTCACAACCGTCGACCTGGACGGAAGAGTCCATGCGCCGGCTGCTGATCTGGATGGTGATGCTGGGTGTGGTCGGGGCGTTCCGCCAGGGCGCGCTGGTGTCGGTGGACCTGATGCTGCGCCTGTCGCGCGGCACGTGGGGCAGGGCGGTGCGCTCGCTCATCACCAGCGTCAACCTGGCCTTCCTGGGCGTGATCCTGTGGTTCGGGATCGACCTGGCCCGGCGTGTCCACTTCCAGAGCTTTGCCAGCATCGACATCTCCATGGCCTGGGGCTACGGCGCACTGCCGGTCGGCGCGGTGCTGGCCATCGTGGCCGTGCTGGCGCATCACCTCGACCCTCACGACGACGAGTTGTCAACGGCGCAGTAGCCGAAGCAACAAGCGACAGAGCGGGCGACGCACCAGGCGCCGTGTGCACCTGCGCGCCGGCGCGTGCCATCGCTGCCTTGCACCCCTTGCCACCTGAACCCTGGCCACACCATGTCCATCACGCTTCTCTTCACCATGCTGCTGGGCTTTGCCTTCAGCATCTCGATTGCCGTGTCGATCGGCGGCTCGGCCATGCTGGGCATGGCGCTGTTCGAGCCGGACAAGCTGATCCTGGCGCCCAAGGAGATGTTCACTGCGATCGACAAGTTCCCGCTGGCGGCGATCCCGTTTTTCATCCTGGCGGGCAACCTGATGGAGACCGGGGGCATCTCGCGCCGGCTGGTGGAATTTGCCAAGTCGCTGGTGGGTGGGGTGCAGGGCGGCCTGCCGATGACCTGCGTGCTGACCTGCATGATCTTTGCGGCGGTGTCGGGCTCGTCGGTGGCCACCACGTTTGCGATCGGCTCGATCCTGATCCCGGCCCTGATCCGGCATGGCTATCCCGTCGGCTATGCCGCCGCACTGCAGGCCACGTCGGCCGAACTGGGCGTGATCATTCCGCCGTCGATCCCGATGATCCTGTTCGGTGTGGCCGCCGAGGTGTCGATCGGTGAACTGTTCATCGCCGGTGTCGTTCCCGGCCTGCTGGTAGGGGGTGCCTTGATGCTTTTCGTGCACCTGTGGTGCCGCATCAAGGGGCTTGGCAAGCAGGACGGTGACGGTCGCCTGCCGATCGGTCGCGCCATGGTCGATGCGGCCTGGGCGCTGCTGATGCCGGTGATCATCCTGGGCGGCATCTACGGCGGCGTGTTCACGCCCACCGAGGCCTCGGTGGTGGCCGTGTTCTATGCGCTGCTGGTGGGCCTGGTGATCCACCGCGAACTGCAGTGGTCGCACCTGCTGGCCGTGCTGAAGAAATCGGTGATCTCCAGCGCGGTGATCATGTTCATCATCGCCAATGCGGGGCTGTTCGCCTTCCTGATCACCCGAGCCGGCATCCCCGACGCCATCGGCCTGTGGCTGAAGGACGTGCTGCAGTCACCGGGCTGGTTCCTGCTGGGCGTCAATGCGGCGCTGTTCCTGATCGGCATGTTCATCGAGACCTCGGCAGCGATCATCGTGCTGGCACCCATCCTGGTGCCGGTGGCCATGCATTTCGGCATCGATCCCGTCCACTTCGGCATCATCATGGTGATCAACCTGGCCCTGGGCATGATCACCCCGCCATTCGGCGTGAACCTGTTTGCCGCCTGCACCGTGGCGAAGATCTCGCTCGACCGGATCGTGGGCTACCTGCTGCCCTTCGTGCTGGTCGTCATCGGCTGCCTGATGCTGGTGACCTACCTCCCGTCGATCTCGCTGAGCCTGCGCGACCTCGTCTTCGACAAGGCAGCCGTCACGGCGCCCGGTCCTGCGCCGGCCACAGTGATCGCGCCTCAGTGAGTCCCCGATGCCTTCTTCCATGTCCACTCCGAGTCCCGTCATGTCCGACCGCATCCACGCCACCTACTGGCTCGAGACCAGCGATACACCCGCCCGCGCCGCCGAGGTGATCGCCGGTGAACAATCCAGCGGCACCTTCCTGGCGCTGGCGGCCGAGACCCCCGAGCTGAAGGCGCGCAGCGGGGCGCGCATCGAACGGCTCGAGGTGCTCGACACCGTCGACACGCCCAGCCTGCCCGGGCGCTACCCGCCCGGCAGCCGCTTCACCCGCTGTCACCTGGAGCTGTCCTGGCCGGTCGACAACATGGGGCTCTCTTTGCCCAACGTGATGGCCACGGTGGCCGGCAACCTGTTCGAACTGCAGTGTGTGTCGGGCCTGCGCATCACCGGGCTGCAACTGCCACCGGCCTTTGCCGAAGCCTGCCCCGGCCCGGCCTTCGGCATCGACGGCACGCGCCGGCTGGCCGGGGTGGCGCACGGGCCCCTGATCGGCACCATCATCAAGCCCAGCGTCGGCCTGCGCCCGGAACAGACGGCCGCCGAGGTGCGACAGCTCCTGGCCGGCGGCATCGACTTCATCAAGGACGACGAACTCCAGGCCGACGGCCCCCACTGTCCCTTCGAGCAGCGCGTGCGCGCCGTGATGCGGGAGGTGCATGCAGCCGCCGACCGCATGGGCCGCCAGCCCATGGTGGCCTTCAACCTCACCGGCGAACTCGACGAGATGAAGCGCCGCCATGATCTTGTGCTGTCACTGGGGGGCACCTGTGTGATGGTCAGTCTGAACTCGGTCGGCCTGGTGGGCCTGCGCGAGCTGCGTCGGCATGCCGCACTGCCCATCCATGCCCATCGCAACGGCTGGGGCTACCTCAGCCGCTGCCCGGCCCTGGGCTGGGATTACGCCCCCTGGCAGACCCTGTGGCGCCTGGCCGGCGCCGACCATCTGCATGTCAACGGGCTGGGCAACAAATTCAGCGAAAGCGACCACGACGTTGCCGCCGCCGCACAGGCCGTGCTGCGGCCGCTGTGGCCTCATGCGCCGATGGCCGCGATGCCGGTGTTCAGCTCCGGCCAGACGGGCCTGGTCGCTGCCGCGACCCATGCCGTGGCCGGTGGCACCGACCTGATCTTTGCGGCCGGTGGCGGCATCTTCGGTCACCCGGCTGGCGTGGCGGCCGGGGTGAGCGCGTTGCGCCAGGCCTGGGATGCTGCCGTGGCCGGTGTTGACCTGCAGGCGCACGCGGCCCGGCACCCCGAGCTGCAGGCGGCACTGGGGTTCTGGCGATGAGCGCCGTGACATCGGCACCCGTGCCCACCCACACTGCCAGCCTGCCGCCGGGCCCGCTGCTGGCCTACTACGGCGACGACTTCACCGGTTCGACCGACGTGATGGAGGCCTTCACCACCGCCGGCATTGCCACGGTGCTGTTCCTGCGCGAGCCCGACGCGGCATGGCGCGCACGCTTTGCCCACATGCGCTGCGTGGGGCTGGCCGGCACCGCCCGTGGCCAGACCCCGGCCTGGATGCAGGCGCACCTGCCACGGGCACTGACCAGCCTGAAGGCCTTTGGCGCACCGCTGCTGCAATACAAGGTGTGCTCCACCTTCGACTCCAGCCCCGAGCGCGGCTCCATCGGCCAGGCCATCGACATCGGCCTGAAGATCCAGCCCGGCGCCTGGTCGCCGATGGTGATCGGCGCCCCGCGGCTGCGCCGCTACCAGGCCTTCGGCCACCTGTATGCGGGCATGGGTGCGCAGGTCCATCGGCTGGACCGCCACCCCACGATGTCGCGCCACCCGGTCACGCCCATGCGCGAGTCCGACCTGCGGCTGCACCTGGCCCACCAGACCCGCCAACGCATCGAGCTGATCGACCTCGCCCAGCTCAAGCAGGGTGATGCCGATGCCGCACTGCGTGGCCTGGCCGGCCAGGACCAGCCCATCGTGATGATCGACGTGATCGACGACGACACCCTAGCCGAAGCCGGCCGCCTGGTCTGGGCGCACCGGGGCCAGGGGCTGTTCACCGCGTCCTCATCCGGCCTGGAATATGCCCTGGCCGCGCACTGGCGCCGTTGCGGCATGCTGCCCGCGCCACCCGCACTGCCACCCACCCGGCCGGTCGATGCCATTGCCGCCATCAGCGGCAGCTGCTCGCCGGTGACCGCCGCGCAGATCGCCTGGGCCGCAGCGCACGGCCTGGCCACCGAGCGCATCCAGGTGGCTGCCCTGCTGCACGACCGCGAGCGCCATGCCGAGATCGAACGGGTGGTGGCCGCCGCCGCCCAGGCACTCGCGCAAGGCCGCAGCCCGGTCATCCACTCGGCCACCGGGCCCGACGACCCGGCCGTCATCGGCTTTGCCGAACAGGCGAGGGCGGCCGGACTCACCGTGGCCCAGGCCCACGAACGTGTCGGGGCCGCCCTGGCCGACACCATGCGCCGCCTGGTCGAACGCACCGGCGTGCGGCGCCTGGCGATCGCCGGCGGCGACAGCTCAGGCGCCGTGGCCGGTGCACTCGACATCGCCGCCCTCACGGTGGGCGCACAGCTGGTGCCGGGTGCACCGCTGTGCCGGGTTTGGTCGGACGACCCGCGCATCGACGGGATGGAGCTGGTGCTCAAGGGCGGACAGATGGGCCAGGCCGACTTCTTCGGGCGCGTGCTGCACGGCACGGCCTGAGGTTATGCTTTCCGGCATGAACGTCGAACAGATACAGCGTCGCAAGATCTACCAGGAAGTGCTGGATCGCCTGCTGTCGCGCATTCGGGCCGGTGAATGGGCGCCCGGCGACCAGCTGCCCTCCGAGCGCGACCTGATGGAGGCCTACGGCGTCGGCCGCCCGGCAGTGCGCGAGGCCCTGCAGGCCATGGCACGGTCCGGCATCGTCGAGATCATGCACGGCGAACGCGCCCGCGTGGTGGTGCCCACCGCCGAGCTGCTGATCGAACAGATCGCCGGTGGCGCCCAGCACCTGCTGCGCATGCAGCCCGACATGCTCGACCACCTGAAGGACGCCCGCGTCTTCCTCGAAACCGGCCTGTGCCGGCTGGCGGCCGAACGCGGCCAGCCCCAGGGCGTCGAGCGACTGCGTCAGCGCCTGGACGAACACCGGGCCGCACTGACCGATCTCGACGTCTTCCTGCAGCGCGACATGATGTTCCACCGCGAGATCGCCCAGCTCGCCGGCAACCCGATCTTCCCGGCCATCGTCGAGGCCTTGTTCAACTGGGCAAGCGAGTACTACAGCACCATCGTGCGAGCGCCCGGTGCCGAACAACTCACGCTGGAAGAACACACCCGCATCTACGAAGCCATCGCCGCCCGCGACCCCGACGCCGCAGCCCAGGCGATGCACGACCACCTCACCCGCGCCAACGTGCTGTACCAGACCCAGTTGGCCGAGCCCCCGCTGAACGGCGCGGGGTGAGGGGCGTGCACAGGCGGTAACTTGCTCTGGCGCCGGTCCTGTGCGAACAGGTCAACAGGCGCCTGGCGTCGCCGGAACATCGAAGGCCTGATGCGCGGGGTGGGCACGCCTGCCATCACGCCCGCTTGCTTGGGGTGAGAGGCGAGCGTTGAGAAATGCCCAGATGGATTGGAAGCGTCGAACTCCAGTGCTCAACACTCGCCCCATCGGCGCAAGCCGTCCACCACAGGTGGTTTCGAACTGGTCTCGGACCGCGCGAAACTGGCCGGCTTGGTGGTCTTTGCCACGACAACGAAGCCCGTGATGAAGCCGTTCGCTACGACGGGCTCTTTGACTGCGCAGATGAATGAGCGCAGCGTCAATTCGGTGGCTCGCTCCTCAATGGCGGTAATCTTGAACTGGTAGGTGGTGCCGACAACCACCCGGTCAAACACGATCACTGTGGAGTTCGCGAAATTGACCTGATCCAGCGCCGCGAGCATCGGGCCCGCACCCAGCGCCCGTTCCGCCGATTCGCGGTCTTGCGCCACGGCGATCACTCGGGCGCAATCCATGCAGTCAGGGAACCATCCCTCCGGAAAGCTGCCCAGATGCCCGATCAACCCGTAGCTGTATGTGTTTGCGACGCCGTACCCGTTGCTGAAGGCAATCGTTCGAAAATCGGTGGTGTCATCGCTTCCACCACCACAGCCGCCCATGAGCGCGAGCGCGGAGCAGACCAGCAACCTGCGCATGGTGATGATCCTCAATGGGAGTTGAAGCGCCCCAGGTCATGAGCGGGGCCGTCAGCCAGCACGGAGATCCCCGCCTGAAGGTGGGCGTGGCTACCAGCGCAGGGGGCGCTGCCCTCCGGCCCATCCCAGCCCGCTCAGGCCGCCCGCCGCGCTCGGGCGCTGGCGCCACCCGCAGGTTGCGCATGCAGCGGGGCTGGCGCGGTCACGTCACTGAGGTCGCGTGCGCTGGGGGGCCAGTGCTTGAGGGTGGACTTGCGCAGCAGGGCCACGCCGGGGCCGCGGTTGTTGCTGAAGGTGCGTTCGATCACGTGGGTGACCAGGCGGCGTCGGACCCTTTCGGTGATGATGACCGTGGAGCAACGGGTGCCGTAGCGGCCGTCAGGGGTGCGGATGAAGGCGGGTGACAGCCAGCGTTCCCATTCGATGGGCACGCCGGTGCTGGGCAGGAATTCATCGGCCATTTCGGTGCGGTCGCCCAGGGCCTGGAACAGGGCTTCGCTCAGGTCTTCGGCGGACTCGGCGTCGCGCAGGCAGCCGCGCACCTGCTGTTTCAGTCGCTCGACCTTGGGCCAGGGGGTGTCGAGCTGGGCGTTCGACAGCCCATAGACCCCGCGCTCCAGGCGCTGGGGGAAGCGTGCCCGGTTGGAGCCCCAGAAGCATTCGCCGCGGGCCAGATCGGCGGCGATGAGGTTGAAGCCGTTGTAGCCGCTGAGGCTCACCTGCATCCAGAACCTGTCCATCGACAGGTCGCCACGCAACCACAGCGGCACGATGTCTCCGCGTGAGGGCGCGCCGGCGTCGACGTCGGCGGGGTTGCGCACGTTGGTCAGCATGGCCAGGCGACCTTCGGCGGTCAGACCCAGCCAGGTGCCGCCCGAGCGTGTGTCGCGCCCGCCCAGGATTTCAGGGCTCAGGGTGTCGGGGCGCCACCAGGCCAGTCGTGCCGCCGGGCGGTCGAAGTATTCGTCGCGGTTGGCCGCCACCACCAGGGGGAAGCGGCGGTTCGCATCGATGGCCAGGGCTACGAGACACATGGGACGAACACCTCGACGTGACGCGCTCCCTGGATCCAGCTCTGCACCGGGCCGGCGGCGTGCACGATGTGCTGCTCGAGCACAGCGTCGATGCCGTCGGTGTGGGTGTAGATCTCCATCCAGGTCTGCTGGCCGTCCTTGATTTCGGGGCGGCGCCACAGTTCGGTCGACAGGCCGGGGTGGCGCTCGCGCAAATCGCCCTGCATGCGCTGCACCGCCTCATGGGCCGGCGCGGTATCGCTCAAGGCCACACGATAGTAGATGAAAAGGCGTCTCATGCTGGCAGGCTCCCGGGCCCCAAGTGAGAAGGATTGCGCGGGTGCGCCTTGCAGAAATTCACGCTTGGGCCGCCAACGTGTAGGGCAGCGGTGCCAGCCGCACGGCCGGGCCGTCGGGCGAGCCGGCGTGCAGCTCCCCGCCTTCGGCGGCGGCCAGCTTGAGCTCGGCAAATGCGCTCCAGCCGCCGCCGGGCCGGGGCGCCGCATTGACGATCATGCCGCTGGGTTGGCCCGGGTCGGCGCTGTGGAACAGTTCCTGGCCGGGCACGAGCGTCGTGTCGGCATGGACGATGAAGCCGCGCCGCTTGAGGGTGCCGCGGTACTGGCTGCGTGCCACGACCTCCTGGCCGGGGTAGCAGCCCTTCTGGAAGTTCACGCCGCCAACCGATTCGAGGTTGATCATCTGCGGCACGAACTGCTCCACCACGGGCGCGACGATGGTCGGGATGCCGCTTTCGACGTCGAGCCATTGCCAGCTCGCCAGGGGCAGGGCGGCGGTGTCGGCGAGCGCCGGAGCATCTGCAGGGGCAACATGCAGCACGCGGGGCAGGCCGTTCACGTCGGGCAGCCGGATCAGGGTGGTCTGGCCCTGGGTGGTGCGCTCCCAGGCCTGGGCCGGGGCGCCCAGCGCAAGCGCCGGTGCGCCGGCCACGCCGCTCACGCGCAGTTCGGGCGTGGCGTCGCGCAGCTTGACCTTGGCGCGCAGCACGAACATGGACAGGCGCTTGAGGGTGGGCGCCAGCAGGTCGGCGCTGCACAGCAGCCGAAGTTCTTGGGCCGACTCCTTCCAGACCAGGAAGCTGGCCAGCAGGCGCCCCTTGGCCGAGCAGTAGCCCGCGAGCCGGGCCTGGCCCAGCGGCATCAGCGTGATGTCCTGCGTGAGCTGACCGTGCAGGAAGCTGGCAGCGTCTTCACCGTCGGCGGCGATCACGCCCAGGTGCGACAGCGTCGCTGCACCGGCCAGCGGTTCGGCCGGTGACGACAGGGAGGCGGGAGCGGAAGCAGGAGCAGCGGTGGAAGGGGTGGCGGCAGTCATGCCTCCATTATCATCAGCGCCCGTTGGCCCATCCCGTTCAGGGTTAGTACATGAGATTCCTCCGCCGCGTCCTGCTTGCTGTTGTCGTGCTGGCCGTGGCGGCCGCAGGCGGTGTCGTGTGGTGGCTGCAGCGGCCCCTGGCGCTTCGTGCCGCATCGGTCGAGCTGTCGATCGAGCCGGGCATGACGCCGCGAGAGATCGCCCAGGCCTGGGTGCAGGCGGGGGTGGATGCGCCGCCGCGGCTGCTTTATGAGTGGTTCCGCTGGTCGGGCCAGGCGCGGAAGATCCGTGCCGGCAGTTACGAGATCGAGGCCGGCGTCACGCCGCGCAGCCTGCTCGACAAGATGGTCCAGGGCGACGAGACCCTGGTCACCGTGCGCTTCATCGAGGGCTGGACCTTCCGGCAGGTGCGTGCCGCACTGGCGGCGGCCGAGGGGCTGAAGCCGGCCACCGCCACGCTGAGTGACGCGCAGTTGATGGCTGCGATCGGCGCCGAAGGGCAGCATCCCGAGGGGAGGTTCTACCCCGACACCTATGCCTTCAGCAAGGGCGTGAGCGACCTGACCGTGCTCAGGCGCGCCTACCGTGCGATGCAGCAGCGTGTGGATGCCGCCTGGGCCGAGCGTCGTCCCGACACACCGCTGAAGTCGAAGGATGAGCTGCTGGTGCTGGCGTCGATCGTCGAAAAGGAGACCGGGCTGGAAGCCGACCGGGCCCGTGTGGCCGGGGTGTTCATCAACCGCCTGCGCATCGGCATGCCGCTGCAGACCGACCCCACGGTGATCTACGGGCTGGGTGAGACCTTCGACGGCAACCTGCGCAAGCGCGATCTCCAGACCGACACGCCGTACAACACCTACACCCGCATGGGCCTGCCGCCCACGCCGATCGCGATGCCGGGGCAGAACTCGCTGCGCGCCGTCGTGCAGCCGGCACCCGGCAAGGCGCTTTACTTCGTGGCCCGGGGCGACGGCACCAGCGTCTTCAGTGAATCGCTGGCCGAGCATAATCGCGCGGTCAACAAGTACCAGCGCGGGCAGTGATCGCACGGCGTGCCCACCGTTCCCATACAGCATGTTCATCACCTTCGAAGGCATCGACGGCGCAGGCAAGTCCAGCCACATCGACGCGCTGGCCAGCCGCCTGGGCGCCACCGGGCGTGAGGTCGTGCGCACGCGCGAGCCCGGGGGCACGCCGCTGGCCGAGTCGCTGCGCGAGCTGGTGCTGCACCGGCCGATGGACGCATTGACCGAATCGCTGCTGGTGTTTGCTGCCCGGCGTGATCATCTCCAGCAAGTGATCGAGCCGGCGCTACAGCGTGGCGCCATCGTGCTGTGCGACCGCTTCACCGACGCCACCTTTGCCTACCAGGGCGCGGGCCGCGGGTTTGACCTGGCCGTGCTCACGCAACTCGAAACCTGGGTCCAGCAGGGTCGACAGCCCGACATCACGTTGTGGTTCGACCTGCCGGCGGCGACAGCGGCCGAGCGGCTGGCCGGCGCCCGGGTGCCTGACCGGTTCGAGCAGCAGCCGGCGGCGTTTTTCGAGCAGGTGTCGGGCGGCTACCGCCGCCGCGCGGCTGAACAGCCCGGGCGTTTTGTGCGCATCGACGCCGCCCAGGACCGCGCCGCCGTCTGGGGCGCCATCGAGGCGGCCATGCAGGAGCGCGGACTGTGACGCTGCTGCCCTGGCTGGAAGCGCCCGCGCGGGACATCCTGGCGTCGCTGCGCTCGCATGCGATCCTGCTGGCCGCACCCGAAGGGGTGGGGCAGTTCGAGCTGGCGCACCACCTGGCGCGGGCCTGGCTGTGCGAGGCCGGCGGCGATCGTGCACCTTGCGGGCAGTGCCCGAGCTGCCAGCTGGTGGAGGCTCGTACTCATCCGGACCTGCTGGTGCTGCTGCCCGAGGCCCTGCAGGAAGAACTCGGCTGGACGGCCGATGGTGAGGGGTCTGCCAAGGCCTCCAAGGCCAAGCCGAGCAAGGAGATCAAGGTCGACGCCCTGCGCTCGGCGGTGGAATTTGCGCAGCAGACCTCCTCCCGCGGGGTGGCCAAGGTGGTGCTGATCCACCCGGCCGAACGCATGAATGCGATCTCGGCCAACACCCTGCTCAAGACGCTGGAAGAGCCGCCGGGACTGGCGCGGTTTGTGCTGAGTACCGGGGCGATCGATCAACTGCTGCCCACGATCCGCAGCCGCTGCCAGCATGTGACGCTGGGCCTGCCGTCGATGGCGCAGGCATCAGAGTGGCTGGGCGCCCAGGGCGTGGCCGAGCCCGAGGTGCTGCTTGCCGCAGCCGGTCACCAGCCGCTGCTGGCATTGCAGATGGCCCGCCAGGGTCTGGACGCTGCCGCCTGGCGCGCACTGCCGTCGCAACTGGCGCAGGGCCGGGTGGCGGCGGTGAGCGGCTGGTCCGCGTCGCTGCTGGTGGCCACGCTCCAGAAGCTGTGCCATGACGCGATGCGCGCGGCCGCAGGTGCGCAGCCGGTGTACTTTCCGGCGGGCAGTGTGCAGGCGCGGGCCGAAGACCTGCCGCGGCTGGTGCAATGGTCCCAGGACCTGATCCGTGTGGCGCGTCACGATGAACACCCCTGGAACGCCGGCTTGTTGGCCGAGTCGCTTGTGGCCCAGGCTCAGCGCGCCTTACACTCGGCCCGATGAGCGAGCTACGCGCCCCCTTGAACCCTGCCCCGACACCGGCTGCCGGCGGATCGGCTGCTCGTCCGAGCGTGATCCAGCTGGTGTTCCGCGAGAAGGGCGCCCTGTATGCCGCCTACATCTCGGTGTTCACCGATGGCGGCCTGTTCGTGCCCACCACCCGCGAGTACCGGCTCGGTGAAGACATCTACCTGCTGCTGAGCCTGCCCGAGGACGCCCAGCGTTACCCGGTGGCGGGCAAGGTGGCCTGGATCACCCCGGCCAATGCATCCGGCGGCCGGACCCAGGGGGTGGGGGTGCGCTTCCCGAGCGACGAGAAGTCTCGTGTCCTGAAGATCAAGATCGAGGAACTGCTCGGCACCTCGCTCCAGTCGGCCAAGCCGACCCAGACGATCTGAGGCCCTGCAGGCGCCCCGCCTGCCACCGCGAGCCCTGAGTCCATCGACCCCCGGTCACCGCGAGCACGCCCGCCCGGCCCACGCCTGTGACCGCACCGTGCCGTTCACCCATTCATCATGTTTGTCGATTCCCACTGTCACCTGAGCTTTCCTGAACTCGCAGGCAACCTGGACGCCATCCGCGCCGCCATGCAGGAGGCCCAGGTGGATCGGGCCCTGTGCATCTGCACCACACTCGAGGAATTCGACGACGTGCTGGCCCTGGCAAGGCGCTATCCGAACTTCTGGGCCAGCGCCGGCGTGCACCCCGACAATGAAGGTGTGCGGGAGCCGGATGTCGACGAGCTCGTGCGCCTGGCCAGCATGGACCGGGTCGTGGCCGTGGGTGAAACCGGGCTCGACTACTACCGCCTCAACGGCCGCAGCGTGGCCGACATGGCCTGGCAGCGGGAGCGCTTCCGGGTGCACATCCGGGCCGCCCGGCAGGTGAAGAAACCCCTGATCATTCACACCCGCAGCGCATCGGACGACACCATCGCCTTGCTGAAGGAAGAGGGCGGGCGCGAGGCGGGCGGTGTGTTTCACTGCTTCACCGAGACGGCCGAGGTGGCGCGCCAGGCACTGGATCTGGGGTTCTACATTTCGTTTTCGGGCATCCTGACCTTCAAGACGGCCCAGGAGCTGCGCGACGTGGCGCGCGACGTCCCGCTGGATCGCTGCCTGATCGAGACCGACAGCCCCTACCTGGCCCCCGTGCCCTACCGCGGCAAGCTCAACAATCCGTCGTACGTGCCCCATGTGGCGCAGCAGCTCGCGCAGATCAAGGGGTGCACGGTCGAGCAGGTGGCCGAGGTCACCAGCCGCAATTTCGAGACCCTGTTCGGGCCGGCCGTTGTGCTGTCCTGAGCGCCCACCCGTCCCATCGGAGCGTCGGCGGATGTTCAAGTTCTGGTTGAGGAATGTTCTCTATCTCGTTGTCGTGTCTATGGTTTCGCTAGCATGGGCAGGGGCGTATGAGGATTTCTTCCGGGCCATCCGGCGTGACGAGGTTCCGGCGGTGCAGGCCTTGCTCCAGCGCGGGTTCGACCCGAACAGTGTGGACCCTCAAGGCCGCAGCGGTGCGATCCTGGCCTTGATGAACGAGTCATACGCGGTGGCGTCGGTGCTGATCGCCCACCCGCAGTTCCTGGTCGATCAGCGCAATCTCTCGGGCGAGTCACCGCTGATGCTGGCAGCGCTCAAGGGGCAGGTGCCGCTGGTCAGGCAGTTGATCGCCCGCGGTGCGCGCATCAATCACCCCGGTTGGGCGCCTTTGCACTATGCGGCCAGCGGGGGCGGTGTCGAGGTGATCCGTGTGCTGCTGGAGCACCATGCCTACATCGACGCCGAGTCGCCCAATCGCACCACGCCGCTGATGATGGCCGCGCGCTACGACAGCGAGGAGTCGATCCGCCTGCTGCTCGACGAAGGGGCCGACGCGAAGCTGCGCAACGAGCAGAACATGACCGCCGCCGACTTCGCCCGTGGCGTCGATCGGGAGTCGGCGGCGCGCCTGATCGAGCAGCATGCCGGACTGCCGTCGCCGCCAGCGCGGGCCCCGATCATTCCCGTGGTTCCCTGACACCCTGTAGGAAGCGCGCTGACGTGAAGTCTGGCGATGGGTCCACTGTGAGCGGGGCGGGGTGGCGCCTAGAGTTGCGTCCATGGTCAGCCATTGCACGGAGGTACTGCCATGACGACATCCAACGACAGCCGCATCGAACCCGCCAACCCGTTTGCGCTGATGATGGATCCGCAGTCCGTCCTGCTGGCGGTGGAGCGGTCAGAGCGCCTCAACCGGCTGCGCAGCCGGGTCTGCCGCCCCCTCGACAAGCCGCTGATCGGCCGGGTCGACGGTGACCAGGCCGACTACGACGACGCGGTGGACGCCCAGTCGGAAGACTGAGCGGGCACCTCAAAGCCCGCGCTCCAGCATCGACAGGCGCGCGGCATAGGCCGGTTTCAGCCGGTATAGCTGGGCGGGCCGATTGGCCCGGCCGGCCTCCAGGGCCCCCTCGATCGGTTCGAGCACGCCCAGTTCGTCCATCTTGCGACGAAAACTCACCTTGTTGATCGGCTCCCCGAGCACCGCCTCATAGACGGATTGCAGCTGGGGCAGCGTGAACGACGCACCGCACAGATAGACCGGCAGCGACGAATAGTGGCTCTTGGAGCGCACCCGTTGCAGTGCCGCCTCGATGATGGCGCGGTGATCGAACGGCAGTGCGGGCAATGCCTGCACCGGCATCAGCTCGAACCGTGCGGTGCTGGCCTGCAGCAGGGCGCAAGGCACCAGCGCGTAGTACGCAATCGACACCGACCAGCCCCGTGGATCCCGCACCGGCCCCGAGAAGGTGGCCAGTTGTTCGAGATACGGGCTGGTGATGCCAGCCTTGTCGTGCAGCACACGCAGGGCGGCGTCTTGTGCCCCCTGGTCCGTCTGCGGATGGATGTAGCCCCCGGGCAGCGCCAGCACACCGTCGAATGGCTCGCGGTCACGGCGGTGCAGCACCACCTTCACCTCACCCTGGTCGACCGTGAGCAGCACCACGTCGACCGTGCAGATCACCTGCGGGTGGGCAGCGGCTTCGTCGGCGGGGGAGGAGATCACAGGCATGGGGTCTCTTTGTACATGAATGTTACGAAGTAGCTTACCAGCAAGCCGGCATCCCGAGAACTAGGGGGATGGGCATATGCTTTCTTAGTTGCAATATGCACCTAACAGGCGTACATTGGAATCACCGCATCAGGAGGTTCCATGCAACGCAACATCCAGCTCCTCGTCATCGACCCGCAGAACGACTTCTGCGACCTGCCCGAGGCCGTGCGGCCCGTGAATCCGGCCACCGGCCAGCGTCTGGCGCCCGCACTGCCGGTGCCGGGCGCCCACGCCGACATGCAGCGTGTGGCCGGGTTGATCCGTGCCGGCGGCACGGGCCTCGCGGGCATCACGATCACGCTCGACTCCCACCACCGCTTCGACATCGCCCACCCCACGTTCTGGCAGCAGGGCAGCGGGGCGGACGTCATCCCCTTCACGCCCATCACCGCCGCGCAGGTCCGTGATGGTGCCTATGCCCCGCGCGATCCGGGCATGCTGCCGCGCGCGCTGGCCTACCTGGATGAACTCGAGGCCCGCGGCCGCTACACGCTGATGGTCTGGCCGGTGCACTGCGAGATCGGCACCTGGGGCCACAACGTGCACGATGACCTGCGCGCCGCGTACAACACCTGGGAAGACCAGACCCTGTCGGTCGTGAACAAGGTGACCAAGGGCTCCAACCCCTGGACCGAACACTACAGCGCCGTTCAGGCCGAGGTGCCGCTCGACGACGACCCGGCCACCCAGACGCACCAGGGCCTGATCGACCTGGCCCGCGCGGCCGACCTGCTGCTGATCGCCGGCGAGGCCAGCAGCCACTGCGTGCGGGCCACCACCGAGCATATCGTCGCGGCACTGGGCCCGGCCGGCGCCGGCAAGGTCGTGTTGCTGACCGACGGCATGAGCCCGGTGGGCGGCTTCGAGGCCCAGCAGTCCGAATTCTTTGCCGCAATGAGCGCCCAGGGGGTACAAATGGCCCGCTGCGAGCAGATGCTGCCGCGCCTGCTCGACAACCCACGCACCTGAGCACGGCGCTGAGCCTGTGCGCCGGCCGCGTCACGCGGCTGAGAACGTTGAAGAAAGTCCCGATCGATGAACCCCGTCATCACCAGCCTGCTCGACACCGACCTCTACAAGTTCACGATGTGGCAGACCATGCTGCATCGCCATCCGCAGACGCAGGCCGAATACACCTTCGTGTGCCGCAACCGGCCCGCCCGGCCGCTGTCGGAGCTGAAGGACGCCGTCGAGGCGGAACTCGATCACCTGTGTACGCTGAGCTTCCAGCCGGACGAACTCGCCTACCTGCGCGGGCTGCGCTTCATGAAGTCGGATTTTGTCGACTTCCTGCGGATCTTCCGCTTCCAGCGCGAGTTCATCTCGGTGCAGGCCGACGGTGAGCAGTTGCGCATCGTCGCGCGGGGCCCTCAGGTGCATGTGATGGCCTTCGAGATCTTCGTGCTGGCCATCGTCAACGAGCTGCACTTTCGCAGGCTGGACCTGTCCGGTGCGCTCGACGAGGGCCGGCGCAGGCTGCAGGCGAAGATCCGGCTGCTGCGTGACTTCTCCGGCGAACCGGCGCGGCGCCATCCGTTCGAGTTCTTCGACTTTGGCGTGCGCCGGCGCTTTTCGGGCGCCTGGCAGCGGGAGGTGGTGTCCACGCTGAAGGCCGAGGTGCCCGAGTACTTCAAGGGCACCTCCAATGTGCTGCTGGCGCGTGACCTGTCGCTGGTGCCCATCGGCACGATGGCCCATGAGTACCTGCAGACCTACCAGGTGCTCGGGGTGCGGCTGCGCGACTTTCAGAAGGCCGCGCTCGAAGACTGGGTGCAGGAATACCGCGGCGACCTGGGCGTGGCCCTGACCGACGTGGTGGGCATGGACGCCTTCCTGGCCGACTTCGACCTCTACTTCGCCAAGCTGTTCGACGGGCTGCGCCATGACTCGGGCGATCCGGTCGTGTGGGGCGAAAAGGCGCTGGCCCACTACGAGCGGCTGCGCATCGATGCGCACGGCAAGCGGCTGGTGTTCTCGGACGGGCTGGATCTGCCGACCGCGCTTGACCTGTACCGCCACTTTGCCGATCGCACCCAGCTGGGTTTTGGTATCGGCACCAACCTGAGCAACGACGTCGGGCCCACCCCGCTGAACATCGTCATGAAGCTGACCCAGGGCAACGGCCAGCCGGTGGCCAAGCTGTCTGACACGCCCGGCAAGACGCTGTGCAGCGACGAAACCTTCCTGGCCTACCTGCGCCAGGTCTTCAACGTGCGTGCCTGAGGAGGCTGCCATGCTCAACCTTACCGTTGCACAGCTCAACTACACGGTGGGCGACATCGAGGGCAACGTGCGCAAGATGATCGCCGCGGGCCAGAAGGCCTGGGCCGACGACTCCCACCTGGTCGTGTTCTCCGAGCTGTCGCTGACCGGCTACTACCCGGACGACATGCTCGACGAGCCCGGCTTCCGCCAGCGCGTGCAGGCCGGGCTGGACGCGCTGCTCGATGCCTCGCGCCAGATACCGCGGCTGCACTGGGTGGTGGGCGCGCCGCTGCAGCGCGAGGGCCCGGGCAAGCGGCTGCACAACATGCTGCTCGTGCTGCGCGGCGGCGAGATCGTGTTGCGCTATGCCAAGCAGTTGCTGCCTACCTACAACATCTTCAACGAGCGCCGCCACTTCGAGCCCGGGCCGGACGTGGCGCGCGTGCTGCGCATCGGCCAGATGCAGATCGGCTTCATGATCTGCGAGGACGGCTGGAACGACGAGGGCGGCGACTATGCCGTCAACCCCTTCGAGCGCCTGCGCGACGCCGCACCGGACGTGGTGGTGTCGATCAATGCCAGCCCGTCCAACGTGGGCAAGCGCGAGCAGCGGCACCAGATCTTCTCGGCGGCCAGCCGGCGCCACGGCCTGCCCATCGTCTATGTCAACCAGATCGGCGGCCACGACCAGCTGGTGTTCGACGGTGCCTCGTTTGCGGTCGAGCCCGAGCGCGGTGTGGTGTATGAGGCGCAACGCTTCACCGAGGACGTCACGACCATCACCTTCGACCACGGGCATTTCTGTGCTCGCCAGGGCGGCGCGCTCGACCCGGTGAACCCCCAGGGCCTGACGACCATGGCCTTCTACCGGGCGCAGATCGAACTGGGCTTGCGCGACTACGCCCGGCGCTGTGGGTTCAAGCAGGTGGTGGTGGGTTCGTCGGGGGGCATCGACAGCGCCCTGACGCTGGCGCTGGCGGTCGACGCCGTGGGCGCCGACAACGTGGTGGGCATCACCATGCCGTCGCGCTTTTCGTCGACGGGGTCGGTCGACGACTCGGTCGCCTTGTGCCGCAACCTGGGCGTGACCCTGCATGAGCACCCCATCATCGACACGGTGGCGGCCTACAGCCGGCAGTTCGAGGCAAGCTTCGGCCGCCCGCTGGCCGGGCTGCCGCTGGAGAACCTGCAGGCGCGCGTGCGCGGCACGGTGCTGATGGAGTTCTCGAACAGCTTTGGCCACCTGCTGCTCACCACGGGCAACAAGTCGGAGATCTCGGTGGGCTATTGCACGCTGTATGGCGACACCAATGGTGGCCTGGGGCTGATCGGTGATCTCTACAAGACCGAGGTGTTTGCGCTGTCGCGCCATCTCAACGAGGCGGCCGGGCGCGAGCTGATCCCGCAGGCCATCATCGACAAGGAGCCTTCGGCAGAACTGGCCCCCGGCCAGAAGGACACCGACAGCCTGCCGCCCTACCCGGTGCTCGACGAGATCCTGAAAGTGCTGATCGAAGGCGACCGCCTCGCCCGCGCCGAAGGTGAACAGGCGCACGCCTTTGTCGCCAGGCTGCAGCAGACCGAAGACGGCCGCGCCCTGGTGCAGCGCATCCGCCAGATGATCGCCCGCAACGAGTACAAGCGCCGCCAGGCCCCGCCGATCATCCGCGTGCGTTCACGGGCCTTCGGCTCGGGCCGCCAGATGCCGATTGCCGCCCGCCACTTCTGAACGAAAGCCTGCCTCATGACCGGTTCCGTGCTCCCTGCCCAACTGGCTGTGCTGGTCGGGCGATTCATGCCTCTTCATCATGCGCACCTGGCGCTGCTGCGCCAGGCGCTCGACGCCGCGCCGCACTGTGTGGTGATCATCGGCTCGGCGCACCAGGCCCGCTCGCCGCGCAACCCCTGGACCTGGCAGGAGCGCGAACAGATGATCCGGCTGGCGCTGACCGCGGATGAGCAGGCACGCATCCGCTTCGTGCCGCTGCGCGACTTCTACGATGAGGCGCGCTGGCTGGCCGAGGTGCGCCGCGCCGTGGATCCCGCCGGCGAGCGGCCGCGGGTGGCCCTGGTCGGCCATATGCGCGATGCCACGCGCGGCTACCTGCAGGCCTTTGCCGACTGGCAGCGGCTGCCACCCCCCGTCGGTGAGCAGTCGGTCGACGGTGCGGCGTTGCGCGACCTGCTGATGGCCGCCCAGGATGCCGCCCAGGCCGACCCACCGGGCAGCATTGACGCTGCACTGGCGGCCATGGCGCCCTACGTGCCGACCAGCACGCTGGGCTTCCTGCGCGCCTGGGTGGCGCTGCCGTTCCATGCGGCCCTGGCCCAGGAGTGGCGCATGCTGCGCGACTACCGGCGCGCGTGGTCGGCGGCGCCGTACCCGCCGGTGTTCGTGACGGTCGACACCGTCATCACCTGCGCCTCGCATGTGTTGTTGATCCGGCGTGGCCAGCCGCCCGGTCGCGGACTGCTGGCGGTACCGGGCGGGTTCATCGAGGTGCGTGAAACTGCCTACCAGTCAGCGCTGCGGGAGCTTGAAGAAGAAACCGGGCTGCGGCTGCTGAGCTCGACGATGCAGGACGGCCTGCGTGCGCAGGCGGTGTTCGACCACCCCGATCGCAGCCAGCGGGGCCGCACGATCACCCATGCCTTCCACTTCGACCTGGGCGAGCGCGAACTGCCGCAGGTCCAGGCTGCGGACGACGCCTTGGCCGCGCACTGGGTGCCGCTGGCCGAACTGGCGGGTCTCGAGGACCAGTTCCACGACGATCACTTCCACATGCTGGACCACTTTCTCGGCCTGACGTCCCGGGCGGCGCTCTGACGCGCAGGCGCCCACGTGGCGCCGCCGCGGGCAGGGTGGGGCGCCATGAGCGCCCGCTGAATTCTGGCTGAGCGGGGTTTCCCCTGAGTAGGCAAATCAGGTCAAATTTGTATGATGACCTGATGACAGGACAGATTGCACGCACCGACACCCTGGTTCCGGCAGAGCGCCTGTCCGACCGGCTGGCGGCATTGCTGGCCTCGCGCATCGAGTCGGGCGAGCTCAAGCCGAACGATCGACTGCCCACCGAACAAGAGCTCGCCGAGCGCCATGGCGTGTCGCGCACCGTGGTGCGCGAGGCCGTCAGCCGCCTGAAGTCCATGGGCATGCTGATCTCGCGACAGGGCTCAGGCGTGTTCGTGGCGCCGCAGGCCGCGGCGCGCCCGCTGGCTTTCGACCCGGCCGTGCTGCACTCGCTGGAAGCCGTCGTGCAGGTCGTCGAGGTGCGCCGCGCACTGGAAGGTGAAGTCGCCGCACTGGCAGCGCGCCGTGCCACGCCCGAGCAACTGGTGGCGATCCAGCAGGCCTTGCAGGCGATCGACGATGCTGTGGCCCGTGGTGGCGACGGGGTGGACGAAGACCTGCTGTTCCACCGCTGCGTGGCGGCCGCCACCGGCAACCCGCAGTTCAACCGCCTGCTGGTGTTTCTCGAGCAGTACCAGCGCGATGCCATGAAGGTCACCCGCGCCAACGAGGCCATGAGCGCGGAATTCATGGAGCAGGTGCGCCAGGAACACCGCGACATTGCCGAATCCATCACTCAGCGCGATGCCGACCGGGCCCGTGTGGCCGCAACCCGCCACATGGTGAAGGCGGCGCAGCGCATCGAGGAGGCCGAGGCCGGTGTGCGGGCTGCGCTCAGCGCGGCGCTGTCCCCGGCGTTGGCCGAGGTGGGTGCCGCACCTTCCGCCGCACCTGCCGCCGCACCGGATTCCGAAGCGCCTGCGCCCGCCATCCCCAACCCAGCCGCGCCCGACCTGCCAGCCTGAACGAGACAAGATGACCAAGACCGATACACAGACCAAGACCCTCGGGGTGGTGGGCCTGGGCTCGATGGGCCTGGGTGCTGCCCAGTCCGCCCTGCGCGCTGGCGTGCCCACCTGGGGTTGCGACATGCGCAGCGAAGCCCGCGAGGCACTGCGGGCGTCCGGCGGCCACGCGGTGGCGCGGCCCGCAGAGCTGGCGCCGCATTGCGACGTCGTGCTGATCCTTGTGGTCAATGCCGCCCAGACCGAGGACGTGCTTTTCGGTGAAGGCGACCTCGCACGCCACCTTCGTCCAGGCTCGGTGGTGATTGCCTCGGCCACGGTCGACCCGGCCGTGCCACCGCAGTGGGAACAGCGGCTGGAATCGATGGGCCTGCATTTCATCGACGCGCCCGTGTCCGGGGGCGCGCGCAAGGCGGCCGAGGGCCAGATGACGGTGATGGCCTCGGGCCGGCCGCAGGCCTTCGAGGCTGCCGCCGGTGTGCTCGACGCCTTTGCCGGCAAGGTCTACCGGCTCGCCGACCGCGCCGGTGTGGGCTCGACCGTGAAGATGGTCAACCAGCACCTGGCCGGCGTGCACATCGCCGCCGCCTGTGAGGCCATGGCGCTGGGCATGCGTGCCGGTGCCGATCCGGCCCAGCTCTACGAGGTGATCTGCAACTCGGCCGGCATGAGCTGGATGTTCCAGAACCGCGTGCCGCACATCCTGGCCGGCGACTACACGCCGCTGTCCACGGTCAACATCTTCGTGAAGGACCTGGGCATCGTGCTCGACGCCGCGCGCAAGCTGGCGTTTCCGCTGCCGCTGGCTGCGGCGGCCCATCAGCTCTACCTGGCCACGGCAGGGCAGGGGCATGGCCTGGAGGACGACTCGGCCGTGATCAAGTTCTATGCGGCGCTCAGCGGCATCGAGCTGCCCGCGCCGACGGCACCGGCCGGAGCCACGTCATGATCCTGGGGGTCATTGCCGACGACTTCACCGGCGCCACCGACGTGGCCAGCATGCTGGTGCGTGCCGGCATGCGCACCGTGCAGGTGATTGGTGTGCCGGCGGCCGGCGCAGCGCTGCCGGGTGCCGATGCAGTGGTCGTGGCGCTCAAGTCGCGCACCAGTCCGGCCAGCGAGGCCGTGGCCGAGTCGCTGGCTGCCCTGCAGGCCCTGCGCGAGGCGGGTGCCCGTCAGATCTACTTCAAGTACTGCTCGACCTTCGACTCCACACCGGCCGGCAACATCGGCCCGGTCACCGAGGCGCTGATGTCGGCGCTTGCGACCGACTTCACCATCGCCTGTCCGGCCTTCCCGGAAAACGGGCGCACGATCTACCGTGGCCATCTGTTTGTCGGTGACCAGCTGCTGAGCGACTCCAGCATGCGTCACCACCCGCTGACCCCGATGACCGATGCGAATCTGGTGCGGGTGCTGCAGGCCCAGTTGCACCATCGGCGCGCGGGGCTGCTGCACCGCGACGTGGTGGCTCAGGGGCCGCAGGCGGTGGCTGCGCGCATCGACAGCCTTCGCACCGAAGGCGTGGGCATTGCCGTGGCCGATGCCATCGACAACCAGGACCTCACCACGCTGGCCGAGGCCTGCGCCACGCTGCCGCTGCTGACGGCGGGCTCGGGGCTGGCACTGGGTCTGCCCGCCGCGTACGCACGGCGCGGCTGGGTCCAGCCCGATGCCCAGGCGGCCCGGCTGGACACCGTGGGTGGCCTGGCAGCGGTGCTGTCAGGCTCATGTTCGGCAGCGACCCAGGCGCAGGTCAGGCACTGGATGGACGCGGGCCGGCCCGCGCTGCAGCTCGACCCGCTGGCGCTGGCGCGTGAACCGGCATGGGCCGACGAACTCACCGCCCAGGCCTGTGAGCTGGCCGCTCGCGGCCCGGTGCTGGTGTATGGCACTGCGTCGCCCGAGGCGGTGGCCTCGGCCCAGCAGGCGCTGGGGGCGGCCCAGGCCGGCCACCTGGTGGAACAGGCCCTGGGCCGCACCGCGGCTGCGTTGGTGGCGCACGGTGTACGCCGGCTGGTCGTTGCGGGTGGGGAAACCTCAGGTGCCGTGGTGCAGGCCCTGGGCGTGGGCCAGTTGCGCATCGGCGCCACGATCGCGCCCGGTGTGCCGTGGACGCAGGCCGAGGGCCGCCCGCTGCTGCTGGCATTGAAGTCCGGAAACTTCGGGTCGGTGGATTTTTTCACCCGAGCCCTGACGCTGGTCGAGTGAGGCAAGGCATGAGTCCCCACGAGATCCACCTGCGTGAACAACTGTGCGAGTTCGGGCGCTCCTTGTTCGAGCGCGGCCTCACGGCCGGCAGTTCGGGCAACCTGTCGGTCCAGCTCGACGACGGCTGGCTGATGACACCAACCGGCGTGAGCCTGGGCCGGCTCGACCCGGCGCGCCTGAGCCGGCTGGGCCCGGACGGCCGCCTGATGGACGGCGACCCGCCCACCAAGGAATCCCCCCTGCACACGGCGGTCTACGCGCGCCGGGGCAGGGCACGCGCGATCGTGCACCTGCATTCGACCTATTCGGTGGCGGTGTCGCTGCTGCGAGACGTCGATCCGGCCAACGTGCTGCCGGCACTGACGCCGTACTACGTGATGAAGATCGGCCGCCTGCCGCTGGTGCCGTACCACCGCCCCGGCGACCCGCGTGTGGCCGAGGCGATCCGTGACCTGGCCGGTGAACATGCCGCCGTGCTGCTGGCCAACCATGGCCCGGTGGTGTCGGGCGATTCCCTGGAGGCCGCCGTCAACGCGATCGAGGAACTCGAAGAGACCGCGAGGTTGTTCCTCACGCTCGACGGCAAGCCGATCCGCACGCTCACCGAAGCCCAGATCGACGAGCTGCGCCAGCACTTCGGCGCGAACTGGTGACCCCCTGAAAGACAGCCCATGCCCCGTTTTGCCGCCAACCTGTCGATGATGTACACGGAACATCCGTTCCTGGAGCGCTTTGCGGCCGCCGCCGCCGATGGCTTCAAGGCGGTCGAGTTCCTGTTCCCGTACGAACATGAGCCCCAGCAGATTGCCTCTCAATTGCGCGAGCACGACCTGGAGCAGGCGCTGTTCAACATGCCGCCGGGCGACTGGGCGAACGGCGAACGCGGCATGGCCTGCCACCCCGGCCGCGAGGTGGAATTCGCCGAGGGGGTGGACCTCGCGTTGACGTACGCACGTGCCACGGGTTGCCGCCGCCTGCACGTGATGGCCGGGCTGGTGCCCGCCGGCGTGGCGCCCGCAGACCTGCACCGCACCTATGTCGCCAACCTGAAGCTGGCAGCGCAGCGGGCGGCCCCGCACGGCATCACGGTGCTGATCGAGCCGATCAACACGCGCGACATGCCCGGCTTCTACCTCAACTATCAGCAGCAGGCCCACGACGTGCTGGCCGAGGTGGGTGCCGACAACCTCAAGGTGCAGATGGACCTGTACCACTGCCAGATCATGGAAGGCGACCTGTCGCGGCGCATCGAGCGGCACCTGGCCGGCGTTGGCCATGTGCAGATCGCGGGCGTGCCCGACCGGCACGAGCCCGACCTGGGCGAGCTGAACTACCCCCATCTCTTCGAGCTGCTCGACCGCCTGGGCTACAGCGGTCACATCGGCTGTGAATACCGCCCCCGGGCCGGAACCCGAGCCGGACTGGGCTGGCTGCAACCCTATCTGAAGGCTGCGCAATGAACATCCTCATCACCGGCGGTGCCGGCTTTCTCGGCTCGCGCCTGGCGCGTGAGCTGCTCCAGCGCGGGCAGCTTCGCGCTCGCACGATCGAATCCATGACCCTGGCCGACCTGGCCCTGCCGGGTGACACCGTGCTGCGCGGCGATTCCCGCGTGCGCACACAGGTGGGCGACCTGTTCACCCAGATCGACACGCTGATGGCCCAGCCCTTCGACGTGGTCTTTCACCTGGCATCCGCCGTGTCGGGCGAATGCGAGGCCGACTTCGACCTGGGCATGCGCTCCAACCTGGACACCACCCGCAAGCTGCTGGACGCCTGCCGCGCACGAGCGCTGGCGACCGGCGTCGCGCCGGTGTTTGTCTTCTCGAGCTCCGTGGCCGTGTTCGGTGCTGATGCCGCGATCGCGCTGCCGCACACCGTCGAGGACCACACGCTGCCCACCCCGCAGTCGAGTTATGGCATCCAAAAGTTCATATGTGAGCAACTGCTGGCCGACTACACGCGCAAGGGTTTCGTCGACGGGCGCGCGGCGCGGCTGATGACCGTGTCGGTGCGGCCTGGCCGACCCAATGGTGCGGCGTCCAGCTTCCTGTCCGGGCTGCTGCGCGAGCCGCTGGCCGGACAGCCCTCGGTGTGCCCGGTCGACCCGTCGATGCGGGTGGCGCTGTCGTCGCCGGCGCGCACGATCGCCGGGCTGATCGCGGTGGCCGAGGCCAGTCGCGACGCGTTGGGTGGCCGTACCGCCCTCAACCTGCCCGCACTGACCGTGAGCGTGCAGCAGATGCTGGATGCGCTGGGTGAGGTGGGCGGCGACGAGGCCCTGAAGCTGGTGAGCTTCGAGCCTGACGCCACGATCGCCCGCATCGTCGGTGGCTGGCCGTCGGCCTTCTCGAGCCGCCGCGCCCAGGCGCTGGGTCTGCAGCCTGACCCGGACTTCACGAGCATCGTGCGCGCTTACGTGGCAGATCAGCCTCAGGCCGTCACCAACGCCCGTGCGCTTTTGCAACTCACCGGCGCACGGTGACGTTTCACCCCGCGAACCTTTCGATCGCTTTGCCCCCAACCCCAAAAGGAGACATGCATGAAACTCAAGCAAACCACCGCCTTGCTGGCCGCAGGCCTCGGCCTGATGTTCAGCGCCCAGGCGCAGACCGTGCTCAAGATCGGCTACGCGACGTCCAAGGAATCGCACTACGGTGTGGGCTCGACCGTGTTCTGCGACGAGATCGAGCGCGGCACGCAAGGGCGCTACAAGTGCCAGCAGTTCCCGAACTCGGCCCTGGGTGGCGAGCGCGAGCAGATCGAGGCCGTGCAACTGGGCACGCAGGACCTGGTGAACACCTCGACCGGCCCGCTGGGCAACTTCGTGCCCGAGGTGAAGATCGTCGACATCCCCTTCCTGTTCCGTGACTACGACCATGCACGCAAGGTGATGGACGGCCCGATCGGCCAGGACCTCCAGAAGAAGATGGCCGCCAAGGGCCTGATCAACCTGGCCTGGACCGAAAACGGCTTCCGCCACATGACCAATTCCAAGCGCGCCATCACCAAGGCCGACGACGCCTCGGGGCTGAAGATGCGCACGATGGAAAACAAGGTGCACATGGACGGCTACAAGACCTTCGGCATCCTGCCCACGCCCATGCCCTTCCCGGAACTCTTCACGGCGCTCCAGCAAGGCACCGTCGATGGCCAGGAGAACCCCATCCCGGTGATCCTGTCGTCCAAGTTCTCGCAGGTGCAGAAGCATCTGTCGCTGACGGGGCATGTGTATTCACCGGCTGCGCTGATCATGTCGCCGGCGGTGTGGAACAAGCTGTCCGATGCCGACAAGCAGGTCTTCACCGAAGCCGCGAGAAAGGGCGCCGCCGCCCAGCGCAAGAAAGTCAACGACGACGAGAACAACGGCATCGCCCAGCTCAAGAAGGACGGCATGCAGGTGGTCGAGAAGGTCGATGGCGAGAGCTTCCGCAAGGCCGTGGCGCCCGCCTACCAGGCCTATGCCCGTGAGTTCGGCGCCGATCGCATCGCCGCCATCCAGGCCGTCAAGTAAGGCGTGACAACCCCGGCCGCCCGGCCTGGTGCCGGACGGCCGATTCCTGAGCGCATATCGATGAAGTCAACGATCCTGGCCCTGGACAAGGGCGTGAGCTGGCTGGCCCTGCAAGCGGCCTGCCTGCTGCTGGCGCTGATCTCGGTGCTGGGCATGTGGCAGGTGGTCTCGCGTTTTGTGCTCTCGCAGCCGTCGACCTGGACGGAAGAGTCGATGCGCCGCTTGCTCATCTGGATGGTGATGCTGGGTACCGTGGCGGCCTTCCGGCGCGGCGCGCTGGTGTCGGTGGACCTGATGCTGCGCCTGTCACGCGGGGCGTGGCGGCACACCGTGCGCACCGTGATCACGGTGGCGAGCCTGGTGTTCCTGGCCGTGCTGGTGTGGTACGGCATCGACCTGGCGTGGCGGGTGCGCTTCCAGACCTTCGCCAGCATGGACCTGTCGATGGCCTGGGGTTATGCCGCCTTGCCCGTGGGCAGCGCGCTGGCGATGGTGGCCGTGCTGGCCCATCACCTGGACCCGGTCGACACCGAACTCGAATCGGCGCAATGAGCCCGCCTGTCACGGACGAGCCGCGCCCCAAGGAAACCACCTCATGCCCCTGACCCTACTCATCACGATGCTGCTGGGCTTTGCCTTCAGCATCTCGATTGCCGTGTCGATCGGCGGCTCGGCCATGCTGGGCATGGCGCTGTTCGAGCCGGACAAGCTGATCCTGGCGCCCAAGGAGATGTTCACTGCGATCGACAAGTTCCCGCTGGCGGCGATCCCGTTTTTCATCCTGGCGGGCAACCTGATGGAGACCGGGGGCATCTCGCGCCGGCTGGTGGAATTTGCCAAGTCGCTGGTGGGTGGGGTGCAGGGCGGCCTGCCGATGACCTGCGTGCTGACCTGCATGATCTTTGCGGCGGTGTCGGGCTCATCTGTGGCCACCACGTTTGCGATCGGCGCCATCCTGATCCCGGCGCTCATCAAGCACGGTTACCCCAAGTCGTATGCCGCCTCGCTGCAGGCCACCTCGGCCGAGCTGGGGGTGGTCATCCCGCCGTCGATTCCGATGATCCTGTTCGGCGTGTCGGCCGAGGTCTCGATCGGTGAACTGTTCATTGCCGGTGTGGTGCCGGGCCTGCTGATCGGTGGGTCATTGATGCTTTTCGTGCACCTGTATTGCCGATACAAGGGCTGGGGCAAGCAGGATGGCGACGGCCGCCTGCCGATCGGCCGCGCCATGGTCGATGCAGCCTGGGCGCTGTTGATGCCGGTGATCATCCTGGGCGGCATCTATGGCGGTGTGTTCACGCCCACCGAGGCCTCGGTGGTGGCCGTGTTCTATGCGCTGCTGGTGGGCCTGGTGATCCACCGCGAGCTCAGCCTGAAAGACCTGATGCCGGTGCTGCGCAAGTCGGTGATCTCCAGCGCGGTGATCATGTTCATCATCGCCAATGCGGGCTTCTTCGCCTTCCTGATCACCCGCGCCGGCATTCCGGATGCCATCGGCAGCTGGCTCACCGAGGTGCTGCAGTCGCCCGCCTGGTTCCTGCTGGGCGTCAATGCGGCCCTGTTCGTGATCGGCATGTTCATCGAGACCTCGGCGGCCATCATCGTGCTGGCGCCGATCCTGGTGCCCGTGGCAGCGCATTTTGGTGTGGACCCGGTGCATTTCGGGATCATCATGGTGGTGAACCTGGCCCTGGGCATGATCACGCCGCCGTTTGGCGTGAACCTGTTTGCCGCCTGCACCGTGGCGCGCATCTCGCTGGACGAGATCATCAAGCATTTGGTGCCGTTCGTGCTGGTGGTGGTGGGCTGCCTGATGGTCATCACCTATGTGCCGTGGCTGTCGCTGGCGCTGCGCGACCTCGTTTTTGCCGCCCCCGTGGTGGCCCCGGTGATCGGCCCGCAGTGACCCCTGGAGGTCAGGGCAGGGCGGTCACCGACTTCATGACAGGAGAACCTACATGAGCAAGACGACAACCTGGCAGCACGCCATCGGCAACCGGCGCGTTCCGGCGTCCGGCGGCGAGACGCTGCCCATGACCGATCCGTCGACCGGTGCGGTGTTTGCAGAAATCGCGCGCGGCACCGCCGAAGACATCGACCTGGCCGTGCGCACGGCGCGGCAGGCCTTCGACGGCGCCTGGGGCCGCACCCCGGGGGTTGAACGGGGCAGGGTGCTTGCCCGGGCCGCGGCTTTGATCAACCAGCATGCCGACGAACTGACCCGGCTGGAGTCGCAGGACTGCGGCAAACCGCTGACACAGGCGCGCAACGACGTCGTGGCCGTGGCCCGGTACTTCGAGTTCTATGCCGGGGCGGCCGACAAGGTCGGCGGGCAGGTGCTGCCTTACCTGCAGGGCTACACCGTGCTGGCCGATCGCGAGCCCCATGGCGTGACCGGGCACATCGTGCCGTGGAACTATCCGCTGCAGATCTTCGGACGTTCGGTCGGCGCGTCGCTTGCGGCCGGCAACGCCTGTGTGGTCAAGCCGGCCGAGGACGCCTGCCTGTCGCTGCTGCGCCTGGCCGAGCTGCTCGCCGAGGCCGGGCTGCCTGCCGGCGCGTTGAACATCGTCACCGGGCTGGGCCGGGAGGCCGGCGCTGCGCTGGCCAGCCACCCCGGACTCGACCACATCTCGTTCACCGGATCGCCCGAGACCGGCACCCAGGTGGCCCAGGCCGCGGCGGTGCATCACATTCCGGTGACGCTGGAACTGGGTGGCAAGTCACCCCAGATCGTTTTCGACGACGCCGATCTCGACGCCGCCGTGCCGGTGATCGTCAATGCCATCGTGCAGAACTCGGGCCAGACCTGCTCGGCAGGCAGCCGCCTGCTGGTGCAGCAAGGCGTCTATGAGCCGCTGCTGGCGAAGCTGAAGCTGGCTTTCGAGGCCTTGCGCGTGGGGCCGGCGTCGGCCGACCTGGCCATGGGGCCGCTGATCCGCGCCTCCCAGCTCGCCCATGTGCGGCAGATGGTGCACGAAGCGCGCGACGACGGGCTGGCCGTTGCCGCGCATGGGCAGATCGTCACCGACGCGCCACACGGCGGTTTCTACTTTGCACCAACGCTGCTGCGCGACGTGCCCGCCACACACCGCATCGCCCAGCAGGAGGTGTTCGGCCCGGTGCTGGCGAGCATGTCGTTCCGCGACGAGGACGAAGCCGTGGCCCTGGCCAATGGCACGCGCTTTGGCCTGGTGGCCGGCATCTGGACGCGAGATGGTTCCCGCCAGTTGCGCCTGGCCCGACGTGTGCAGGCGGGTCAGGTGTTCATCAACAACTATGGTGCCGCAGGCGGCGTCGAGCTGCCATTCGGCGGCGTGCGCTCGAGCGGACATGGGCGAGAAAAAGGCGTCGAAGGACTGCTGTCGTTCACGCGGGTCAAGACGATTGCCATCAAGCACGACTGAGGTGCCGTACGGCACGGTCGTGCGTTGCGTCGCCGGCTCACTGGGTCCCATGCGCTGGTTGCGTGGTTGCTGCCGCGACACCTCCATTTTTGCCAGAATGCATATTATGTTAAATCAAGATGATCACTGAATGATCACAGCAGCCCGGGGTCGACCGCTGGCATGTCCGGCACGTCCTTCACCCTCGTGAGCTCCCTCAGGTGTTGTTGTCGTGCCATCGGGTCGGACTTGCCGCCTCAGGCACAATCTCGCGCATGACACTGCCTCCACGCGCCCGACGCCACCTGCTGTGGCTGGCTGCCTGCCTGATTGCCTTCAAGGCAATCGTGCCGGCGGTGGCCGTGGCGGCTTCGCAGTGGCGTGGTGTCGATCTGATCGAGGTCTGCACTGTCTTTGGCGTGCGCACGCTGGCGGTCAGTCTGGAGGGTTCGGGCGCTCCGGCGTCACATGGCGACGATCATCCCGCCGCCGTTGCCGAGATGGCGGGCTGTGGTCTGGTCGGTCTGGCCCTGAGTGCGCCGCCAGATGCGCAGACGGGCCCGGCCTGGCAGGCCGCCACGTGGGGGCTTGAACTTGCCAGTGGATGCGAAGAACGCAGCCTGCCGCCCGATCGTGTGCGCGGCTGGCTGGAGCACCTGACCTTGGCGCCGCCAGGCAACTCGGCCTGAGCGCTCGCATCGCGCGCGCAGAAGGCACCCTGCCTTCACTCCGGGCTGCATCCAGCCCGCTGTATGCAGCCCGTTCTGCACCTCAACTTCTGCCAGGTGCGCGCCGCATGAGCGCGCCAGATCATCATGAATCTTCGTTTTTGTATTCGCCAGGCCTTCGTCATGGCTACCGCCGCGTTCAGCTTCGCATCTGCCCAGGCGCATGACTACACCGCCGGAGACATCCGCATCGAGCATCCCTGGGCGCGGCCCACGGTGCCAGGACAGAAGGCGGGAGGCGCCTTCATGAAGTTGACCAACCCGTCCGGTATGGCCGATCGCCTGGTCGGGGTGCGGTCCGACGTGGCCACGTCCACCGAGCTCCACACCATGACGATGGACGGCAACGTGATGCGCATGCGTGAAGTCCAGGCCATCGAGATCCCCGCGGGCCAGGTGGTCGAACTCAAGCCGGGCGCCTTTCACGTCATGTTCATGGGCCTGAAGGCTCCGATGAAGGTGGGCGACATGCTGCCCTTGACCCTGAAGTTTGAACGCGCGGGTGAAGTGGCCGTACAGGTGAAGGTCGAGAGCATGCCCTCGGCCCAGCCAGCCGCTGGTCAAGGCAAAGGTGCTCACGCTCACCATTGATCTTCCGGGTGCAGGCGCGGCCGCATCACCTCGCCGCCCTGCCCTGGTCCGGCCTGCACAAGTGATTGTGCGGTGCCTGATTGCGGTGCTACGCTGGTGTGACTTTCAGGCTGCTCGGGAGTGGTCAGATGATGCACACACCAGCCAGATTCCTTGTGCTGATTGAATCGGCCGGGGCCATGGTGGCTCGCTTGTTCGATGCCCGCTTCACCCACCTCGGGGACTTCGATGCGTCGTCGGAAGAGGTGGCGGTGATGACCTCCGGCGTGATGCCCAAACGAGGCATCGAAGGCGAGCAGTGGGGCCCTGCCCTGCGTGGCCACAGCCCCGAGGAGCGCGCCGCGGCGCTCGTGTTTGTGCTGGACCCATGAGAAGGTGTGAACGAAGTCGCCGTGGGTCGCACCTGGCCGCAACGGCGGCCCAGTAATGAACAAGCCCCTGAGGCTTTCGCGTCAGGGGCTTGTTGCGGGGTTGGCGGAGACGAAGGGATTCGAACCCTTGATGCAGCTCATCACCGCATACTCCCTTAGCAGGGGAGCACCTTCGGCCTCTCGGTCACGTCTCCAACCGTAAATCGGCAAGACCAATATTCTACAGTGAAATATCGGTCACCGGGCCACTCGGGCCGCGGAATTCACGACTTTATGCAGCGTCCTGGTCGAGGTCAAAGGCCTTGTGCAAAGCGCGCACCGCCAGTTCCATGTACTTCTCGTCGATCACGACACTGGTCTTGATCTCGCTGGTGGTGATCATCTGGATGTTGATGCCCTCTTCGCTCAGCGTGCGGAACATGCGGCTGGCCACACCGGCGTGCGAGCGCATGCCGATGCCGACGATGGACACCTTGCAGATCTTCGCGTCGCCAACGACTTCATTGGCGCCCAGATGCGGCACGACCTTTTCCTTGAGCAGGTCGATCGTCTTGGCGTAGTCGTTGCGATGCACGGTGAACGAGAAGTCCGTCTTGCCGTCGTGCGACATGTTCTGCAGGATCACGTCCACGTCGATGTTCGCATCGGCCACAGCGCCCAGGATCTGGTAGGCGATACCGGGGCGATCGGGCACACCCATCACGGTGATCTTGGCTTCGTCGCGATTGAAGGCAATGCCCGACACAACGGCTTGTTCCATTTTCTCGTCTTCCTCAAAGGTGATCAGCGTGCCCGACCTGGACTCTTCGGCAAGGTCGATGTCCCAGGGGGTGAAGCTCGACAGCACGCGCAGCGGCACACGGTACTTGCCCGCAAATTCGACCGAGCGGATCTGCAGCACCTTGGAGCCCAGGCTGGCCATCTCGAGCATTTCCTCGAAGCTGATGGTGTGCAGCCGGCGGGCTTCGGGGACGATGCGCGGGTCGGTGGTGTAGACGCCGTCGACGTCGGTGTAGATCAGGCACTCGTCGGCCTTCATGGCCGCCGCAATGGCCACGGCCGATGTGTCGGAGCCACCCCGCCCCAGCGTGGTGATGTTGCCCAGACCATCGATGCCCTGGAAGCCGGTGATGATGACCACGCGGCCTGCGTTCAGGTCGGCACGTACGCGGGCGTCATCGATGCTCTGGATGCGCGCCTTGGTGTAGGCCGAGTCGGTCTTGACCGGCACCTGCCACCCTGAGTAGCTGACCGCATCGAGGCCTTCGGCCTGCAGCGCAATGGCCAGCAGGCCCACCGACACCTGCTCGCCAGTGGAGGCGATCATGTCGAGTTCGCGGGCGTAGGCTGAAGTCTGTGTTGCCGGAGCCAGTTCCTTGGCCAGGCCGAGCAGACGGTTGGTTTCGCCGCTCATGGCCGAGGGCACGACCACCATCTGGTGACCCGCCCGGTGCCATTTGGCGACGCGCTTGGCGACGTTGCGGATGCGCTCGGTGGAGCCCATCGACGTTCCGCCGTATTTGTGAACGATCAATGCCATGGGAGTCGGGTGCGCGGTGTGAATCGTTAGGCTGGATTGCTGCTTGCGCCGCGATCGCAAGCCCGACATTGTAGCGGGTGTGCCCTGCCCTCCCATGGGCGCGGTGGCCGACAGCGTCCCGCGTGGTTACCATCGCGGCAGCCACACGGGACTCACATGACCTCACTGCTGGAGATGCTCCGAACCTCGACCTGGGGTCGCAACCTGTCGCCGGCCGACTTCGACCGTGTGGCCGGCGCAGCCTTCGAGCGCGGTATTCCCGAGGGCGGTTTTGCCGCGCAGGCCGGCCAGCCGGTGGACCACTGGATCGGCCTCATCGAGGGTTTGCTGAAGATGTCGGTGACGGCACCGGACGGCAAGGTGTCGACGCTGACCGGCCTGTGTGCCGGCGGCTGGTTCGGCGAGGGCTCGCTGATCAAGCGCGAGCCGCGTCGCTACGACGTGATCGCGTTGCGTCCATCGCGCATTGCGCTCATCCCCTATGCCGCCTTCGAACGGCTGCGCGGATCGAGCATGCCGTTCAACCACTATCTGCACAACCTGATGAACGCCCGGCTGAGCCTGTTCATCGGTCTGCTCGAATACGACCGCCTGCTGAGCACTGATGCGCGGGTGGCACGCTGTATCGCCACCCTGTTCAACCCCGATCTCTACCCCGAGCCCACGCCTTTTGTCGATCTGAAACAGCATGAGCTTGGCCTGTTGAGCGGCGTCTCGCGCCAGCGCGTCAACACCGCCTTGCGCACCCTGCACAACCAGGGCCTGATCCGCATCGAAACGCGCGGGGTCACCGTGCTGGACCTGCACGGCCTGCGCAACTTTGCCGGCGTGCACTGAGGGTATGGTTCAGCCTGGCGCGGCGGGCTCCCAGCGCAGGCTGACCTGATCAGGCTCGCCCCTGCCGGCCCAGACCCGGGCATCGATGCCCAGACCCGGCACGAACACAAGCTGCTCGCCGACATAGAGCAGTGGGCCGCCGCGCTGCCACGCTGGCACGCCCAGGGCCTGGTACTGCTTCTTGAGCTGACGCGCCGGCCGGCCCGGCGCGAACTGGAACTGCTCTCCTCCGCAGCGGGCCACACATCGCACTTCCCGCAGCAGCGCCCGCGCCACGCCGGCATGGGTCACGGGCGCCAGATGCAGCGTACCGCCCCAGGGCGCGATCTCAAAGCGCGTGGCGTCGGGCATGGAGAGGTCCATCGTGGCGGCCACGGGCGTGACCGCAGCCCAGGCCGTGGCAGGGAGCCGGGACGCGAGCGTCAGTTGGCCACGATGGACACGCAGGACGCAGCCGGGCTGCCCCGGCACGGGCCATTGTGCGCTGTGGGTGTGGTCGGTCAGCTCGTCGCACAGGCGGTCCGTGGCCGTGGCCGGCAGCACGCGCCCGGATTGATCGCGGTACCAGACCCGCAACACGTTGCGACGTCGCGCCGGGCTCAGGCCCAGCAGGCCACCCACATCGAGCGCCCTGCCCTGGTGGGGGGCCGTCACCGTGGCCAGGTCGATGCGTGCCAGGGCCTCGGCACACTCGCGGCCGTCCTGCGCATGGCGGGCGGCATCGCTGAGGCTGCGCTCGGCACCTGGAAAGGCCTGCTTGAGCGCGGGCCATACCTGCCGCCTCAGCCGGTTTCTCAGATAGCGCTCGTCGGTGTTGCTGTTGTCGTCGACATGCACCAGGCCGTGCTGGCGCACATACGCTTCGATCGCTTCGCGGGGCTCGTTGAGCCAGGGGCGCACCCAGGTGAGTCCGTCACGCACGATCGATGCCGGCATGGACGACAGGCCATCGGCCCCTGCCCCTCTGAGGGCCTGCAGGATGAAGGTCTCGGCCTGATCACGCCGGTGATGGGCCAGTGCGATGAGGCTGGCGCCCTGCTCGCGTGCCATGGCGGCCAGCGCGTCGTAGCGGGCCTCGCGCGCGATCGCCTCGACACTCTCGCCTGGCCCGGGGCACAAGGCCAGACGGCGCGATGCGAACGTCACCGGCAGCCCCGCGCGGGTCCAGGCCTCGCATTGGGCCTGGCAGTGCGCCAGCCAGTCATCGGCCTGGGGCTGCAGGCCATGATGCACATGCAGCGCAACCACCTCAAGTGGTGCGGCAGGGCCGTGTGTCGGCCCGACGGTGTCCGTGACGTGAAGCGAGCGCACCATGCCGGTCGCCATGCGCGCGACCACATGCAAAAGGGCCGTGGAATCACGGCCCCCGCTGTAGGCCACCGCGATGCGTGGCGGTGTGCCCGGGTTCACGTCGGACCTCAACGCTCCTTGGTGTCGGTGAACCGCCCGTAGCCCTGAAGCCGCTCGTAGCGGCGATTCAGCAGTTCGCGCGGCTTGAGGTCGCTGACCTGGCGCAGTGCGTCATTGAGCGCGCGCTTCAGGTAGGCGGCCATCTGCTTGTGGTCGCGATGGGCACCACCCACGGGCTCGTTCACGATCTTGTCGACCAGGCCCAGCGCCTTCAGCCGGTGCGCCGTGATGCCCAGGGCCTCGGCCGCATCGGCGGCGCGGTCGGCCGTCTTCCAGAGGATGGAGGCACAGCCCTCGGGCGAGATGACCGAGTAGACCGAATACTGCAGCATCAGCACCTGATCGCCGACGCTGATGGCCAGCGCACCGCCCGAGCCGCCCTCACCGATGATGGTGGAGATGATCGGCACTTCGAGCTGCGCCATTTCGAAGATGTTGCGTCCGATGGCTTCGGACTGCCCGCGCTCCTCGGCGCCGATGCCCGGGTAGGCACCCGGCGTGTCGACGAAGGTGAAGACCGGCAGGCCGAACTTCTCGGCCAGCTTCATCAGCCGCAGCGCCTTGCGGTAGCCCTCGGGGCGAGACATCCCGAAATTACGCGCGGCGCGTTCCTTGGTGTCGCGCCCCTTCTGGTGGCCCAGCACCATGCAGGCCTGTCCGTTGAACCGCGCCAGCCCGCCGACGATCGACTGGTCGTCGCCGAAGTGGCGGTCACCGTGCAGTTCCTGGAACTCGGTGAAGATCTCGTTGATGTAGTCCAGCGTGTAGGGCCGCTGCGGATGCCGCGCAATCTGCGTGACCTGCCACGGGCTCAGGCTGGAGTAGACATCCTTCGTGAGCTGCTGGCTCTTCTTGGTGAGTCGGTCGATCTCTTCGGAGATGTCGACGGCTGACTCGCTTTGCACATACCGCAGTTCGTCGATCTTGGTCTCAAGTTCGGCGATCGGCTGCTCGAATTCGAGAAAGTGTTTCTTGCTCATCCCAGGTGATCCCGTCGGTTGATCCCGTCTGTCCAAACATGCCCCGTCACGGCCATCAGTACTCCACGGGCAGGGGGTCCAGGCTGCGCCAAATGTACCATGTTGCAACCGAGCGAAAAGGGGCCCAGGCGTCGCCCACTTCACGCGCTTCGGCACGTGACACGGGCTCGCCGCTGAAGTAATTCAGGCTGATGCCCTTGAGCAGCCCGAGGTCGTCCAGGGGCAGCACATTCGGCCGCATCAGGTGGAAGATCAGGAACATCTCGGCCGTCCAGCGGCCGATGCCGCGGATCGCGACCAGTTCCTCGATGATGGCCTCGTCGTCCATCGATGACCACTGCCGCACATGCACGCTGCCGCTGTCGAAGTGCGAGGCCAGGTCGCGCAGGTACTCCACCTTGCGGCCGGACAGGCCCACGCCGCGCAATGTGTCCACCGGCAGGGCGAGCACAGCGGCCGGCGCGATGCGCGTCGACGGCGCCGGCAGCAAGCCGGCCAGACGATCCCAGATGGACTGGGCAGCCTTGACCGTGATCTGCTGGCCCACGATCGAGCGGGCCAGCGTCGTGAAGGCGTCGCCGCGGCTTTGCAGCCGGGCTTCGCCAAACTGGGGAATGAGCTTGCGCATCACCCGGTCGCGTTTGGCCAGATGCTTGCAGGCTTCATCCCAGTAATCGGGAGTGACGGACTTCACCATGACAACTGCCCTCAGGCCCGGACCCAGGTCGTACCTTGCGGCGTGTCCTTGAGCACGATGCCCTGTGCAGCCAGTTCGTCGCGGATGCGGTCGGCCTCGGCAAAGTCGCGTGCCTTTTTCGCGGCAGCGCGCGCATCGATCCGAGCCTGGATGGCCGCGTCATCGGCCGACGATGCGCCCCCTTGCAGATAGGCGCGAGGCGACCCCTGCAGCAGGCCCAGCGTGCCGGCGAGCGCCTTGAGCAGCCCGGCCGTTTGCGGCGATGCGCTGCGATTGACCTCGCCCGCCAACTCGAACAGCACGGCCACCGCTTCGGGCGTGTTGAAGTCGTCGTCCATCGCCGCCTTGAAGCGCGCTGCGTGCGGTTCGGTCCAGTCGAGCGGCGCGTCTTCGGCGCTCACGCTGTCCAGCGCGGTGTAGAGGCGTCGCAACGCACCGCGGGCGTCGTCGAGGTTCGAGTCGCTGAAGTTGAAGGGGCTGCGATAGTGTGTGCGCAGCATGAAAAAGCGGACGGTTTCGCCGTCATAACGCGCCAGAACGTCGCGGATGGTGAAGAAGTTGCCAAGCGACTTCGACATCTTCTCGTTGTCGACATTGAGGAAGCCGTTGTGCATCCAGACGTTCACGAACGTGCTGCCGCTGGCGCCTTCGCTCTGAGCGATTTCGTTCTCATGGTGCGGGAACTGCAGGTCCATGCCGCCACCGTGGATGTCGAAATGCTCGCCGAGCAGCGCGCAGCTCATCGCCGAGCACTCGATGTGCCAGCCCGGGCGGCCCTTGCCGAAAGGTGCGTCCCATTTGGCGTCGTCGGGTTCGGATTCCTTGGCCGCCTTCCAGAGGACAAAGTCGAGGGGATCCTCCTTGTCCTGGGCCACCGCGACCCGCTCACCGGCGCGCAACTGGTCGAGCGACTTGCCCGAGAGCTTGCCGTAACCAGGGAAGCGACGCACGGCATAGTTCACGTCGCCGTTGCCGGCGCGATAGGCCAGGCCCTTGTCCTCGAGCTTGCCGATCAGGTCGATCATCTCACCGACATACTGGGTGGCGCGCGGCTCGTGCGTCGGCGCCTCGATCCCGAGCTGGGCGATGTCCTGGTGCATGGCCTCGGTCATCTCTTCGGTCAGGGCGCGGATCGTGATGCCGCGCTCCAGGGCCCGCCGGATGATCTTGTCGTCGATGTCCGTGATGTTGCGCACATAGGTGACACGGTAGCCCGACACCTTCAGCCAGCGTTGCACCACGTCAAAGGCCATCATCATGCGGGCGTGACCCACATGGCACAGGTCGTAGATGGTCATGCCGCAGACATACATGCGGACGTGCCCCTCCTCGATCGGCGTGAAGGGCTCCTGCCGGCGCGTCAAGGTGTTGTAGATGGAAAGCGTCATGGGTGATCGAAGGCTGGGGTGGCCGGCTCATGGACAGACCCGTCGGCAGCGCATGGCTGCCGCACCTGCGCACGACCGGCTGACGGGCTGGCTCGGCCAGCGGGGCGTCGAGGGCGGCGGGAGGGGTTCCGGGGAGGGTGCCAGAGGGGGCTACGATACAATCGAACGAGTATAGCGGTTGCCTCGATCAGGATGGGTTCATGCGGCTTGGTTCGTCTTTGGCAGTACTTCTTCGGGGCCTGCCGGCCGCGCTGCTGGCGCTGGGCGCCGGCTTGGCTGCGCCAGGATCAAGCCGGGCCGATGAACTGACCGAGGCGCAGCAATTGCTGCGATCCGGCAAGACCGCCGAGGCCTTGCAGAAAGCCGACCAGGGCCTGGCCAGCCGGCCGCGCGACCCCGGCCTTCGCTTCCTCAAGGGCGTGATCCTGGCCGAACAGAACAAGGCCGGCGAGGCCATTGCGCATTTCACCCGCCTGGCCGAGGACCACCCCGATCTGCCCGAGCCCTACAACAACATGGCGGTGCTCTACGCGAGCCAGGGCCAGTACGACAAGGCCCGCACGGCGCTCGAGATGGCGATCCGCACGAATCCGAGCTACGGCACCGCGTATGAGAATCTCGGCGACGTCTACGCGCGCCTGGCCAGCCAGGCCTATGCACGCGCCCTGCAGGTCGAAGGCGGCAGCCCCTCGGTGGCGCCGAAGCTGGCACTGATCAAGGAACTCTTCTCCACCCGGCCGGCGAGCGCCGCCGATACGCGCCTGGCTGCGGCTGCCCCCTCGCGCTCCGCATCGCCGGCCTCGCGAAACACCGCGCCGCCTGCGAGTGCGGTAGCCGCTGCGCCCTCCCCTGCCCCCACCGCGGCGCCGCCAACCCGCATGGCCGCTGCGGCGCCTGCGCGCACCGACGCGGCAGCGGCGGGCACTGCGGCTGCCGCGAGCCCCTCGACAGCAGCCGCGCCGGCAGCCAGTGGCGAGCCTCGGCAGGAGGTCGAGACCGCCGTGCGGCAGTGGGCCGAGGCCTGGAGCCGCAAGGACCTGACCGCCTACTTTGGCGCCTACGCGCCAGACTACCCAGGCCGTGGCGCCGCACGCACCGCCTGGGAAGCTCAGCGCAAGGCGCGCATCGTGAACAAGCGGTCGATCTCGGTCGAGATTTCGGCATTGCAGGTCGAGGTCGATGGCGACCGCGCGCGTGCGCGCTTCCGGCAGGACTACGATGCCGACGCGCTGAACATCAGCAGCCGCAAGACGCTCGAACTGCGTCGTCTCGATGGCCGCTGGGTAATCCAGAAGGAGAGCACCGGATCGTGAAGCGCTGCGCGCCGATCGCTCGTCGGCTCTGGGCTGGCGCCATGTTGCTGGTGTGTGGGCTGCCGGCAGCGGGGCAGATCGCCCCTGCCCCGTCTTCGACACCACACGCAGCGCGTGCCACCGCACCCACCGACCTCGCCACGGCACCCGGCGTGGCCGAGGCGCGGCTGATCGGCATCTACCGCATGGTGGGCCAGGGGCAGGCGCGGGCGGCGCTCGACGCGGCCGAAGCGCTGGTGCGCGACCTGCCGACCTTCCACCTCGCGCAACTCGTGTATGCCGATCTGTTGACGGCCCGACAGGGGGCACTGCCACGCTTTGGTGCAGCGCCGGCCCCGATGGCGGCGGCCGGTCAGGAGCGCCTGGCCCAGTTGCAGGAGGAAGCGTCGCGTCGGCTTCAGGCACTGCGAGACCGCCCGCCTGCGGGCACGGTGCCGCGTCAGTTCGTGGCGCTGCCGCCGTCCACCCGGCATGCGATTGCCGTCGACGCCTCCCGCAGCCGGCTGTATCTGTTCGAGAACACACGCCACGGCACCCGCCTTGTGGCCGACTACTACGTCTCGGTCGGCAAGCTGGGGATCGACAAGCAGGTCGAAGGCGATCAGCGCACGCCGCTGGGCGTGTACTTCATCACCAGCCGGCTCGACCCGAAGCAGCTCAAGGACTTCTACGGCGCAGGTGCCCTGCCGATCAACTACCCGAACGAATACGACCGGCGCCGGGGCAAGACCGGTCACGGCATCTGGCTGCATGGGGTGCCGAGCGAAACCTTCGTGCGCAGCCCCTGGTCGACTGACGGGTGTGTGGTCATGTCCAACCCCGACCTGGAACATCTGCAGCGAACGGTGGCGCCACGCAGCACGCCGGTCGTGATCGCGCCGCACCTGGACTGGGTCTCGCCGGAAGTCGCCCGAGCCGAGGCCCGGGCACTGCGTCAGACGCTGGAGGCGTGGCGCGAGGCCCGCGAGCGGCTCGATGCCGATCGTGTGCTGTCGTTCTACTCGCCGAACTTCCAGAACGGCAAGGCGGGCCTGCAGGCCTGGCGCAATACCGTCGAGCGCGAGCTGGCACGCGGGCGCGGGCGGCCGGCGGAACTGAAAGACCTGTCCATCCTGGCCTGGCGCGACAGCGTCGACATCGCCGTGGTGACCTTCGGCGAAGTCTGGAGCGGTGAGCGCCGCGGTACGGTCAAGCGCCAGTACTGGGGCAAGGAAGGTGGACAATGGCGCATCTTCTACGAAGGAGTGATTGGATGATCAAACTGGCACCCGGACTGGCCACGCTGGTCCTGGGCCTGGGTCTGGCGCTGGGCGCGCAGGCTCAGACCGTGAAGCTGAAGACGTCGATGGGCGACATCGTGGTGCAACTCGACGCGGCCAAGGCGCCGCGTACGGTGGCCAACTTCACCGAGTATGTGAAGGCCGGCCACTATGACGGCACGGTGTTCCATCGGGTGATCGGCAGCTTCATGATCCAGGGCGGTGGTTTCACGCCCGACATGAACCAGAAGCCGACGCGCGAGCCGATTCCGCTGGAAAGCCGCAACGGGCTGAGCAACCAGCGCGGCACGATCGCCATGGCGCGCACCGCCAACCCGAACTCGGCGACGGCGCAGTTTTTCATCAACGTGGTCGACAACCCCTTCCTGGACGCCGCGAACTCGCAGGACGGCAACGGCTATGCCGTGTTCGGCAAGGTCGTCGGCGGCATGGACGTGGTCGACAAGATCAAGGCGGTGCGCACGGCCAACAAGGGCCCGCACCAGAACGTGCCGGTCGAGCCGGTCATCATCAAGCAAGCCACACTGGAGAAATGAACATGGCGGTCGAACTGCACACCAACCACGGCGTCATCACCATCGAGCTCGATGCCGAGCGGGCACCGCTGTCTGCTGCGAACTTCCTGAGCTACGTGCGCAAGGGGCACTATGACGGCACCGTCTTCCACCGCGTGATCGATGGTTTCATGATCCAGGGGGGCGGCTTCGAGGTCGGCATGAACCAGAAGCCCACCGACGCCGCCATCCAGAACGAAGCCAACAACGGCCTGAAGAACGACAAGTACACCCTGGCGATGGCGCGCACCTCGGCGCCCCACTCGGCCACGGCCCAGTTCTTCATCAACGTGGCGAACAACGACTTCCTGAACTTCAAGTCCGAATCGCCCCAGGGCTGGGGCTATGCGGTGTTCGGCAAGGTGGTTGGCGGCACCGAGGTCGTCGACAAGATCAAGGGCCTGAAGACGGGTCGCCGCGGGTTCCATGACGACGTGCCGGTGGACGACGTGGTCATCACCAAGGCGGTCGAGGTCTGACACGGGTGTGGCCTTCCTGCTGACGGCCGACCCGGCCTGGACGGCGATCGACTTCCTGTCCGATCTGCACCTTCAGGCCAGTCTGGCGAACACCTATGCGGCGTTCGAGCAGCACCTGCTGAACACACCGGCGCAGGCGGTCTGCCTGCTCGGGGACATCTTCGAGGTCTGGGTCGGCGACGACGCGGCAGATGCCGGGTTCGAAGCGAAATGTGCGCAGTTGCTGCGCCAGGCGAGCGACCGGCGGCAGATCTGGTTCATGCACGGCAATCGTGACTTCCTCGTGGGCCCGGACTTCCTGAACGCTTGCGGCATGCGCCTGCTCCCTGATCCGACCACGCTGGTTGCCTTCGGCCAGCGCTGGGTGCTCACGCACGGGGATGCGCTGTGTCTCGACGACCGCCCCTACCAGGCCTTCCGGCAGCAGGTACGCAGCGCCGAATGGCAGCAGGCCTTCCTGGCGCGGCCTCTGGCCGAGCGACGCGAGATCGCGGCCGATCTGCGTCGACAAAGCGAGGCGCGCAAGCGCAGCCTGGGCCTCGAAGCCTATGCCGATGCCGACCCCACCGAGACGCTCGCCTGGATGGATGCGGCGGGTGCCTGCACCCTGATCCATGGACACACCCATCGGCCGGCCGATCACGTCCTGCCGGACGGGCGACTGCGGCATGTGCTCAGCGACTGGGACCTGGATCACGACGCCACGAGCGCGCACCCGGCGCGTGCGCAGGTCTCACGCCTGGACGCGCAGGGGCTGCATCGCATCGACCTTCACACCGCCTGAGCCGAGCATGCGCGCACTGTGGCAACGCTGGCAGCAGGTACGCGAGCAACGCGCGCTGGCACGCCGAGCGATCCCTGATGCGCTGTGGAATCTCACCTTGGCGCGTTTTCCCTTTCTGAACCTGGCCGACACACGTGACGCCGCCGAGCTGCGCCGCCTCACCGGCCTGTTCCTCGACGCGAAGGAATTCGTCGGCGCCGGCGGCTTCGAGATCACCGATGAAGTGGCTGTGGCCGTGGCCGCCCAGGCCTGCCTGCCGGTGCTGCGTCTGGGGCTCGCGTGTTATGACGGATTTGTCGGCATCGTGGTCCACGCCGACGAGATCGTGGCACCGCGCGAGGTGATGGACGACGACGGTGTGGTCCACCACTACGAAGAGGTGCTTGCGGGCGAGGCCATGGAAGGCGGCCCGGTGACGCTCTCCTGGCACGACGTGGCCGCCGCCGGCCAGTCGGCCGAGTCGGGCTACAACGTGGTGATCCACGAATTCGTGCACAAGATCGACATGCTCGATGGTGAATCCGACGGCATTCCACCGCTGGGCAGCCGCGCGGCCCGACAGGCCTGGGCCGATGTGATCGACGCCGAATACGCAAGCTTCTGCGAGCAGGTCGATGCCGGTCACGACACCTGGCTCGACCCGTATGGGGCGCAGTCGGTGGACGAGTTCTTTGCCGTGGCGGCCGAGGCGTACTTCGTGGCCAACGACGCCTTCAGGCAGGAGCACCCACGCCTGCGGGTGTTGTTCGATTCGTACTTTCGACCCGAGCGCGTGTCCCTGGCTTGAAGCCAGGCGGGGCCCAACCCGCACACCAAACAAGAACAACGGGCCTCAAGGGCCCGTTGTTGCTGATGTGCCGCCGGATCCGATCCGACCGGTGCTGCCCGTGATCTGCAGCGGCGACTCAGGCCGTGGCGGGTTCCGCCTTGGGCTTGTTGTCGCTGCGGCGCGAGGGCTGGATGTCCAGCACCACTTCTTCCTTGTCGTCGATGTCCACGCTCAGGCGGCCACCGTCGACCAGGCGACCGAACAGCAGTTCGTCGGCCAGCGCGCGGCGGATGGTGTCCTGGATGAGCCGCTGCATCGGGCGTGCACCCATCAGCGGATCGAAGCCCTTGCGAGCCAGGTGGCGGCGCAGCGCATCGGAGAACGTGACCTCGACCTTCTTCTCGGCCAGCTGGCTTTCGAGTTGAAGCAGGAACTTGTCGACCACCCGCAGGATGATCTCCTCGTTCAGCGGACGGAAGCTGACCGTGGCATCCAGACGGTTGCGGAACTCCGGCGTGAACAGCCGCTTGATGTCGGCCATCTCGTCGCCCGCTTCGCGTGCGGTCGTGAAGCCGATCGTGGCCTTGTTCATCGTCTCGGCGCCCGCATTGGTCGTCATGATGATGATCACGTTGCGGAAGTCGGCCTTGCGCCCGTTGTTGTCGGTCAGGGTGCCATGGTCCATGACCTGCAGCAGCACGTTGAACACATCCGGGTGGGCCTTCTCGATCTCGTCGAGCAGCAGCACCGCGTGCGGCTTCTTGGTGACCGCCTCGGTCAGCAACCCGCCCTGGTCGAACCCCACATAGCCGGGGGGCGCACCGATCAGGCGGCTCACCGCATGCCGCTCCATGTACTCCGACATGTCGAAGCGGATCAGCTCGATGCCCAGGATGTAGGCGAGCTGCTTGGCCACCTCCGTCTTGCCCACGCCGGTGGGGCCGCTGAACAGGAAGGAGCCGATCGGCTTGTCGGGCTTGCCCAGGCCGGAGCGTGCCATCTTGATGGCGGCTGCCAATGCATCGATGGCGGCGTCCTGGCCGAACACCACGCTCTTGAGGTCTCGATCCAGGTTCTTGAGCTTGGAACGGTCATCGTTGCTGACGCTGGCCGGCGGAATGCGCGCGATCTTGGCCACGATCTCCTCGACCTCGAGCCGGGTGATCGTCTTCTTCTGCTTGCTCTTGGGCAGGATGCGCTGCGCCGCACCGGCTTCGTCGATGACGTCGATGGCCTTGTCAGGCAGGTGACGGTCATTGATGAACTTGGCCGACAGCTCAGCGGCTGCCTGCAGTGCGTTCAGCGCATACTTCACGCTGTGGTGCTCCTCGAAGCGCGACTTCAGACCCTTGAGGATCTCGATGGTCTGCTCCACCGAGGGCTCGACCACGTCGATCTTCTGGAAACGGCGCGACAGCGCAGCGTCCTTTTCGAAGATGCCGCGATATTCAGTGAAGGTCGTGGCCCCGATGCACTTCAGGTGGCCCGAACTCAGTGCCGGCTTGAGCAGGTTGCTGGCGTCCAGCGTGCCGCCGGATGCCGCACCGGCACCGATCAGGGTGTGGATCTCGTCGATGAACAGCACCGAGTTGGGCTGGTCCTTCAGCGCCTTGAGCACACCCTTGAGGCGCTGCTCGAAGTCGCCGCGGTACTTGGTGCCGGCCAGCAGCGCGCCCATGTCCAGCGCGTAGACGGTCGACTCGGCCAGCACCTCGGGCACGTCGCCTTCGGTGATGCGCCAGGCCAGGCCCTCGGCGATGGCGGTCTTGCCCACGCCGGCCTCACCCACCAGCAGCGGGTTGTTCTTGCGGCGGCGGCACAGCACCTGGATCACGCGCTCGACCTCGGATTCACGGCCGATCAGTGGGTCGATCTTGCCTTCACGGGCCAGCTGGTTCAGGTTCTGGGTGAACTGCTCGAGCGGCGAGCCCTTGCCTTCGCCTTCTTCCTTCTCGGCCTCGGGGTTGCTGCCGGAGGGGTCGTTCGACTTGGCCGGCTCGGGCGGGTCGGACTTCTTGATGCCGTGAGCGATGTAGTTCACGACGTCCAGGCGCGTCACGCCCTGCTGGTGCAGGTAATAGACCGCATGCGAGTCTTTCTCGCCGAAGATGGCCACCAGCACATTGGCGCCGGTCACTTCCTTCTTGCCGCTGCCGGTGGACTGCACATGCATGATCGCGCGCTGGATCACCCGCTGGAAGCCGAGCGTGGGCTGGGTGTCCACCTCTTCGCTGCCACCCACGGTGGGTGTGTTTTCCTTGATGAACCCCGAAAGGCTCTTGCGCAGATCGTCGATGCTGGCCGAGCAGGCCCGCAGGACTTCAGCGGCGGACGGGTTGTCGAGCAGGGCCAGCAGCAGGTGCTCCACCGTGATGAACTCGTGGCGCTGCTGGCGCGCCTCGACGAACGCCATGTGCAGGCTGACTTCAAGTTCCTGGGCAATCATGCGGCCTCCATAATGCACTGCAAAGGATGCCCCGCGCGGCGCGCGGCGGCAAGCACCAATTCAACCTTGGTCGCAGCGACGTCCTTGGTGTAGACGCCGCAGACCCCACGCCCTTCGTGGTGAATCTTCAGCATGATGTGCGTGGCAGTGTCCAGGTCTCGCTGGAAGTATTGCTGCAGCACCATCACGACGAACTCCATCGGGGTGTAGTCATCGTTGAGCAGGACCACCTGGTACATCCGCGGCGGTTCGACTTTCGACGTTTGTCGCTCAGCGACGACTGCCCCCTGGCCATCGTCCGGTCGTGACGGATCCTGGGGGGTAGGAGGCGGTGCGGGACTGTCGTTGGGCATGGCCCATTCTATCGAGTCGGCGTGGTTGCGTGGCACGACACCCAGTTGGTGACGAACGCCCGCACCACAAGAGTTCACGGACAGATTTCACCGCCCAGGCGCGCCGGTTCCGGGCCGCTGGCCGCCGTGTCGCACCGGTGCGGTGCGAAACTGTGCGTTACTCGCGCTTTCTTGACAGCCTGGGGGGCGCCGCCGAGAATTCCTCGCGACAAATCCACGAATTTGCAGGGGGAATGCAACATGGGACTGGGAACGGTCAAGTGGTTCAATGACGCCAAGGGTTTTGGTTTCATCGAGCCCGAAGGCGGTGGTGAGGACATCTTCGCGCACTTCTCCGCCATCCAGATGGACGGCTTCCGCACACTCAAGCAAGGCTCGAAGGTCAGCTTCGAGGTGGTGGACGGCCCCAAGGGCAAGCTGGCCCAGAATATCCAGCCGGTTGAAGGGCGCCAGGCCGCTGCGCCGGTGCACCGGGCCAGCCATGGCACCGCAGGCCACCCGCCTCCTGCCTTTGCCGATTGAGCTTTTCTGTCTCGGCACCACGCGCTGAACAGCCACCGATCGACGTCCGCTGCCGGGCGTTCGCAGCCCGACCCTTCGGGCTGGAATTGGCGGATCGATAGCCGGGGGCGGGAACTGCGTGGCGAACTGCGTGCGCAGGTCGTCCGCGGACGTCAGGCGGCGCGCGGGACGCCTCAGAGTGCGGGCGGGACGGAGCGGGTGGAAAAGCAAGCTGCCCGTGAGCGGAAGCTGGCGCCCGGCCATGGAGCGTCGCAATGGGCGCACCGGGGTGCTTGGCCACGTCCCCGGGGGACACCACTGGCCAGCAGTATCTGGGCCGACTCGGCCTTCCGGTCCGGCATCTTGGGCTTGGGACCACCTCTGCGGGCGAGTTGACGGGTGACTATCGCGACCCGCCCCGCGCGGGTGGGCTCGGCGTTCAGCCGGGGCGGCTTCTGGCCGCCCGCGCTTCAATGCCTGACAAGCGCATGCGAGCTATTTCAAGGGCAGGTCGGAGACGGCATCGCGTAGCTGTTGGGCTCGTCGGTTGTTGAGTTCAGAAACACACGCCAGACGGCGCATGTCGAGGGCGTTGCCGGCAGCCCCCCCACCCAGCGACAAGGAAAATGCGCAGTGGGCATCGCGATACCGGGTGAACTCCTTGCTCGATGCGGCAAGCCTGGCTTTGGCCAGGCTCACGTACTTGCTGTCTTCATCCCACTTTGAAAGCGAGTCGGCCACCGCTTCCTCGGCTTGCCGCAGTGCCTTCTGACTCGTCTCGGCTGTCTTCAGCAGGCAGTCTCGCATGCCCGCTTGAGACGAAGCGCTGCATTCTTCGCGCAATGCACGCTCGCCGACAACCGGATCAGTGGACGCCGCGAGTGTCAACACCGGGAGAAGCGCTGTCAGGCAAACGAGGATCAGCTTCATTGAGCGCATGGCGCAGCCTCCCCTGTGCGTACCAATGACAACGCGTGATCGAGCTTTCTTGTGTAATTCGCATCCCCACCGCCGTTGTAGCGTTGCGCGATGGTCGCTGTGGACAGGTGCCTCCAGCTCGTGATGACACGTCGCATCGATGCCTTCTGGTACTTCAGGACCTGCCCGGGCCGCAAGACTGCAGCAGTCGGGTTGAGCTGCCTCAGCACGTCGACCGTGCTGCCGTGTACCCTCGCAATCTTGTCGAGACTGTCGCCTGGCTTGACGACTACCTCATGAACCTTGGCATCCTCGTCAGGCTGGCTCCGGTACTCGAAATGGGCCATGCGCATGAGGAGGTAGCCGATGCCCGCGCGAATGTTGTGAGCTGGCAGGGTCCTGACGGATCCGGTCGTCAGCCTCCCCTTCCAGGCCGGAGGCAGAATCAGATCGCCACCTTCCCTGCCTGAAAGCAGCGATGTCATTCCTGGGTCGCCCTCGACGCCTATCTGCATGGGCCTGGCGTGCCATTCGGAATGATTGGCTCCCGTTTCGACCCACACCATGGCCTTGATGATCTGCCAGTCGAGCGACGTGTACCCTGCTGTACCAGCCAGATGGCGGTTGTACTCGTTGACCGCCATCTGGATTTCGCAGTCGAGGGAGTTCCATCTGGCATCACCGACGGCCCTGTTGATTCCCTCCTGCCATTTCTCGAAGCCTGTTTTCGGTGGCGCTTGAACCGTCATGTCCGTCCTTTCTGTTGACCTGTCCCTGTTTTCGGCATCCTTGCTCCTTGCCGTTCCGTGTTGAATGCGGCAGTCTCGCTTCGCCGGGGCGAGTGCAAACCGAGCTTGACCCGGACGTTCAGCGCGGGCAAGTTCATGCGGCTGCGGCTGCGGCTGCGGCTGCGGCTGCGGCTGCGGCTGCTGCAATCGGC
>CAMLSD010000002.1 GCA_946482595.1 uncultured Comamonadaceae bacterium
GAAGTCGAGATGCTCGGCTACCTGTTTTTCGTCGGTGACACCGCCCGCACCGACCTGCCCTACACCCGCGAGCCGCAGGCCGACAACACCTGGTTCAGGCGCCGCCACGAGCCGGCGCTGGACCCGCAGGCCATCGTGCGCCTGGCCGAGGCCGCCCATGAACGTTATGGCTTCAATGACTTCAAGCTCAAGGGCGGCGTGCTGCGCGGGGACGACGAGGTGCAGTGCATCCTGGCCCTGCACGAGCGCTTTCCGCAGGCCCGGGTCACGCTCGACCCCAACGGCGGCTGGCGACTGAAGGACGCGATCCGCCTGCTGCGCGACCTGCGCGGCGTGCTGGCCTATGCGGAAGACCCCTGCGGCGCCGAAGACGGCTATTCGGGCCGCGAGGTGATGGCCGAGTTCCGCCGCGCCACCGGCCTGCCCACGGCCACCAACATGGTCGCCACCGACTGGCGCCAGATGAGCCATGCCCTGGCATTGCAGAGTGTGGACATCCCGCTGGCCGACCCTCACTTCTGGACGCTCGCCGGCTCGGTGCGCGTGGCCCAGACCTGCCGCGACTGGGGCCTGACCTGGGGCTCGCATTCGAACAACCACTTCGACGTGTCACTGGCGATGTTCACCCACGTCGGCGCGGCCGCGCCCGGTCGCGTGACCGCCATCGACACCCACTGGATCTGGCAGGACGGCCAGCGCCTGACCTGCGAGCCCCTGCAGATCGTCAACGGCCGCGTGCGTGTGCCCGAGCGGCCGGGCCTGGGCGTCGAGCTCGACATGGCCGAGGTCGACAAGGCGCACCAGCTCTACCTGCAGCACGGCCTGGGTGCGCGCGACGATGCCGTTGCGATGCAGTGCCTGATCCCCGGCTGGACCTTTGACCCCAAGCGCCCCGCGCTCGACCGCTGAACCCGCCACCATGACCGAGCGCTCGCCCTTGACCATCCGCATGCATGCGCATGACAACGTGGCCATCGTCGCCAATGACGGCGGTCTTGCGGCGGGCGCGGTCCTGCCCGATGGCCTGGTCCTGCGCGAGCGTGTGCCGCAGGGGCACAAGGTGGCGCTGGTCGACATCCCGGCCGATGCGCCCGTGCTGCGCTACGGCATTCCGATCGGCCACGCCACACGGCCGATCGCGGCCGGCAGCTGGGTGCATGAGCGGCTGCTGGCCATGCCCGAGGCCCGCTCGCTCGACCAGCTCCCCAAGGCGACGGTGCCGGCACCGGCCCTGCCGCCCCTGGAGGGCTACACCTTCGAGGGCTACCGCAATGCCGACGGCTCGGTGGGCACACGCAACATCCTGGCCATCACCCAGACCGTGCAGTGCGTGGCCGGCGTGACCGACTTTGCCGTGCGCCGCATCAAGGCCGAGCTGCTGCCGCGCTACCCCCACGTGGACGACGTCGTGGCCCTGGAGCACGGCTATGGCTGCGGCGTGGCCATCGACGCGCCGGACGCGGTGGTGCCCATCCGCACACTGCGCAACATCAGCCTCAACCCGAACTTCGGCGGTGAGGTGATGGTCGTGAGCCTGGGCTGCGAGAAGCTGCAGCCCGACCGTCTGCTGCCGCCGGGCAGCATCACGCTCGTCGACCAACGCCAGGACACCGCCGCACTCGACGTCGTCTGCCTGCAGGACAACGCCCACGTCGGTTTCATGTCCATGGTCGAGTCCATCCTGCGCCAGGCCGAGGTGCACCTCGAACGCCTGAACCGCCGGCGACGCGAGACCGTGCCCGCCAGCGAGCTGGTGGTCGGCGTGCAATGCGGCGGCAGCGATGCGTTCTCGGGCGTCACCGCCAACCCCGCCGTGGGCTATTGCACCGACCTGCTGGTGCGGGCCGGTGCCAGCGTGATGTTCTCGGAGGTGACCGAGGTGCGCGACGGCATCGACCAGCTCACCTCACGCGCGGCCACGCCCGAGGTGGCCGAGGCCATGATCCGCGAGATGGCCTGGTACGACGCCTACCTGAAGCGTGGCCATGCCGACCGCAGTGCCAACACCACGCCCGGCAACAAGCAGGGGGGCTTGTCCAACATCGTCGAGAAGGCCATGGGGTCGATCGTCAAGTCAGGCACGGCGCCGATCTCGGGCGTGCTGTCGCCGGGCGACAAGCTGCGCACACGCGGCCTCACCTATGCCGCCACGCCGGCCAGCGACTTCATCTGCGGCACGCTGCAGCTGGCTGCCGGCATGAACCTGCATGTCTTCACCACCGGCCGCGGCACACCGTATGGCCTGGCCGCGGTGCCGGTCATCAAGGTGGCCACCCGCACCGAGCTGGCGCGCCGCTGGCACGACCTGATGGACGTGAATGCCGGCACCATCGCTGACGGCACGGCCACCATCGAACAGGTGGGCTGGGAGCTGTTCCACCTGATGCTCGACGTGGCCAGTGGCCGCAAGCAGACCTGGGCGGAACGCTGGAAGCTGCACAACGCCCTGGTGCTGTTCAACCCGGCCCCGGTGACCTGAGGGCCCGGCAGCTCTCAAGGAAACGCCGGGCCGTCCCAAGTTTCCTTGACCCCCTCGGGGGGCGGGCAGGGCGCAGCCCGGCCCTGGGGGCGCTTTCAAGGAAACGCCGGGCCGCCCCAAGTTTCCTTGACCCCCGCGGGGGGGCGGGCTGGGCGCAGCCCGGCCCTGGGGGCGCTTTCAAGAAAACGCCGGGCCGCCCCAAGTTTCCTTGGCCCCCTCGGGGGGCGGGCTGGGCGCAGCCCCGCCCTGGGGGCACTCACAACAAGGCATGCGCCAGCCGACCCACGGTGCGCAGCGCCTCGGGCACACGCGGGTCGCCGACATGGCCATGGTTCAGGCGGATGCAATGCGCAAACCGGCGGTCCGCCGAGAACAGGTGGCCCGGCGCCAGGCTGATGTTCTGCGCGCGGGCCAGCTGGTGCAGCCGCAACGCATCCACCTGCTGCGGCAGCTCGACCCACAGGAAGTAGCCGCCCTCGGGGCGTGTCACGCGCGTGCCCTTCGGGAAGTGACGCGCCACCGCACGCAGCGCCAGGGCCTGCCCGGTCGCCAGGGTGTGGCGCAACTGGCGCAGGTGCCGGTCATGGCCGCCGCGCTGCAGGTAGTCCGACAGGGCCTCCTGCGACGGCACCGCCGTCGACAGCGTGGTCATCAGCTTGAGCCGCTGCACCGCACCGGCATACCGGCCGGCGGCGACCCAGCCGACCCGGTAGCCCGGCGCCAGCGACTTCGAGAACGAGCTGCAGTGCATCACCAGGCCGGCGCGGTCCCAGGTCTTGGCGGGCGGCGGGCGCTCGTTGCCGTGGTGCAGCTCGGCATAGACGTCGTCCTCGATCAGCGGGATGTTGCGCTCGGCCAGCATCTCCACCACGGCCTGCTTGTGCGCCGGGGGCATCAGGCTGCCCAGCGGATTCTGGAAGTTGGGCATGAACCAGCAGGCCTTCACCGGGTGACGGCGCAGCACCTCGGCCAGCGAGGCCGGGTCCACGCCCAGGCGCGGGTGGGTGGCCACCTCCACCGCGCGCAGGTTCAGACGTTCCAGCGCCTGCAGCGCGGCGTAAAACGTGGGTGATTCGATGGCCACCACGTCGCCGGGGCGGGTCACGGCCTGCAGGCACAGGTTCAGCGCTTCCATCGCACCGTGGGTGATCACGATCTCGGCCGGGTCCACCGGCACGCCGTTGACCACATAACGCAGGGCAATCTGACGGCGCAGGGTCTCGTTGCCGGTGGTGAGGTCTTCGGTGATGCGGCGCGGGTCCAGGCGACGCATGCTGGTGGCCAGGCTGCGCGCCAGCTTGTCCAGCGGAAACAGATTCGGGCTCGGGACGGCCGAGCCCAGGGGCACCACGTCCGGCTCCCGGGTCATGCCCAGCACGTCGAACACCAGGTCGCTGATCGCCACATGGGTGGTCTGCGCCGCCGGGCGTGCGGTGTCGGGCTCGGCCTGCAGTGCCGGGCGGCGGGCATTCACGTAATAGCCCGATCGAGGCCGGGCCTGGATCAGCCCCCGGGCCTCGAGCAGGTCGTAGGCCTCGAACACGGTCGAGGGGCTGATGCCGCGCGAACGACTGGCCTGCCGCACCGAAGGGAGTCGGTCCCCGGCGCGCAGCACGTCACCTGCGATCAGCGAGGCGATCTCGTCGGCATAACGTTCATAGCGCTTCATCGGTGGCCCTGCGTCAAGCTGATCTGCTTTTTGGGCAGTTTGTGCAGACTGTACTGAAACGCGCTTGTCGCTCGGGACAAGACCCCGGATCCGCCAACTGATCCGGTCGATTCGACCACAGACTGAGACTTCACCGGGACACCGTTCTGCGGCACAGTCCGGTCGTGAACACGACTTGCTCCACGATCCGCGCCCTGGTGGCAGCCGCTGCCGCAACGCTGGCAGCCGCAGCCATTGCCGCGCCGCCGCGGCCCGCCCCGTCCATCGACACCATGGCCCAGCGTGTGCAGGCCTGCACCGTGTGCCATGGGCGCGAAGGCCGGGCCACGAACGAAGGTTACTTCCCGCGCATTGCCGGCAAGCCGGCAGGCTACCTCTACAACCAGCTGCTGAACTTCCGCGACGGCCGACGCGCCAACGCGGCCATGGCCTATCTGCTCGACCCGCTGAGCGACGCTTATCTGCGCGAGATCGCCGAACACTTTGCCTCACTGGACCTGCCGTATCCGCCGCCGCGTCCCACACCGGCCGCACCGGCCGAGCTGGCGCGTGGCCGGCAACTGGTGGAGCAGGGCGACGCCGCACTCAAGCTGCCGGCCTGCGTGCAATGTCACGGCAGCCGCATGACCGGTGTGCTGCCCGCGGTGCCCGGGCTGCTGGGGCTGCCGCGCGACTACCTGATCGGCCAGCTCGGCGCCTGGCGCACCGGCCAGCGCCATGCCGCGGCCCCTGACTGCATGCGTGAGGTGGCGCAACGCCTGTCGCCGGACGACATCTCGGCCGTGGCCACCTGGCTGGCCTCGCGCACCGTGCCGGCCGACGCCCGCCCGGCACCGGCCGCTGAACACAGCGCGGCCCTTGGCGTGCCCCTTGACGCACGCCTCGCGTGCGGGAGCGGCACACGATGACGGCCCCGATCAAGACCCGCAAGCGCCTGGGGGCGGTGCTGGCCGCCCTGGTCCTGCTGCTTGCGCTGCTGGCGGCGTGGGTGGCCTGGCTCAATGTGCGCGGCGAGTCGCCGCTGCCCGCCAGCGAGCCGCCGCTGACGCGCAGCCCGGCGCTGCTGGAGCGCGGGGCCTACCTGGCGCGCGCCGGCAACTGCATGGGGTGTCACACCGCACGCGGTGGTGCGCCCTATGCAGGCGGGCGCGGCATCGAGACACCGTTCGGCACGGTCTTCGCGTCCAACCTCACGCCCGACCCCGACACCGGCCTCGGCCGTTGGACGCCGAGTGAATTCTGGCGCGCGCTGCACCACGGTCGCTCGCGCGACGGCCGGCTGCTGTATCCCGCCTTCCCGTATCCGAACTACACCCGCGTCACCCGCGACGACGCCGACGCGCTGCTGGCCTATCTGCAAAGCCTGCCCCCCGTGCGCCAGGCCAGCCCGCCCCATCGCCTGCGCTTCCCGTACAACACCCAGGCGGCGCTGGCCGTGTGGCGCGCGCTGTTCTTCCGGGCCGCCCCCTTCCAGCCACGCGACGACCGCCCGGCCGAGTGGAACCGCGGCGCCTATCTGGTCGAAGGCCTGGGCCACTGCGCCGCCTGCCATGCCCCGCGCAATGCGCTCGGCGCCACACGCGATGCGCCCGGTCTGAGCGGCGGGGTGATCCCGATGCAGGGCTGGTATGCCCCGTCACTGGCCACCGCCGCCGAGGCCGGCGTGGCCGAGTGGTCCACCCAGGACGTTGTCGACCTGCTGGGCACCGGCGTGTCCGCACGCGGTTCGGTGATCGGCCCGATGGCCGAGGTCGTGTTCAGGAGCACTCAGCACCTCGATGCCGCGGACCTGCAGGCCGTGGCCACCTACCTGCGCGCGCTGCCCCAGCAGCCGGTGGCCGCCCCGGCCGCCGACGAGGTCGAGCGTGCCGACAGTGCCGTGCTGGCACGCGGCGAACGCATCTACAGCCAGTCCTGTGCGCAGTGCCATGGCGAACAGGGCGAGGGCCAGCCCGGCGCCTACCCCCCGCTGGCCGGCAACCGCGCCGTGACGATGGCCGAACCCACCAACCTCGTGCAGGTGATCATGCACGGCGGCTACCTGCCCGCCACCGCCGGCAACCCCCGCCCCTACGGCATGCCGCCCTTTGCCCAGTCCCTCGACGATGCCGAGATCGCTGCCGTCACGACCTACCTGCGCCAGTCGTGGGGGAACATGGCGCCGGGGGTGTTGCCGTTGGAGGTGCAGCGGTTGCGGTGAAGGGGCTAGGTTCTGCGCACAACAAGCATCGCATCTGAGGCGACGGTCCGCGCTTTGGTGTCCGTGGTGCCAAAGCGGTGGATGGGTCGCCTTTGCGCATGGCCTTGGGCGATGCGCACAGATGTTATTCGGGAGACCGTCCGATTGTTGCGGCGGCTATCCCCAAAAGGAACGATGCACAGCAGCTTGATGACTGACTGCGTACCCCGCTACAGTGCGTGTCCACCAACGCCTCGTGGGGGGCTCAGCATGGACGGCCAACTTCCGGTCCGGTGTCTCAGAGCCCTAGTGCACACCACTGGTAGACAGGCCGCAGTCGTACCGCAGGCGCGTCGATTGGGTTTGGTAGCCATCTTGTTGAGGATAGGTACAAATGTTTGGTGAGTTGGTTGAAGCCCTCAAATCAGCGCCTGCGGCCTACGCAGCTGGAGCAGCTGTTGTCGCAGCGATCCTCAAGACAGCAAAGTCGATCCTACAGTTTCACGATAGATACTTCAGGAGAAGACCGTTCGAGCGCTTATCTTTTCTTGCTGGAGAGTGTGCGGAAAATGAAGCATTGTCCGGTCTCATTGCTTCTGCGAAGAATGAGCTTGTGTTTCGAGAAGTACTGGATGCCACAGGCTCGCCGAAGTTCATTGCAGCAGTGCATTGCTTGCTTCAGTCAGGCAGATTCTCGATTGCGGAGTTGCGTTCGGCTGCGTTTCATCTCCGGCTTTGTGGTGATGAATTGGTCGTCAAGCTTGGGATCGGGGCGGTTGTCCTATTCTGGGTGCCCTTACTGCTAATTTTGTCCATGGGAATATCCGTGGGTGTCACTATTGTCAACCTACTTGCATTGAAGTCGCTGATCGGGACTCTTGCTGCTGCAGCGTTCTTCATCATCTTCCTGCTATTTGCACGGCTTGTCGGTCGCGATGCGCGGGCAGTTTGTGCGGCACGCTCGGTGGCGAGGAAGCTCAATGCGCTACGACTTGAGGGCTGAGCGTTGGAGTGCGCCCTCAACACCACAGGCGCGCGTGTCGCGTGGTTTGCGTCCATTGAACAAGCGTTGCTGGCGGGTGGCCACCAGCCCATCCAGACAAAGCCGGCACTTGGCCGAGCGGAACAGACTCCCCAATACGACGTTATGGTCGCGGACACTCGGGCGCGCGGACGACAGTTCCGCACTCAGCCGGCGCAGCATCGCCACCGCAGTGGGGGCCTTCACCTTTTGGGCGTGCAGCACAGGCATGTCGGGCCGCGTGCCACCGGTCCTGGCGCACGACCGTTCCCATTGATGTCGCCTCTGTGGACACTCGCTACGCCAGGCGGGTAGGCGAGAATCACCGCCTCAATCGCCTCGACCTTATCGGTAGCCACTGCCGTCCTATCGCTCATGACCGACGTCCCATACACCACCCTGCCGCAGTGGCCCACTGCCCATCCGGACAGCGGCGCCAGTGCCACGCTGAAACGCCTCAACGAGGATTTCATCGTGACCGAACTGCCGCTGCAGTTGCCTTGCGGTGAGGGCGAACACGTCTGGCTGGACGTCGAAAAGAACGGTGCCAACACCGCCTTTGTGGCCCAGCAGCTCGCTGAAGCCGCAGGCGTGCAGGAGCGCGACGTGGGCTATGCCGGCCTCAAGGACCGCCACGCCATCACCCGTCAGTGGTTCAGCATCTACCTGCCCAAGGGCGAGACGCCTGACCTGACCCAGCTTCAGCATCCGGAATTCAAGGTGCTGGGTCAGAGCCGCCATGTGAAGAAGCTGCGGCCGGGGGATCTGCAAGGCAACCGGTTCCGCATCGTGCTGCGTGACGTGGCCGGTGAGCGCGATGCGATCGAGCGCAATCTGCGGTTCGTTGCGTCACAGGGTGTGCCCAACTACTTCGGCGCGCAGCGCTTCGGCCACGACGGCGGCAATGTCGAACAGGGCCGCGCCATGCTGGCCCGCGAGATCCGCGTGCGCAACCCGAAAAAGAAGGGCATCTACCTGTCGGCAGTGCGCTCCTTTGTCTTCAACGAAGTGCTGGCATTGCGAATTCAGCGAGGGCTTTGGGGCCAGTCCCTGGCTGGCGACGTCTTGACCGAGGCGGGCCAGCCCACCGGCCCGCTCTGGGGCCGGGGCCGCTTGAGCACCACCGATCAGGCACAGGCCCTGGAAAGCGAAGTGGCCCAACGTCACGCCATGTTGTGCGACGGCATGGAACATGCCGGTCTGGACCAGGAGCGCCGCGCCCTGGTGGTGAGCCTGGCCGACATGTCATGGAACTGGCCGCAAGGCGATCAACTGGTGCTGGAGTTCTCCTTGCCCACCGGGAGCTATGCCACGGCTGTTCTGACCGAGATTCTCCGCACGACGGAGCCCGAGCGTCACACCGGCGACGAGCCAGCGGCTGTCGAGTGACGGCTGTGCTCTCTCGGGTCGAGACGGCGGCCAAGGTGGCTGCATCGCTCGAGAGCACGGCCTGGACGGTGCCATCATCATTGCCACGCCCGACCCGCTCGTGACCGCTTGCGGTGCGGGCTGCCAACGTCACAACCAGCCATCAGATTCCGATGCCTGCCTTTCTTGTCATCCTTGTTGTACTGGTCGCAGTGAACATCTGGGCGACTCGTCGCGTGCTTGCCGCTCCAGATGAATGGGGCGTTCCAAAGCGGCTGCTCATCATGGGCATATGGATCATGCCGTTCATGGGTGCGCTGGTCGCCAGGGCTCAGACTCCGGCGGCTGCCTGCGACACCCCCACGGCGGGCACACGCACAACCGATGGCGAACCGGAAGCACCGTCGCGACTTCAAGTCGGCAGCTCGACCGAGTTCAACGTGAGCGAACACCTGGCGTTGGCCAACGGTGTGCCTGTCCTGGACTGGGGTGCGCTCACTGAATGGGCGCAGCGCAGTGGCGCACCCGAAGCTGCCACCGCGGCCGTCGATCAGGGCCGTCGCGCGTGGCTGCTTCACCTGCGCGATGCACTCGGACCCGGGGTCCATCTGCACACCAGCGACGACGCCTACATCCTCTCGACACTTGAGCCCAAGGTGGTCGAGGCCACTGCGCAATACGTGGCCAAGGCCAGGCGTCGCATCGCTCGGGTGCTGGGTGATCTGGCGCACTTCCCTCCCGACGAGCGCAGCATCGTTATCGTGCTTGACAGCGAGGAGGACTACTACAGCTACGTGTCGATCTACTACCCTTCAGAGGGTGAGTTTGCGTTCAGCGGCGGGATGTACATCAACGCGGGCTGCCCGCACTTTGTGGACGTGCGTGCCGATCTGTCGACCATCGAACCTGTGATCGCACATGAGCTGACACACAGTGCACTGGCGCACCTGCAGCTCCCCAAGTGGCTCGACGAAGGCCTGGCGGTCAATACGGAACACCGGGTCGCCGGAGCAAGGCAGCCCCTCTACACGCCGCAGGAGCTGCATCGCGTGCACATGAAGTTCTGGAACGCCGAGCGCATTCAGGAATTCTGGACGGGCGCTTCGTTTGATCGCACAGATGACGGCAACCTGCTGTCCTACGAGCTGGCGCGCATCATCGTCGAGCAGATGGCCAGGCATTGGGACAGCTTCTCGCGCTTTGTCGCATCTGCAAGCTACGAAGATGCAGGTGCCAGCGCCGCGATGAACACCCTGTCGATTCGATTGGGCGCCTATGCGAGTGCGTTGCTGGCGATCGAACCCAGCGCGTCGTGGGAGCCTGATGGGACGGCCTGATCCGCTGGCAGAGGCACCTCGCACGGAGGCGCCGGTGGCATGGCACAGCACCTTGTCGACAGCACGTGTTCTGCTCGCAATAGTCACTGCCACAAGCGCGCTTCGGCTGTCGGCTACCGTCGGTTGCTGCGGCCGCGATGCGATCGTCGAGCCCCTGTCGCTCAAGGTGGGGAGTAATAGCAGGGTAGCTAGCAGCATGGGGCGAGTCCCAGCAAAGGCGCGCAGGGGTTGGCTTCATGCTGGCTCGTCTGAGGTGCGACAGCGTCGTTATGTCGGGGCGGCCGCAGGCTGAAGCGGGGGCCGGTGCCTGAGATTGGCCTTGAAGCTTCTGCGCGCGGGCGGCAGAAAGCAGGCACGCTGGATCGACCGACGCACTGAGTTCCTCCGCGATACCCTCGAGTCTTGTCAGGGCACCATGCATGCCAAGTTGATCTGCGCGCTGGTGCCGGCCGCCTCGGAGCGACCCGCTGGAGGCAATTGGTATTGGCAGTCGCACCCTTCGTACAGTCCTTGTGAAAGTCAAGCCGCACGCGTAAAGTGCGATAGTGAACCATGGTGCATACTGTTCCATGCTCGCAGCCAACAGACAGGCAACCGATCCGTTGTACTCGTGTAGCTCGGTGCGCAAACGGTGCGCAGTTCGCGGTCGTGCGCAGTGCGTGTCACTCGAAGTCAGGAATTGAGCCTGCCCAGGACTGAGAACAAGAGCCCCCTCCTTTGCAACTGCCCCAACTATGCTGAAAACAATAGCTGTCGCTGTATTGGTCACAACCTTGGCAGGATGTGCATCTGGCCCAAGGATCATCGAGACCAGGGTGCGTTCGACGCCCGAGTCGCAACGTGGGTACATTGTCGGTACTTTTTCTGTGGACTGCGAAGTAAAGCGGGGATCTTGCGAACAGGGGTTCAACTCGATATCAGCTGACTATCGAATGAAAACAGAGCCAGAAGTCTGGAGTCGAGTTGGTTCCACGCAGGGGGCGACTTTTGGCGGTGATTCTGTCCATGACTATGTCAACTCCGCCGAAGGGTACAAGGTTTTTGGCTTCTGTACTGTCTTGCCACCAGGCGAATACGAGTTCTACTCTCACACATACTATGATTTCGCCGGCGGTGGTAGCGGATACTCGATGCGCGAGAAGGACTACTACTCAATTCCTTTCGTCGTAAGAGCTGGTGAAATATCAAACATCGGCAGAATTCACATGACAACAACCAAGGGCGAGAACCTACTCGGAATGTCGGTTTCCGGTCCCGGTGTGATACTGCTCATCCCCTCGGGTGTGACCGATGCGGAGTTGGCCGTATCGAAGTGCCCTGGCACAGCAAAACACATGCCCTTGCGTGATGTGCAGCTGCACCTTGCACCGGGTCGGCCCAGCCCTTTTGTTCAAGTGCGGGCTCGCTGAAGAGTCATATGCACTTGAGGCTCCATGCCGGTTCGTGGGCGATGCCACAGTGCAGTTCGTGCGTGCTGGCGGGAACTGATGAGAGGGCCTCTGCCGGAGGTTGAAGCGGGAGCCGCTGCGCGTGGTCGGCAGCCGGCGCGAGATTCAGTGCCGCGCAGGGATCAAGCGCCGCGCCGGAGCTCCCCGGGTGAGCTGCACCGAACTTGCTGAAGCGTCTAGCACCATGACCTGCCCTGACAAGCCCTTCCCACCATGCACACCTTCGATGCCCAGACCACCCGCGAGCGCCTACCCTTCGAGCAGCTGATCCCGGCTCTGCAGCGCCTGTTCGCAAGCGGTTGTGATGCGCCGGCGCGTCAGGTGCTTTCGCTGGATGGCGCTGATGGCGCGGGGGTGACGTCGCTGATCATGCCGGCCTGGGTGCGCGGGCGCTTCTATGGCATCAAGACGGTCAACGTGGCACCCGGCAATGCGGCGCGCGGGCTGCCGGGGCTGCATGCGGTGTATCTGTTGTTCAATGCCACCACCGGTGTGCCGCTGGCGTTGATGGACGGGAACGAGATCACGCAGCGGCGTACGGCAGCGGCCTCGGCGCTGGCGGCGTCATGGCTTGCGCGGCCGCAGGCCTCGCATCTGCTGGTGGTGGGGGCCGGGCAGGTCGCGCAGTGCCTGCCCTGGGCCTACCGTGTCGTGCGGCCGATCACGCAGGTGAGCTTGTGGGCGCGTGACGCGGCACAGGGCGAGCGGCTGGTGGCGCAGTGGCGGGCGCAGGGGCTGGACGCCACGCGGGTGGACGATCTGCCGCAGGCCGTGGCGCAGGCCGACATCATCAGTTGCGCCACGCTGGCCCGCGAGCCGGTGGTGCAGGGGGCCTGGCTGTCGCCGGGCAGCCACCTCGACCTGATCGGCAGCTTCACGCCGCAGATGCGCGAGGCCGACGATGCGGCCTTGGCCGGTGCCGGCCTTTACATCGACACCGACGAGGCGCTGCACAAGAGCGGTGACCTGCTGGGCCCGATCGAGCGGGGGGTGGTTGACCCGCGCAGCGTGCGCGGCACGCTGGCGCAGTTGTGCCGTGGCGAGGTGGCGGGGCGCCGGTCGGACACCGAGCGCACCGTCTTCAAGTCAGTGGGCACGGCGCTGGAAGACCTGGCAGCCGCCATGCTCGTGATCGGCGAGGCCGTGCGCGCCTGAGCGCCGTCAGCGCTGCGGCCCCGTCGACGGGCTGGAGTGGGTGTTGGCCTGGCCGGGCTGGGGCATGGCGGTCGATTCTTCCTGCGCAGTGACGTCATCGACCGGACGGTTGGCGGGGGTGTCCTGGCCTGCGTCGGCGGTCGAAGCGCTGGCGGCCTGTGCGGGTGGGAAGGCCGACGTGGCCGGCGGCACGCTCGGGTCGTCGGCGCCGGCCGTCACCGGTGCGGGGCCGGCCATCACGGTCGGTGGGGGCGGGGCCGAGGCTGTCTCGTTGCGCTCGACGCAGGCGGCCAGCAGGGTCAGGCTGGCGGCCATGGCGGCCAGCAGAGCGGTTGGGTGGGTCATGGGGTTCTCCGAATCAGGTTGAGAGGGCTGTTGCCGCCAGCCTCACTTCGAACCGGGCACCAGCTTGCGGCGGCGCACGGCATCGAGGCCCGGTGTGGCGCGCAGGTCGGTGTCGACCTGACCGTCGGCGAGGTCGCGTGCGGCCTGCTCGATGCGGGGGTCCGGCGGCACCGGTGCGGGGTCGGGTCGCTCGTCGCGTTCATGCGGCAGGGCCGGTTCACTCAAGGGGCGCGGCGAGGCCTGGGCCGGGCCGCGTGTTCGCGGTCGGGGCGGGCTGGGGTGACGGGGGCGTACCTGGGTCATGGGCTGGCTCCGGTGCGTGCTGCATGGATGGGCATGACCCAAAGGTAGTGGCCGGGGCTGGCCGAGCCCATCGGAGGACGACCGGGCATGATGTCGGCGATGACCGACACGGCCGCGCCGCTACCATGACCGGATCCGAAGCACACGTCCCAAGCGCTGCGCCATGACCCTGCCTGCTCCCACACCACCTGCTCCGACACCGCCTGCCGCATCGGCCCCACCCGGCCTCACCCCCGACCTGCAGGTGCACGGCCGGGTGGCCACCATCACGCTGCGTCGCCCGCAGGTCGCCAACCGCCTGGAGCTGGAAGACCTGGACCTGCTGGCGCGCCACCTCCAGGCCGTCAATGCGCTGCCCGAGGTGCTGGTGCTGCGACTGCAGGCCGAAGGCAAGCACTTCTGCAGCGGTTTCAACATCGGCCGTGTCGACGACACCACGCAGGGCCCGGGCCCCACGCCCGGTGAACGCTTTGCGGCGCTGGCCGACGTGCTGGAGCGGGCCCGTCCGGTGACGATCGCAGCGATCCAGGGCGGGGTTTATGGTGGCGCCACCGACCTGGCCCTGGCCTGCGACTTCCGCATCGGCACACCGGCCTGCGAGATGTTCGTGCCGGCTGCACGGCTGGGCCTGCTGTTCTATCGCGAGGGCCTGCAGCGCTATGTGTCGCGCCTGGGGCTGGGTGTGGCCAAGCGGGTGCTGCTGGCAGGCCAGACGCTGTCGGCGGCGCAGATGCTCGACTGCGGTTTCCTCGATGAACTGAGCCCGAGCGTGGCCGCCTTGCCCGATGCCGTCGACCAGTGGTGTTCAAGCCTGGCGCAGATGGCGCCGCTGGCCTTGCTGGGCATGAAAAAGCACCTCAATGCGATTGCCGCCGGCCGGCTGGATGCCGTCGAGTTTGCGGCCGACGCTGCGCGCTGCGATCGCTCGGCCGACCTGGCCGAAGGTGTGCGTGCCTGGCACGACAAGCGCGCCCCGGTGTTCCAGGGGCGCTGAAGCCGGGCGTGGTGCCGCTCAGCGGACGGCGGCGCTGCTGCCCACTCGCCAGCGCACGGTCATCGTGAGTGACTGGCCGGCATGCAGGACTTCCAGGCCGGGGCGCTGGTCCAGATGGAAGGCATCGATGGGGTGGGTGATGGGCTCGAAGGCAAAGGCCTGGCCGCGGCCGGGCCGGTAGAGCAGGCAGAAGGCTGGCGGCACCGGGCCGCGCGGTGTGTCCAGCGGCTCCAGGGTCATCTGCAGCGTGCAGGCGCGCTCGGGCCAGCTGATGGTGGCCTGGCCACCAAAGCCGGTGTAGCCGTTGTCGATCAACGGGCCCTCGCCGGCATCGATGCCGGCGTTCAGGTCCCAGCCGGGCGGCAGGGTGGTGGTGTGGGCCGTGGGCATGGGGTCGGCACCGCTGAGCCAGGCGCCGTGTACCCGGGCCTGCAATCGCACGCCGCCGGCCACCGGAAAGTACGGGTGCTGGCCCAGGCCGTAGGGCAGGGGCTCGTCGCCCAGGTGGGTCACGCTCAGGGTCTGGTCCAGCCCGCCGTCCACCAGCATGAACTGCTGCTCGGCGCGGTAGTGGTGTGGATTGCCGGCATGGCCGCGCGACACCAGCTGCATCACCGCATGGCCGTCGCCCTGGCGGTCGAGCGACCAGCCTTGCAGCCAGCCGTCGCCATGGATCGGGTAGGGCTCGCCGCTGCGGTTGGGCTGCACCGCGTGCCAGCGGCCCTGCGCTTCAAAGCCGCCGCGGCCGATGCGGTTGGACCAGGGCACCAGCGCAAAGGACGCGAAGGTGTAGGGGTCGACGCTGGCGCCGTCCCAGGGGCGCCACAGGTCCAGATGGCCCCAGCGCCAGGCTGCCACGCTGCCGCCGAGCGTGGGCAGCAGGCCCAGGCTCTGCGGTCCGTGGTGCAGCCAGACGATGCGGGGGTCGGTGGGCAGGGGATCAGCTTGCATGGAGGTGGGCCGGCAGGCCGGGCGCATCGGTGTCGACCGCAAACACGCTGCCGGCATCGGGCTGGGCGGCCAGTTGCGTGTCGGTCAGCCCGAAGCGGGCACTGGTGATGTAGAGGGTGGACAGGTCAACGCCGCCGAAGCACACATTGGTGATGTGGTCGGTGGGCAGGGTGATGCGCGCCAGTTCGGCCGTGCTGGCCGGGTCGTGGCAGCTCACGCAGCCCGCGCCCCAGTGGGCGACCCACAGGCGGCCAAGCGCGTCGACGGTCATGCCGTCGGGGTGCCCCGCGCTTGCGGGCCATTGCATCCACAGGCGCGGTGTGCCGAGGGTGGCGGTCTCGGGCTCGACATCGAAGGCCAGGATGCGGCGCCCCACGGTGTCGTTGAAGTACATCGTGCGCCCGTCGGGCGACCACGCGGGGCCGTTGGTCACGGCCATGCGCGCATCGAAGGCCAGCGTGCACCGACCCTGCCCGTCGAGCCGGTACAGCGCCCCGGTCGGGGCCACACCGTCGAAGTCCATCGTGCCGGCCCAGAAGCGGCCGTGGGCATCGCACTTGCCGTCGTTGAAGCGGTTGCCGGGGCGGTCGGCCTCGGCCACGGCCAGCCGCGCGAGCGTGCCGGTGGCCGGGTCGAAGCTGGCAAAGCCGTGCCTCAGGGTGATGACCAGCCCGGGGGCCGACCGGCGCTCGGCCACGGCCGAGACGGTCTCGTCGAAGGCCCAGTAGCGCAACGCACCACTGGCGGGTTCATGCCGGTAGAGCCGGTGCGACAGGATGTCGACCCAGTACAGGCTGCGCTCGCGTGGCGACCAGCACAGCCCTTCGCCCAGCGTGGCACCGGCCGCGCACACCACGCGCGGCGGGCCGGCAATGACAGGGGCGGGCGTGGTCATGGGCTGCGCGCGAGTGGGGCTGCGGTGTGACCCGTGCGCTCAGTGCGAGTCACGCGGCACCGGGGCGCCGCTGCCACCGACCAGGAAGTCGAGATCGGCACCGAGGTGGGCCTGCTGCACATGGTCGACATAGAGCTTGTACCAGCCGCGCGTGGGCGGCTGCGGTGCGACCCAGTCGCTGCGGCGGCGCGCCAGCTCCTCGTCGCTCACCTCCAGGTGCAGCCGCCGCGCGCCGACGTCGAGCTCGATCATGTCGCCATTGCGCACCAGGGCCAGCGGCCCGCCGGCGGCCGCCTCGGGCGAGGTGTGCAGCACCACCGTGCCGTAAGCCGTGCCGCTCATGCGGGCGTCCGAGATGCGCACCATGTCGGTGATGCCCCGGCGCAGCACCTTGGGCGGCAAGGGCATGTTGCCCACCTCCGCCATGCCGGGGTAGCCACGCGGTCCGCAGTTCTTGAGCACCAGCACGCAGTGTTCGTCGACGTCGAGGCTTTCGTCGTCGATGCGGGCGTGGAAGTCCTCGATGTCCTCGAACACCACCGCGCGGCCGCGGTGGCGCAGCAGGTGCGGCGAGGCGGCCGACGGCTTGATCACCGCGCCGTCCGGGGCCAGGTTGCCGCGCAGCACGGCAATGCCGGCAGCCGGCTTGAAGGGCTCGGCCAGCGGGCGGATCACCTCGCGGTTCCAGCAGGGCGCGTCTGCGGTGTTCTCGCCCAGCGTGCGGCCGTTGACGGTGAGTGCGTCCAGGTGCAGCAGGTGGGCGATCTCGCGCAGCACGGCGGGCAGGCCGCCGGCATAGCAGAAGTCTTCCATCAGGAAGCGGCCCGAGGGCTGCAGGTCCACCAGGCAGGGCACCTCGGCGCCCAGGCGGTCCCAGTCGTCGAGGTCGAGCTTCACGCCCATGCGGCCGGCCACGGCCAGCAGGTGGATCACCGCGTTGGTCGAGCCGCCGATCGCGGCATTGGTGCGGATGGCGTTCTCGAAGGCCTGGCGCGTGAGGATCTTCGACATGCGCAGGTCGCTGTTCACCATCTCGACGATGCGCCGCCCGGTGAGCTGGGCCAGCCGGTTGCGCCGTGTGTCGGCCGCGGGGATCGCCGCGTTCTCGGGCAGCGACATGCCCAGGGCCTCGACCATGCTGGCCATCGTGGAGGCCGTGCCCATGGTCATGCAGCTGCCCTTGGAGCGGTGCATGCAGCTTTCGGCGGCGGTGAACTCGTCCATGGTCATCTCGCCGGCACGGACCATCTCGCTCATCTGCCATACGCCGGTGCCCGAGCCCAGGTCCTTGCCGCGGAACTTGCCGTTGAGCATCGGCCCGCCCGACAGGCCGATCGTCGGCAGGTCACAGCTGGCGGCGCCCATCAGCAGGGCGGGGGTGGTCTTGTCGCAGCCCATCAGCAGCACCACACCGTCGATCGGGTTGCCGCGGATCGACTCTTCCACATCCATGCTGGCGAGGTTGCGGAACAGCATCGCGGTGGGGCGCAGCTGGGTCTCGCCCAGCGACATCACCGGAAACTCCAGCGGGAAGCCGCCGGCCTCGTACACGCCGCGCTTGACGAACTCGGCCAGCTCGCGGAAGTGCCCGTTGCAGGGCGTGAGTTCACTCCAGGTGTTGCAGATGCCGATGATCGGCCGGCCGTCCAGCAGGTCGTGCGGATAGCCCTGGTTCTTCAGCCAGCTGCGATGCACGAAGCCGTCGCGGTCCTGCCGGCCGAACCAAGCCTGGCTGCGACGAAAGGGCTTCTTGGGGTCCATGCACTTGCTCCTCGGGGCGGTTGTTGGGTTGCCCTTGACGCGGCGAATCGTATCGCCGCACACTGATGCAAGAAAAATAAAGAATGCAGCATCACTGATATCAAAAACGATATTGCAAGGAGTTCAACATGAATCAATCCACCACCTCGACCGCCACCGCCACTCCCACCGCCACTCCCTCCGCCACCACGGCGCAGTACCCCAGCCTGCAGGGCCGGCGTGTGTTCGTCACCGGGGGCGGCTCGGGCATCGGGGCGGCCATCGTCGAGGCCTTTGCCGAACAGGGTGCCCAGGTTGCCTTCATCGACGTGGCCGCCGATGACAGCGCCGCGCTGGCCGGGCGCATTGCCGCGCGCGGCCTGCCGGCACCGTGGTGGCGGCTGTGCGACGTGCGCGACCTCTGCGCGCTGCGGCAGGCGGTGGCCGACGCGACCGAGGCGCTGGGCGACTTCCATGCGCTGGTCAACAACGTGGCCAGCGACGATCGCCACACGATCGAGCAGGTCACGCCCGACTACTGGGAGCAGCGCATGGCCATCAACGAGCGGCCGGCGTTTTTTGCGATCCAGGCGGTGGTGCCGGGCATGCGCCGGCTGGGCGGCGGGTCCATCGTGAACCTGGGCTCGACCGGCTGGCAGACCAAGGCGGGCGAGTACCCGTGTTATGCGATCGCGAAGTCATCGGTCAACGGCCTCACACGCGGCCTGGCCCGGCCGCTGGGGGCCGAGCGCATCCGCATCAACACGGTGTCGCCCGGCTGGGTGATGACCGAGCGGCAGATGAAGCTGTGGCTCACGCCCGAAGGCGAGCGCGACATCGAGCGCAACCAGTGCCTGCCCGATCGGCTGCAGCCCGGCGACGTGGCCCGCATGGTGCTGTTCCTGGCCAGCGACGATGCACGCATGTGCACCGCGCAGGAGTTCAAGGTCGACGCCGGCTGGAGTTGACGCCCCGGCGCCGGCGCTCAGTCGCTGCCGTTCAGGCTCACGCCGTAGACCGAGGTGGCGGTGGTGCGGATGGCCTTGAGCATCACGCTGGCCGCCGGCGACAGCAGCCGGTCCGAGCGGGTGATGAGGCCGAAGGCGTCCATCTTGCACGGCAGGTTCATCGGCAGCATGGCCACCAGGCCGTGCTCGGCGTAGTAGCGCGCCACGTCGGTCGCCACCACGGCCAGCAGGTCGCTTTGCTGCAGCATCTTGGTGATGAACAGCAGGGCGCTGGTCTCGATCAGGTTGACCGGCGCTTCCAGGCCGTCTTCCTGGAACATCAGCTCGAAGCGATGGCGCAGCACGCTGCCCGACGGGGGCACGATCCAGCCCGCGCCCACCACGTCGCGCAGGCCCAGGCCGGCCACGCCCAGCATCGGGTGGCCCGGGCGGGCGATCGCGCTGACCGGTTCTTCGACCAGGGCCTCGTAGCGCAGGTCGGACTTGTCGTGCCGCTCGAACAGCCGGCCGATCACCATGTCGAGCTTGCCTTGTGCCAGCCGCTCCATCAGCACGTCGCTGGTCTCGATCTGCAGCGACACGCGCAGGCTGGGGTGGTCCTGCTTGACCTGGGCCACCGCCGGCGGCAGCAGGGTCATGCCGGGCGCGGTGATGGCGCCCACGCTGACCTGGCCGAAGCGGCCCGACTTCAGTGCCTCGATCTCGTCATGGGCCTGCGACAGGCTGGCCAGCGCCATGCGGGCGTGGCGGATCATCGCGTCGCCGTACCAGGTCGGGCGCATGCCGCGCGGCAGCCGCTCGAACAGCGCCACGCCCAGCATGTCTTCCAGGTCCTTGAGCAGCTTGGACGCGGCCGGCTGGGTCATGTTGAGCACCTGGGCCGCGCGGTGGATGTTGCCTTCTTCCTCGAGGGCCATCAGCAGCAGGAGCTGGCGGGTCTTCAGGCGCGCGCGGATGAACCAGTGCGTGTAGGAACTCATGGTGGATCGGGCTGGCAGATGAGCAATGCCAAAGCGTATATCAGTAGTGTCACAAAATCTATTAGAAAGTTATCGGTAGCCTTCGTACCATCCGGGCCGGAGTCAGCAAACAAGCACAACCCACGGACGGCCACCGGGCCGATCCGGGCCCAGGAGACACCATGCGCCTGATCCAGTACCGCAACGAGCACGGCCGCCAGCAGGTCGCCTGCGTGCAGGCCGATGGCCGCACCGCCTGCCCGCTGCAGGGTTTCGATTCGACCTACGACCTCGCGCGCGGCGCGCTGCTGCGGGGCGTGGCGCTGGAGGTGCTGGCCAGTGACGCCATGTCGCCCGACGGCCTGCCCTATGCCCGCCTGATCGAGGAAGGCCGGCTGCTGCCGCCGCTCACCCATCCCGACCCGGCGCATTGCCTGGTCACCGGCACCGGCCTCACCCACCTGGGCAGCGCGGCCACGCGCGACGCGATGCACCACAAGCTCAAGGCGGATGCGGCCGACGAGGAAACGCTGTCCGATTCAATGCGCATGTTCCGCTGGGGCCTGCAGGGCGGCCGGCCCGAGGGCGCACAGCCCGGGGTGCAACCCGAGTGGTTCTACAAGGGGGACGGCAGTTGTGTGGTGGCGCCCGGTGCGCCGCTGCCGCGGCCGGCCTTTGCGCTGGACGGGGGCGAGGAGCCCGAGCTGGTGGGCCTGTACCTGATCGACGACCAGGGCGTGCCGCGCCGGCTGGGCTTTGCACTGGGCAACGAGTTTTCGGATCACGTGACCGAACGCCAGAACTACCTCTATCTGGCCCATTCCAAGCTGCGCGCCTGTGCGGTCGGACCTGAGCTGCGCACCGGCCCGCTGCCGGCCGATCTGCAGGGCACCAGCCGTGTGCGCCGTGGCGGGCCGCAAGGTGAGGTCGTGTGGGAGAAGCCCTTTGCCACCGGTGAGGCCAACATGTGCCACAGCCTGGCCAACCTCGAATACCACCACTTCAAGTACACCGGCCACCGGCGGCCCGGCGACGTGCACCTGCACTTCTTCGGCACGGCCACGCTGAGCTTTGCCGACGGTGTGCAGGTTGCCCCGGGCGACTGTTTCGAGATCGACCTGCCGGCGCTGGGCGCGCCACTGGTGAACCCCCTGGTGGCCGAAGCCCCGGGCCTGGCCTTCGGTGCGGTGCAGCCGCTGTGAGCGCGACCATGAGCCTGAGCTGCAAGCACTACATCAATGGCCGCTGGGAGACCGGCGTGACGCTGGGCGTGAGCGACAACCCCTCGGACCTCGACGAGGTGGTGGCCGAGTTTGCGCGGGCCGATGCCAACCAGACGAATGAGGCGGTGCGTGCCGCGGCCGATGCGCGCGAGGCCTGGGCGGCCAGCACGCCGCAACGCCGCTTCGAGGTGCTCGATTTTGTCGGCAGCGAGCTGGCGGCGCGCCGCGACGAACTCGGACGCCTGCTGGCACGCGAGGAAGGCAAGACGCTGCCCGAGGCGGTGGCCGAGGTGGCGCGCGCCGGGCAGATCTTCAAGTTCTTTGCGGGCGAGGCGCTGCGCCTGCGCGGCGACCGGCTGGCCTCGGTGCGCGCCGGGGTGGACGTCGAGGTCACCCGCGAGCCGGTCGGTGTGGTCGCGCTGATCGCGCCGTGGAACTTCCCGCTCGCGATCCCGGCCTGGAAGATCGCGCCCGCGCTGGCCTATGGCAACACCGTGGTCTTCAAGCCGGCCGAGCTGGTGCCGGCCTGCGGCTGGGCGCTGGCCGAGATCCTCAGCCGCGCCGGGCTGCCGGCGGGCGTGTTCAACCTCGTGATGGGCAGTGGCCGCAAGGTGGGCCAGACGCTGGTCGACCACCCGCTGGTCGATGCCATCAGCTTCACCGGCTCGGTGAGCACGGGCGAAGGCATCCTGCGGGCGGCCTCGGCACGGCGAGCGCGGGTGCAGCTCGAGATGGGCGGCAAGAACCCGCTGGTGGTGCTGGCCGATGCCAACTTCGACCAGGCCCTGGACTGTGCGGTGCAAGGCGCCTACTACTCCACCGGGCAGCGCTGCACGGCCTCCAGCCGGATCATCGTCGAGGCCACCGTGTTCGAACGATTCGCCACGCGGCTGCGCGAGCGCGTGCAGGCGCTGCAGGTCGATCATGCGCTCAAGCGCGGCACCGAGATCGGCCCGGTGGCCAGCCGGGCCCAGCTGGAGTCGGTGCAGGCCTGGATCGAGGTCGGTCGCACCGAAGGGGCCGAATGGCTGTGTGGCGGCCAGCTGCTCGAGCGCGAGTCGCGCGGGCACTACCTCAGCCCCGCGTTGTTCCTGGCCCAGCCGCAGCACCGCATCGCGCGCGAGGAGATCTTCGGCCCGGTGGCCTGCCTTCTGCGGGCCGATGACTACGACCATGCGCTGGCGCTGGCCAACGACACGGCCTTCGGCCTGTGCGCCGGCATCTGCACCAGCTCGCTGCGCCATGCCACGCACTTCAAGCGCCATGCCCAGGTCGGCATGGTGATGGTCAACCTGCCCACCGCCGGTGTCGACCCGCATGTGCCCTTCGGCGGGCGCAAGGCGTCCAGCCACGGCCCGCGTGAACAGGGCAGCCAGGCGGCAGAGTTCTACACGATCATGAAGACCGCCTACACCATGGCCTGAGTGCAGGCCCGACCCGTTCCGATCCGCACCCACCCAAAGCAAAGAGGAGACATCATGAACACACAACGACGCACGGCCCTGCACACGCTGGCCGCAGCCGCCCTGGCCGCGGGCCTGCCGCTGCCCACGCTGGCCCAGAAGAAGATCGTGCTGGGCTTTTCACAGATCGGCGCCGAGAGCGAGTGGCGCACCGCCAACAGCGAGTCGATCAAGTCGGCCGCCAAGGAGGCCGGCATCGAGCTGAAGTTCTCGGACGCCCAGCAAAAGCAGGAAAACCAGATCAAGGCGATCCGCTCGTTCATCGCGCAGAAGGTCGACGTCATCGCGTTTTCGCCGGTCGTGGAGTCGGGCTGGGAGACGGTGCTGCGCGAGGCCAAGGCCGCGAAGATCCCGGTGATCCTGACCGACCGTGCGGTGGACGTGAAGGACGACAGCCTGTGGGTGAGCTTCATGGGCTCGGACTTCGTCGAGGAAGGCCGCAAGGCCGGCCGCTGGCTGGTCGAGCGCCTCAAGGGCCAGACCGGTGAAGTGCGCATCGTCGAGCTGCAGGGCACCGTCGGCTCGGCACCGGCCATCGACCGCAAGAAGGGCTTCGAGGAAATCATCAAGGCCGATCCGAAGTTCAAGATCGTGCGCTCGCAGACCGGCGACTTCACCCGTGCCAAGGGCAAGGAGGTGATGGAGGCCTTCCTGAAGGCCGAGGGGCGCAACATCAACGTGCTCTACGCGCACAACGACGACATGGCCATCGGCGCGATCCAGGCCATCGAGGAGGCCGGGCTCAAGCCGGCCAAGGACATCCTCATCATCTCGATCGACGCGGTCAAGGGCGCCTTCGAGGCCATGATCGCCGGCAAGCTCAATGTGTCGGTCGAGTGCAGCCCGCTGCTGGGGCCGCAGCTCATGCAGGCGGTCAAGGACCTGAAGGCCGGCAAGACGCTGCCCAAGCGCATCGTCACCGAGGAGGGCATCTTCCCGATGGAAGTGGCGGCCCGGGAGTTCCCCAAGCGCAAGTACTGACCCAGACGCCGCCCGGCCCCGGGCGGGCGGCGAGCGCCCGAACGAAAGCACTCGAACGAAAACCAACAGGAGACAAGACCATGACACAACGCAGAGCCCTGCTCGGCGCCCTGGCCGCGGCCGTGCTGGCGGCCGCCACCTGGAGCCCCGCCGCCCTGGCCCAGGACAAGGGCACGGTGGGCATCGCCATGCCCACCAAGTCGTCGTCGCGCTGGATCTCGGACGGCAACAGCATGGTCGGTTTCTTCAAGGACAAGGGCTACAAGACCGACCTGCAGTACGCCGAGGACGACATCCCGAACCAGCTCGCGCAGATCGAGAACATGATCACCAAGGGCGTGAAGGTGCTGGTGATCGCGGCCATCGACGGCACCACGCTGTCGGGGGCACTGCAGAAGGCGGCGGACCGCGGCATCAAGGTCATCGCCTATGACCGGCTGATCCGCGGCTCGCGGCATGTGGACTACTACGCCACCTTCGACAACTTCCAGGTCGGCGTGCTGCAGGCCAGCTACATCGAGCAGAAGCTGGGGCTCAAGAACGGCAAGGGCCCGTACCGCATCGAGCTGTTCGGCGGCTCGCCCGACGACAACAACGCCTTCTTCTTCTATGACGGCGCGATGTCGGTGCTCAAGCCCTACATCGACAGCGGCAAGCTGGTGGTCGGCAGCAAGCAGATGGGGATGGACAAGGTCTCCACCCTGCGCTGGGACGGTGCGGTCGCCCAGGCCCGCATGGACAACCTGCTGAGCGCCTATTACACCAACCAGCGTGTCGATGCGGTGCTGTCGCCGTACGACGGCCTGTCGATCGGCATCATCTCGTCGCTCAAGGGGGTGGGTTACGGCACGCCGCGCCTGCCCATGCCGGTGGTGACCGGCCAGGACGCCGAGATCCCGTCGGTCAAGTCCATCCTGGCCGGCGAGCAGACCTCCACCGTGTTCAAGGACACCCGCGAGCTGGCGCGTGTCACGGTGGACATGGTCGATGCGCTGCTCAGCGGCCGCACGCCCACCGTCAACGACACCAAGACCTACAACAACGGCGTGAAGGTGGTGCCGTCCTACCTGCTCAAGCCGGTGAGCGTGGACGCCGGCAACTGGAAGCAGGTGCTGGTCAGCTCGGGCTACTACAAGGAAGGTCAGATCAAGTAGGCCGCACGACACGCACCGATCCGCAATGACCGAGCAGCAAAGGCGTGCCATGCAGGACACCCTTCTGGAGATGCGCGGCATCCGCAAGACCTTCCCCGGCGTGACCGCGCTCGATCGTGTGGACCTGGCCGTCAAGCGCGGCGAGATCCATGCGCTGGTCGGCGAGAACGGCGCGGGCAAGTCCACGCTGATGAAGGTGCTCAGCGGGGTGCATCCGCACGGCAGCTTCGATGGCGAGATCGTCTTCGACGGGCAGCCCCGGGCGTTCCGGGGCATTGCCGACAGCGAGGCGGCCGGCATCATCATCATTCACCAGGAACTGGCGCTGGTGCCGCTCCTGTCGATCACCGAGAACATCTTTCTCGGCAACGAACCGCTGCGCCCGGGCAACCTGGGCGGCATCATCGACTGGACCCGGGCGCACCGGCTCACCGGTGAGCTGCTGGCCAAGGTGGGCCTGAAGGAATCGCCCGAGACCCTGGTGACCCATCTGGGCGTGGGCAAGCAGCAGCTGGTGGAGATTGCCAAGGCGCTGTCGCGCCAGGTGCGTCTGCTCATCCTGGATGAACCGACCGCCAGCCTCAATGAAGGCGACAGCCAGGCACTGCTGGACCTGCTGCTGGACTTCAAGGCGCAGGGCATCGCGTCGATCCTGATCTCGCACAAGCTCAACGAGATCAGCCGGGTGGCCGATGCGGTGACGGTGCTGCGTGACGGCAGCACGGTCGAGACCTTCGCCTGCGTGCGCGACGGACGGCGCGAGGCGCCGGACGAGGAACGCATCATCCGCAGCATGGTCGGGCGCGAGCTGACCGACCGGTATCCGCGTCGTGTGCCGCAGATCGGCGAGGTGGTCTTCGAGCTGCGCAACTGGGTGGTGCATCACCCGGTCCATGCCGAGCGTGCGGTGGTGCGTGGCGTGAACCTGCAGGCCCGGCGCGGCGAGATCGTCGGCATCGCCGGCCTGATGGGGGCGGGGCGCACCGAGCTGGCCATGAGCGTGTTCGGACGCTCCTACGGCCAGCGCATCGGCGGCGAGGTGCGCCTGCGCGGCCAGGTGGTCGACGTGAGCACGGTGCAGCGTGCCATTGCCCACGGGCTGGCCTATGTCACCGAGGACCGCAAGGGCCTGGGCCTGGTGCTGGACGACTCCATCCTGCACAACGTGAGCCTGGTGAACCTGGCGGGGGTGTCGCGCCACGGCGTGATCGACGACGGGCGCGAGCATGCGGTGGCCGGCGACTTCCGGCGCAGGCTGGGCATCCGCTGCCGTGACGTGCTGCACAAGGTGGTCAACCTGTCGGGTGGCAACCAGCAGAAGGTGGTGCTGGCCAAGTGGCTGTTCTCGCGGCCGCAGGTGCTGATCCTCGATGAACCGACGCGCGGGGTCGACGTCGGCGCCAAGTACGAGATCTACACGATCATGGCCGAGCTGGCCGCACAGGGCGCCTGCATCGTGATGATCTCGTCCGAGATGCCCGAGCTGCTGGGCATGTGCGACCGTATCCATGTGATGAACGAGGGCCGCTTCGTGGCCGAATTCGACGCGGCCCAGGCCACGCAGGAACGCATCATGAAATCCATCATCCAGTCCGGCCCGCAGGCCAGGGAGGCCGCGCATGTCCAGTGACATCGCAGCGGCAGGCATCCACCCCGGCACACAGGTCGGTGCGGTGTCGCTGATCAAGGCCAACCTGCGCCAGTACGGCATGCTGCTGTCGCTGGTGGTCATCATGGCGTTTTTCCAGGTGGTCACCGACGGCACGCTGCTCAAGCCGCTGAACCTCACCAACCTGGTGCTGCAGAACAGCTACATCGTGATCATGGCGCTGGGCATGCTGCTGGTGATCGTGGCCGGGCACATCGACCTGTCGGTGGGGTCGGTGGCCGGGTTCATCGGCGCGCTCGGGGCGGTGCTGATGGTGCGCTACGAGCTGCACTTCCTGCCGGCCTCGCTGCTGTGCCTGCTGGCCGGTGCACTGATCGGCGGCGCCCAGGGCTACTGGGTGGCCTACATCCGCATCCCCTCGTTCATCGTCACGCTGGCGGGCATGCTGGTGTTCAAGGGCCTGGCGCTGGCGCTGCTGCAGGGCCAGTCGGTCGGCCCCTTCCCGGAAACCTTCCAGCTGCTGAGTTCGGGCTTCATTCCCGACCCGTCCGAGGACGGCCAGTGGCGGCTGGGTTCGATCATCGTGGGGCTGGTCGTGTCGGTGGCCTGGCTGACGCTGCGCATGCGCGAGCGGCGACAGCGCCTGGTGCACGCGATGGGCGCCGAACCCTTTGCGATGTTCGCCTTCAAGAACACGCTGGCCGTGGCCGCGGTGATGGCCTTCTGCATCCTGATGGCCTCGTACAAGGGCCTGCCCAATGTGCTGATCGTGATGTTCGTGCTGATGCTGTTCTACGAGTTCATCACCTCGCGCACCACCCTGGGCCGGCGGGTCTATGCGCTGGGTGGCAATGAAAAGGCCGCGCGTCTGTCGGGCATCCGCACCGAACGGCTGACCTTCTACACCTTCGTCAACATGGGCGTGCTGGCAGCGCTGGCGGGCCTGGTGTTCGCGGCCCGGCTCAACACCGCCACGCCCAAGGCGGGCCTGGGGTTCGAGCTGGACGTGATCGCTGCGTGTTTCATCGGCGGGGCCTCGGCCTCGGGCGGGGTCGGCAAGGTGATGGGGGCGGTGATCGGTGCCTTCGTGATGGGTGTGATGAACAATGGCATGTCCATCCTGGGCATCGGCATCGACTACCAGCAGGTCATCAAGGGGCTGGTGCTGCTGGCGGCGGTGTTTGTCGATGTGCACTACAAGAACCGATGATGCAGCCACGACTTGAACTGAGCGGAATCAGCAAGGGCTTTGGAGCGACGCAGGCCCTGCGGGGTGTGGGCCTGCGGCTGTTCGGCGGTGAGATCCATGCGCTGATGGGGCAGAACGGTGCCGGCAAGTCCACCCTGATCAAGGTGCTCACGGGTGTGCATGCACCGGATGCCGGGCGCATCGTGCTCGACGGCCGGGCCATCGCGCCGGCCACGCCGCTGCAGGCGCAGCAGCTGGGCATCAGCACCGTCTACCAGGAGGTCAACCTCTGCCCCAACCTGTCGGTGGCCGAGAACATCTTTGCCGGGCGCTACCCCCGCCGAGGCTGGCTGGCTGGCCGCATGATCGACTGGCCGCGCATGCAGGCCCAGGCGCGCGAGCTGCTGGCCGGGCTGAACCTGCATGTCGATGTCGGCCTGGAGCTGGCGCACTACCCGGTGGCCGTGCAGCAGATGGTGGCCATTGCGCGGGCGCTGGCCATCCGCTCCCAGGTGCTGATCCTCGACGAGCCCACCTCCAGCCTGGACGACGGCGAGGTGCAGCAGCTGTTTGCCGTGCTGCGCCGGCTGCGCGATCAGGGCCTGGCCATCCTGTTCGTCACGCACTTCCTCGATCAGGTCTATGCCGTGTCCGACCGCATCACGGTGCTGCGCAATGGCGAACGGGTGGGCGAACACCTGGCGGCCGAGCTGCCCGCGCCCGCGCTGGTGACCGCGATGGTGGGGCGTGAGGTCGTGATGTCGGGCGGCCGGGGGGATGCGGCGGGGGCCGGCACCGGGCCGGCGCCTGCGGCATCGACTGCAGCGCAGCCTGCCGCGGCGCCGGCGGCACCGGCGGCACTGCGGGCCACCGGCCTGGCCCGGCGCGGCCAGCTGCAGCCGGTGGACGTGGCGCTGCACCCCGGCGAGATCGTGGGCATCGGCGGTCTGCTGGGCTCCGGGCGCACCGAGCTGGCGCGCCTGCTGTTCGGGCTGGACCGTGCCGAAGCCGGCCGGATCGAGGTGCAGGGCCGGCCGGCCCGGTGGGATCGGCCCGCCCAGGCCATCCGCCGCGGGCTGGCGCTGTGCCCCGAGGACCGCAAGGCCGAAGGCATCGTCGCCGAGCTGTCGGTGCGCGAGAACGTGGCCCTGGCGCTGCAGGCCCGGCGCGGCCTGTGGCGCAACCTCGGCCGCGCCGAACAGGAGGCGCTGGCGCTGCGCTACATCGCTGCGCTGGGCATCAAGACGGCCGACATTGAAACCCCCATCGGTCGCCTGTCCGGCGGCAACCAGCAGAAGGCCGTGCTGGCCCGCTGGCTGGCCACCGACCCGCAGGTGCTGCTGCTCGACGAGCCCACGCGGGGCATCGACGTGGCCGCCAAGCAGGAGATCATGGACGAGATCACCCGGCTGGCACGCGAGGGCATGGCGGTCATGTTCATCTCGTCCGAAATGGCTGAGGTCGTGCGCCTGTCCGACCGCATCGTGGTGATGCGCAACCGGGCCAAGGCCGCCGAGCTGCCCGGCGGCAGCAGCGAGCAGGCCATCTACGACATCATTGCAGGAGCCTGAGGTCATGTCCTCGCCCGCCTTGTCCTTCCACACGCGCTGGCAGCGCCTCAGCCAGGCGCCGCTGTTCTGGCCCCTGGCCACCCTGGCCGCCCTGCTGGTGGTGAGCGCCTGGCTCAACCCCGCCTTCCTGCAGCTGAGCTGGCGTGACGGGCACCTGTACGGCAGTGTCATCGACATCCTCAACCGTGCCGCGCCGCTGGTGGTCGTGTCGCTGGGCATGACGCTGGTGATCGCCACGCGCGGCATCGACATCTCGGTCGGTGCCGTGGTGGCCATTGCCGCGGCCGTGGCGGCCCTGATGGTCGGCGGGCAGCTGGTGGTGCGTGACGGCGTGCCCACGCATGTGAGCCGCTTCCCGATGGCCCTGGCGCTGCTGGCGGCGCTGGCCGTGGCCACGCTGGCCGGCCTGTGGAACGGCCTGCTGGTCGCCCGCGTGGGCATGCAGCCCATCATCGCCACGCTGATCCTGATGGTGGCCGGGCGCGGCGTGGCGCAACTGCTCACCGGGGGGCAGATCATCACGGTGTACTACCCGCCGTTTTTCGTGCTGGGCAATGGCTTCTGGCTGGGCCTGCCGGTGGCGCTGTTCGTGGCGGCGATCACCTGGGGCGTGCTGCATCTGGCCTTGCGCACCACGGCGCTGGGCCTGTTCATCCAGGCCATCGGCATCAATCCGCGGGCGGCCCACCTGGCCGGCGTGCCGGCGCGGCGCATCGTGGTGGGGGTGTATGCGCTGTGCGGGCTGTGTGCCGGCATTGCCGGGCTGCTGATCAGTTCCAACGTCAAGAGTGCGGACGGCAACAACGCCGGTCAGTTGATGGAGCTGGATGCGATCCTGGCCGTGACGCTGGGCGGCACCCTGCTGACGGGCGGGCGGTTCTCGCTGGCCGGCAGTGTGGTGGGGGCGCTCATCATCCAGACGCTCACCTCGCTGATCTACTCGATGGGCGTGCCGCCCGAGGTCAATCTGGTCGTGAAGGCGGCGGTGGTGTTTGTGGTGATGCTGCTGCAGTCGGCGGCGTTCCGGCAATGGCTGCGTGAACTCGCGGTTCGGCCTTCGGTGCACGGGGGGCAGCCATGAACCGCACGGTCAGCTCGGTGGTCGACCTGCCCGCCCAGGTCACGCAGGCCGGCAGCGGCAGCGCGCCGCGCTCGTGGCGCCTGGCGGCGCGCCACAAGCCGGTGGCGGCCACCTTCGTGCTGCTGCTGGCGATGTCGGTGTTCGGATCGCTGATGTACGACGGCTTCCTGTCGCCGCAGGTGTTTCTCAATCTGTTGATCGACAACGCCTTTCTCGTGATCGTGGCCGTGGGCATGACCTTCGTGATCCTGTCCGGCGGCATCGACCTGTCGGTCGGCTCGGTGATCGCGCTGACCACCATGGTGTCGGCCGCGCTGGTCGAGCATGCCGGCTGGAGCGCGGGCACGGTGATCCCGCTGGTGCTGGTGATGGGCCTGCTGTTCGGTGCGGCGCAGGGCTGGCTGATCCAGCGCTTTCGGCTGCAGCCCTTCATCGTCACGCTGGCCGGCATGTTCCTCGCGCGGGGGCTGTGCTATCTGATCAGCATCGACTCCATCAGCATCGACGACCCGGTCTACGCCGCGGCCGCGCAGACGCGTGTGCCGCTGGGCGAGGACGCCTCACTCACGATCGGCGCGCTGCTGGCGCTGGGGGTGGTGGTGCTGGCGGCCTGGATCGCGCAGGGCACCGGGTTCGGTCGCACCGTCTATGCGATGGGCGGCAATGAAAGCTCCGCGGTGCTGATGGGCCTGCCGGTGGCCCGCACCACGGTGGGTGTCTATGCGCTCAGCGGGCTGTGCTCGGCGCTGGCTGGTGTGGTGTTCACCTTCTACATGCTGTCGGGCTACGGCCTGCATGCCGTGGGCATGGAGCTCGATGCGATTGCCGCGGTGGTGATCGGCGGCACGCTGCTGTCGGGCGGTGTGGGGTATGTGGCCGGCACCCTGCTGGGGGTGCTGGTGCTGGGCATGATCCAGACGCTCATCATGTTCGACGGCAGCCTGAGCTCCTGGTGGACGCGCATCGTGATTGGCCTGCTGCTGTTCGTCTTCTGCCTGATGCAGCGCCTGTTCGAGTCGGACCGCAAGGCATGAGTGCCGCGACCGCATCGCCGTCGGTCTGGGTGGGTGTGGACTGGGGCACCACGCACCGCAGGCTGTGGGCGCATCGCCACGGCGAGGTCGTGGCCAGCCATGCCGACGACCAGGGGCTGCTGGCCAGCGCACCGCAATTCGGCGCCTCGCTCGATGCGGCCCTGCGTCACCTGTCGCTCGACCCCGCCGCCTGCCGTGTCGTGATGTCCGGCATGGTGGGCAGCGCCCAGGGCTGGCGGGCCGTGCCCTACCTCGACGCCAGCCTGCCGCTGGCGGCGTGGCCCCAGCACCTGGTGGCACTGGACACGCCGGCACCCCGCCTGATCGTGCCCGGCCTGCGCTGGAGCGGGCCCGACGGCGCGGTGGACGTGATGCGCGGCGAAGAAACCCAACTGCTCGGTGCCCTGCATCTGCTGGGCGCGCTCGACGCCGACGGCTGGTTCGTGCTGCCGGGCACCCACAGCAAGTGGGTGCGGCTGCGCCATGGGCGCGTGGCCTCCCTGCGCACCCACCTCAGCGGTGAACTCCATGGCCTGCTGACCCGGCATGGCACGCTGGGCGCGCTGCTGCACGAACTGCCGCACGAGGAGGTCACACCCGGATCGCCGGGCTTTGATGCGGGTGTGGCTGCCGCCGGGCAGGGCAGCCTCGCGCATGGCCTGTTCGGTGGCCGCGCCCGTGTGGTCACCGGCATGATGCCGCGCGAGCATCTGGGCGCCTACCTCAGCGGCATCCTGCTGGGCAGCGAGTGGCACGACACACTGCACCGGGCCGGTGGTGCCCTGGACGGGCCGGTGCGCATCATCGGCAGCCCGGGCCTGGCCGAGCTGCACGCACACTGCGCACGGGCATTCGGTGTGCCGGTGCAGGTGCTGGACGTGCAGGCGGTGCAACGGGCCGCCTGGGCGGCGCTGGGGGCGCGCGCATGAGCACGGCGATCGAGCTGGTGGCCATCCTGCGAGGGCTGCAGCCCGAGCGTGCACAGGCGGTCGGCGAAGCCCTGTGCGAGGCTGGCTTCGATGCCATCGAGGTGCCGCTGAACCGGCCGAATGCCTTGCGCAGCATCGAGGTGCTGGCGCAGGCGGTGGGGGGCAGCGTGCAGGTGGGGGCCGGCACCGTGATGTCGGTGAGCGATGTCGATGCGGTGGTGTCGGCCGGCGGACGCCTGATCGTGTCGCCGCATTGTGATGTGCAGGTGATCCAGCGGGCCTGCTCGGCGGGCCTCACCGTGGCACCCGGGGTGTTCACCGCCACCGAGGCCTTCACGGCGCTGCGATCCGGTGCGCATGCGCTAAAGCTCTTTCCGGCCGAGGCGCTGGGGCCTGCGGGTCTGGCGGCCCTGGCCACGGTGCTGCCCGCGGGCACCCGCCTGTGGCCGGTGGGTGGGGTGACGCCCGAACGCCTGGCGGTGTGGGTACGCGCCGGGGCCACGGGCTTTGGACTGGGCGGGGCGCTGTTCCGCCCCGAGTGGGGCCTTGATCAGGTGATGCAGCAGGCCCGGGCCTTCCGGTCGGCCCGCGAGGCCCTGGCCTCGCAGGCGACGTGAAGGCCGCGCTCGACCGCAACGCGATCAGAAGTTGTGACGCAGACCGATGTCGAAGCCGGTCTTGTTGTCGCTCAGCTCGCTGTCGTTGCCGATGTCCACATAGACCGTGGTGCGCTTGGACAGCGGGTGGAAGTAACCCACGCTGAACTTGGAAGACAGGTCGGTGTCGGCCGACTTGTTCTCGCGCTTGGACCAGGCCGCACGCAGCTCGCCGGTGCCGATCCGCGCGCTTGCGCCGATCAGGTAGGACCGGTGTTCCACGCCGGCAGCGTTTTCGCCGGCGCCGAAGCCGGCCATCACCTTGGCCACGCCGAAGTCATAGCCGCCCGACAGCACATACCAGGTGGACTTTGTCTTGGCGAACTTGTCATAGCCAAAACCCAGGCTCAGCGGACCGGCCGCGTAGGTGGCGGCAAAGCCGTAGGTCTGCTTGGTGTCGGTCTCGGTGTTTTCTTCGAGCTCGAGCTGGGCTTCGAGCTTGAAGCCGCTCATGCTGGGCGAGGCGTAGGTGATGGCGTTGTTCTTGCGGCTGGGCGCAAAGCCACGGATGTTGGACTCGTGGGCCGCGATGGTGTCGCCACCCCAGGGGTCGAGCTTGTTGGCGACGTTGCGGGCGGGGGTGTAGTCGCGGCCCAGCACCACGGTGCCAAAACCTCCCTGCAGGCCGACGACCGAGCGGCCGTCCCAGAAGGTGCCAGCGGCCACGCCGGTGTCGGCGCTGAAGCGGTGCTCGATGTTGAAGATCGCCTTCAGACCGCCGCCCAGGTCCTCGGCCCCGCGAAAGCCCAGGCGGCTGCCCGAACCCTGGCGCAGTTCGGTGACGTCGGAGCCCAGGTTGCGGGCCAGGCCGAGGTCGACCCGGCCATACAGGGTGACGTTGTTCGACTGGGCCATCGTCGGCAGCGACGCAAAAGCGCACAGCAGCGCGAGGGAAAGCTTGGTGGTGTTCATGGGTACTCAATATATGCAGGTTGACAACAGCGCAACGCGTCCGGACCAACGGGCCGGGGAGGCGAGCGCTGCGGATTGTTTCGACGCGTGAGGTCAGCCCTGCGACAAACCCACGGCATCTTAGGGCAAGCCGTCTGTCATCGCCATGCCATTGAACTGTGCCCCGCCGGGCAGCGCCTGGGGTGGCGTGCCTGTCAAGCCGCAGGCAGGGCGAACGGGTGCGGGCGGGACCTGAACGTCGCCTTGCAGGCTGTGGCGCACAAGGCACACGGGTGCGCTGCGCGCACGCCCCGGGGGTGGGTCGGATGTGTGTGTGAACGATCGCCGGTGCGCAGCCACGCTTCGGCAAAGCGTCAAGCGCGTGTCACACACTGCGGTCAAGGTGCGGGCTTCGTTCACACCGCATCCGAGTTGTCCGATGGAACCGTGGCGCATTCCCAGCAAGACCCCCAAGGCCAGGCAGGTGCTGCAAGGGCGTGACTTCCCCGGCACGCGCGCCCAGCGTGCGCTGCTCATCATGGCCGACGGACGCAAGACCCTGCAGGACCTGTCGGGCGCGATCCGTTCACTGGGCCTGTCGCCGGCCGATCTGCAGGCCCTGGCCGCGGAGGGCTGGGTGACCTGGCAAGGCGAGATCGCGCCGGGCACCACGATGACCCCGGCGGTGGACATCGAGGTGCCGGTCGCGTCAGCCGTGCCTGCCGGACCGGCCCGCACGCTGGCCGCGGCCAAGCTCTTTGCGCTCGACCTGATCGGGCGCATGCTGGGCACACGCGACGAGGCCCTGCGCCGCGCCGCGCGCGAGGTGGCCGATGCCGAGGCCTTGCTGGCCTGGCTCGACCAGTGCATGGTCCAGTTGCGCAGCGAACACGGCGACGAACCGGCCGAACTGTTCCACCTCAGGGTGCGGGCGGTGCTGCCGCCCGAGGCGCTGCAGCGCTGGGTGCGCTGAGCCCCGGCAGCACGCGGTCACGAGGCCGCGTTCACGGCAGGAACTCCAGGCGGGTTGCCATCAGCACCTGGCCCCGGGCCTCGCCCTTGACGCGGACCTTCCTGCCATCGGCCAGCTCGTCCACACGCCCTCCGGAAACCGCTGCGCGGGTGGCATCGACCGGCACGCCGCTGACGCGGAAATCGTTCACGCCCTTGAACTTCTTGATCGGGCCGCTGACCGTGAACACCATGGGTTCGCCGGGTTCGCTCACCGTCACGGCCCGGGCGTGCAGCACGCCCGCCTTGAGCGAACCGACCACTGCAACACGCAGGCCGTTGCCGGTCACGCGGGATCGCTTCTCGGCCTCACGTGCATCGACCGGCAGGTCCTCGAGCACAAACTGCGGGCCGCTGACCCACTGGCTGACCACACCTTCCGCATACACCCAGGGCACATCGCCCGACAGCAGGCGGTCGTCGATCACCCGCTCGACCATCCACACCGCGCCAGGCGCCGGCGGTGCCGCGGCCGATACACGCACCACCCGCCCGGCGGCCAGATTCGCCTGCACGGCGATGCGGGCCTGCGAGAAGTCCACGGGCTGGCCGCCCACCGTCATCGTCCGGGCTTGCAGGTCGAGCTGGCTGACGGCACCCTTGAGCTCTAGACCCTGCGGGCCTGCGCCGGCACCGCCCCCGGCCGGTGGATCGAGTCGCTCGATCCGGGTGGCCACCACGCTGCGGGCGTTATCCCCCAGCGCGCCATGGACCTCGACAAAGTCGCCCGGCTGGACCTCGCCCGGCCGTCCGACACCTGCAAGCAGCGTCTCGTCGGCATACCCGACCTCACTGCCCAGCACCGTGATCCGCCGTGATGCGGGGTCGATGGCCGAGACCAGACCGCGCGCCGCGGGTGTCAGCCGGATCGTCTGCGCCGTCCCGCTGCGGCCGCCGTCCGGCGTGCTGCCATCCACCTCGACCCAGGTGCCCAGCGCCAGTCGATCGTCCGATGCCGGTTGTCCGAAGGCATCGACCAGCTGTGCCGTCGCCCGCTCGTAGGCCACGCCGCCCACGCTCAAGGCGGTGTCGCTCAAGGCCGTGACCTGGCCGCTGCTGTAGATGCGCGACCCGCCGGTGCCGCCCTCGCCGACACCGCCGCCACACGACACCACCAGCAGGGCGCTCCAGGCGCAGGCCAGCCACAGCAGCCATTGCCGGGGACGAGCCCAGCCCGGGAAGCGAAGATCGAGCACGAAGGGTCTCCTGATGGTTGACGTGGCCTGACGCGGGTCAGCGTGTCGAGGGGGGGCGCCCTAGGCGGCGTGGGGGTGCGGCATCGGGGTCAGGGGCATCGTCGCCGGGCGGACGGCCGGCGTCCGGTGTGCGGCGCTTGCGGGCTGGCGAGCGCACCGGCGGCGCGGGACGCTGCTCCGGCGCGATGTAGCTGTACAGGCCGATGCGCATGCGCCACTGGTTGTCGGGCGCATCGGCGTCCAGGTCGACCAGCGCCTGCAACTTGCTGCGCAGCGCCACGCACACGGTTTCCCACACCTCGCGTGCGAGGTCGGCCCCGTGCTGGGCGCCCGCCTGCGTCAGGCCGTCGGCGTACAGGGCGCGCTCGAAAAATGGGGGCGGGTCGGACAGCAGGTTGACCAGCACCGCCGAGAGGTGGTCACCGACGTTGTGGCCGGCGATCTGCATGAGCTCGCGCTGCTCCTTCGAGGGCGTGAAGAAGCGCTGCCGCAGCACGACGTGGTCACCGTCTTCCTCGACCGCACCAACGCGGACCAGCTCGTCGAGCAGGGCACGCGCATGGGTGTCCTTGGACACCGCGGCCGCCAGGCTCGCAAAGCTCGGCTCGCCCGGCGGGGCGGTGCGTGGCAGGCGCAGCGGGCTGCCGCGCGCATCCAGGTAGGCCGGGTCGGTGGCCCAGCGCAGCCGGGCCTGGCTGGCGGCCGAGGCCTTGCGCGGCACCTCCAGCGGTGCCTGCTCGAGCAGGCGCGCGACCTCACGCCGCCGGATGCCGGTGGCCACGCTCAGCGTGCTGACGGTGGGCAGCTTGCCCCGGGCCGCACTGGCGCGTGCGCTGGCCTGCACAAAGGCCGACTTGAACAGCTCCTCCGCCTGCGCATAGCGCAGCTGACGCGACAGCAACAGTCCGGCCAGCGGCTCGAGGATGGCCATCGCGGCCTCCAGGGTGGCCTGCTCCAGGGGCGAGGGGTCGGGTTCTGGTGCGGACATATCAAAAGTGCAATGTGCACATTCTAGTGGGTGCGAGCCGGGGCTTCATCGTGTGAGTCCCGCAGCGGGCTGGCGGCTGTGATCACGAATGGGCGGCGCCGCCATCGGTCGGTGCCGATCACGGCTTGCGCGCTCGGCGAGGGCGTGTGGCAGGAGCGGTCGCGCTCGGCGGCGTCCCCGGGGCGGGCATGACGGTGTGGCCGCCGCGGGCCTCGCGCATCATGCCGCTTTCGCTGGTGATCACACCCACCACGCGGGCGAGCGCACGGCTGACGCTGATGTAGGCATGGCCGATGCGGCTGTCGAAGTACAGCGAATCGCCCTTGTCCAGGCGCACGGTGCGGCCGTTGTCGAAGTGGACCTCCAGCGTGCCGCTGATCACGTAGACGAACTCCTCGCCAGGATGGCGGGCGAAGTCGGCCGGCCCCGTCACCTCGCGTGCGTGCACGACACCGGTCACCGGAATCATCTGCTTGCCGACGGCCGAGGTGGCCAGGAACTCGTAGTCGAACGACTGGCCCTGGTACACCACCCCCTGCCCGGCGCGTGTGACCACCGGCTCCGAAAACGGCACGGCGGCAACCTCCGGCTCGGCGAACAAGGTCCCCAGATCGATCTGCAGTGCCCGGGCCAGGGCCGAGAAGTTCTCGTAGCCCAGGGCCAGCAGGCCGCGTTCTGCGCGCGAGATCGTCGTGATCGACACCCCCGAGGCATCGGCCAGGTGCTGCAGCGTCCATCCCAGGGCCTTGCGCGCATCGCGAATGCGCTTGCCGAATGTCATGCGGTCGAGCGGTCGGCCGTCGGGCGCGCCGGCCGGGGGGGAGGGCTTGTTCATGCGGCGCTGCGTGGTGGGTGGCTGGATTGTGCCAGCGGGTCCGGCCGGGCAGGGCGCTGGCAAACTGCGCAGCCTGGAACCCGCCACAAACGAGGACAAACCACCAATGAGTGCAGACACCAAGGAAGACCCGACGTTCTTCGACCGGGCGGACAGCTTCATACGACTGGCCAATGATCATTGCGCAAAGGTCAGCCGCGGCAAGGTCAGTGCGTCACTCCTGTATGGGTCCGCGCGTTTCCAGGCCTGGAACGCCGCCTGCTGGGCGGACGACGGCGACGACATGAAGGCAAAGCGCGCGGAGACGGTGGCGTACTTCGTGGAGCAGTACAAGAAGATGCTTGAAGAGCGCCCCCAGGGCCGGGCTGCGCCCAGCCCGCCCCCCACGGGGGTCAAGGAAACTTGGGGCGGCCCGGCGTTTCCTTGTGAGAACCTCGACGACTACATCGAGCATTTCGCACAGTACATGCAGGCAGACGGCGAGGGCTGAGGCTTCAGTCGAGGTGACCTTCCATGACCTGGCACCTGAGCGGCGGTGTCATCCTGAATGGCTGGGATGCACCAGAAATTTGCGTATACGCAAAATCTGTGAATAATCAGGTGCATCGGCTCGCGCCCATCCCCACCCCCCCAACGCCCCCACCCCATGTCCACGACCTCTCCCGCATCGCCCGCCACCGCCACCCAGGCCGCCGACTTCATCGTGGTGGGCGCGGGCATCGCCGGCGCTTCGGTGGCTTACTGGCTCGCGCCGTTCGGCACGGTGGTCGTGCTGGAGCGGGAGTCTCAGCCCGGCTACCACTCGACGGGTCGTTCGGCGGCGCTCTACATGGCCAGCTATGGGGCGGCGCAGGTGCGGGCCTTGACACTGGCGAGCCGGGCCTTCCTTGATGCACCGCCCGACGGGTTCAGCGAGCATGCGCTGCTCACACCGCGTGGCGCGATGATGGTGGCCGACTTCGGGCAGGAGGAGGCCATTGAATCGCACTGGCAGGTGCTGCAGGGGTGCTCGCCGGGCGCGCGGCGGCTGAACACGGCCGAGGCGCTGGCTCTGGTGCCGGTGCTGCGGCCCGAGCGTGTGGCGTGTGCCCTGATCGAGCCGGACGCGGCCGACATGGATGTGCATGCGATCCATCAGGGCTTCTTGCGCGGCGTGCGTCGCCATGGGGGGCAGGTGCGTGTGGAGGCCGAGGTGCGTGGTCTCACCCGGGTGGGAGCGGACTGGGAGGTCGACACCACCGCCGGGCGTTGGCGTGCACCGGTGGTGGTGAATGCCGCTGGAGCGTGGGCCGAGGAACTGGGGCGCATGGCGTCGGCCGCACCCACCGGGCTGGAGCCGTGCCGGCGCTCGGCCTTCATGTTCAAGCCGGAGCCGGGTCTCGACTTTGATCACTGGCCCATGGCCTACGGTGCCAGCGAGGACTGGTATTTCAAGCCCGACGCCGGGCAGTTGCTGGGTTCACCGGCCAACGCCGACCCGGTGCTGCCGCACGATGTTCAGCCCGAGGAGCTGGACATCGCCCTGGCGATCCATCGCATCGAGGAGGTGACCACGCTGAGCATCCGCCGGCCCACCCGGACCTGGGCGGGTCTGCGCTCTTTCGTGTCCGACGGGGGCCTGCTGGGCGGCTTTGACCTGCAGGCGCCGGGGTTCTTCTGGGTGGCCGCGCAAGGCGGCTACGGCATCCAGACGTCACCTGCGATGGGTGAGGCCTGCGCGGCACTGGTGCGCGGCCTCCCGCTGCCGCAGCGCATTGCCGACTTCGGGCTGACGGCCGAGATGCTGTCGCCGCAGCGCCTGCAGCGGCAGTTTTCATCAGGATTCGCGAGCGGTTGATCCCTCGCGACGCGGGTTCAACGAACTGCCACCTCACGACACTAGGGGCGGCTCTCGCGAGGCACCCGGCGCTGCATCACGCGCCGGCTGGTGACCTGCACCACCAGCGAGGCCACCACGCTCACCGCAAAGGCCACCGCGGGATGCCACTGCGGCAGCGTCCAGGCCAGCACGAAGCAGAAGGCGATGAACGAGTACAGGCCGGTGGCCATGCCGCGCAGCAGGGTGGCGGCAAACACCGCACCCTGGGAGCGGTGCGAGAACACCGCGAGCACGATGCCCAGGATGGGGAAGACCGCGAGCAGGCCGCTCCATCCGGCGCCGAACGCGGCGGCGCCCCAGGTCACGGCCAGCGTGAGCAAGGCACCGGCCAGCATGCGGCAAGCCAGCTCGGTCCACAGGGCCGCACGGGTGGGCCGCTGTGGCGCGGCTGGGGGAGCACCATGCAGGGCCGGGAACAGCCGGGGGGCGACGACCAGGGTGGTGAGCGCAATCGCGAGTCCCATCGCCAGCGGTGGCAGTGCAGACGCCTGCAGCCACCACAGCAGCGTGGCCGCGCCGGTCCAGCCGGCCATGGCCAGCACCAGTGCCGCCCACCAGGGCAGGCGCAGGGCGGCGTGGGCGTACACCAGGCTGAAGCTCACCGAGGCGAACACGGCCGACAGCGCCGCCGCGGCGGCCGTGGCCGCAAACGACGCACCCTGTTCGATTGTGAGGAAGGCGAGGATCGGGCCGGTCACGACCGGCAGGCCGGCGAGCCAGCCGGCCACGGCCGCGCCCCAGCGGCGCCCGGCCAGGGTGATGGCCAGCAAGAAGGCCGGGACGAGCAACAGCTTGAGCGTCAGCATGGGGCGTGCCTGGGGCTCAGGCCAGGGGCCGTTCGAGCAGGGCCCCGCTGAACTCATCATGCAGGGCCATCACCTCACGCACCATCGGGTGCACCGATGCCGGGCCGACGCTGTCGACAAAGCGGCAAGCCGAGTAGCCCGCGGCAATGCGTTCATAGTCAGCCACCCAGGCCTGCCGCAGCGGCAGCAGCTCGGGCGCCACCGGCCACACGCCCGGCCGGGGCCGCAGGTGGCCGCTCATGCCCATGCGCCACGGTTTGCCGCTCAGGCGTGCGCGAAAACAGCGCTGGTTGCGGCACATCTGTGCATACAGCGGGTCCACCCGCAGCGCACTGAAGAAGGCGTCCACCGCAGCTTCGTCCGGTGCAAAGGTGCGATGCGTGACCAGCACGCGCAGGCCGGCGGGTGTGCGGTACAGGCGCAGGCCCCAGTCCGGGTGGCGCTGCGCGAAGTTGCCGATACGCGCCCGCGCCAGGCCCTCGGGTCCGCCCTTGACGCGCCGCCAGACGGTGCGCACGAACCACCCGATCAGCATCAGCCATGCAAAGTTGACCACCGCCGTACCCAGGCCTGCCAGCCAGGAGCCGGTCAGCCAGGTCACGACGGCAGCCACGGCGAGCGCCACCACCAGCGCTGCCAGGTGCAAGCGGCCCGAGGGGTTGTCGGTGAAGTCCACGTCGGCAAACAGCACGTCGGGTGTGTTGAGGCAGCGGGCACCGTAGGCGTTGCGTGTGATCACGGTGCTGCCGTAGCGGTCGACGATCTCCTCGCGGATCGGCACGCCGTCGGCTCCGTTGTAGGGCACCTTGCGGTCACGGGGTGGCAGTGCCTCGCCGGCCAGCATGCGCTGCAGCGCGTCCTGTGAGCGGGCATCGGCATGGGCCTGGGCATCGGCCTGGCTGGTGTCGGACCATCCGAAGCGACGCACCGTCAGGCGCCGCTCGCGGCTGCGGTGCTGCTGCCGGCTTTCGGCCCAGTACTGGGGAACGATCATGCGGTCGACTCGAGTGGAGGAACGGGCGATTTCACCACGGCGCCGGCGCGCGCAGCGCACAAGCTCAGGCCTGCGGGCGCTGGGGCAGGGTGTCGGTGATCGTGAACCAGGGTGCCCGGTCGTCCACGTAGCAGTGCTGGGTCGGGGCGGGCAGCGGCACGCCGTCGAGCAGGCCCGACGGCAGGCCCAGGATGCCGCGGTTGCGGTCGTCCTCGGTGAACACGTGGGACCCGCAGGTCGTGCAGAAGTGGCGCAGCACGCGTGTCGTGACCTGGAACCGTGTCAGCGCCTCAGGGGTGGTGACCTGCACGGCAGCCCTCCGGTAGCAGGCCCAGGTGGTGAATGCGGCGCCACTGAGCCGGCGGCACTGACTGCAGTGGCAGTTGACCACCAAGGATGGCGCACCGGCCAATGTGAACCGCACGGCGCCGCAGTAGCAGCTCCCGCCATGGGAGGGTGTGTCGGGAGAGGGTGTGGATGCCATCGTCGGTTCGGTGGGTGGGCGCCGCTGGGTGTGACCGCGCGATTTCACCACGGCCACTGAGCATGCTCAATCGCGGCGACGCCGGGCGGTTCATGCTGGCTGCGGCAGCCCGGGCGGCGCAGTGTGATCCGATCACCTGCGGGCGGGGCACTTCATCGTTCCACCACCTGACGGAGACACGCATGCATCGCACATCAACACACCACGCGAGCCGGTTCGCCCTGGCCATCGCCGCCACCCTGGTGCTGGCCCAGGGCGCCAGCGCGCAGGCCCGCGTCGACCTCGGCAAGCGGGAGTTCGACAACAGTTGCGCCAGTTGCCACGGCGCCATGGCCAAGGGGGATGGGCCCATGGTCAAGTACCTGGTGGCCCAGCCGACCGACCTCACCACGCTCGCCCGACGCAACGGCGGGGTGTTCCCCGTACAACGTGTGACCGACACCATCGATGGTCGGGGTTCGGTCGAGATCGGTGCTCACGGCTCGCGCGAGATGCCGGTGTGGGGCACGGTGTACCGCTCGCAGGCCATCCAGCCCGGGGAAGGTGAGCTGAGCCCGGACTGGTATGCCCGCAACCGCATTGCCGCGCTGGTGGACTACCTGGCGCGCGTGCAGCAGAAGTAGCGTGCCAGGCCGGCCGGGGTGACGTCCGAACTCACTCGGCGCTGCACATCACCTCGGCAAACATCTCGCCGGTGAGCGACACCGCTTGGGCGAAGCCGGCCACGAAGCGCACCGAGCGCACCTCGACCACGAACAGCGAGAAGTCGGAAAAACCGAACAGCTCTTCGCTGTCCGGAAAGCGGGCCAGGTACAGGGCACGGGCCGTGTCGTACAGGGCATCGTCGGGCATGCAGGGCCGGGCCTGTCCGCGCAGCGCGGCTCGCGGCAGCGCAAGCGGCGTGGCGCTGTCATCGGGCGCCGCCATCATGAGCAGGCTCACGGCCGGGTGGGCCAGCATGTCCTGCGTGTGGGTGGCCAGCCGGCTGACATGGATCACCACGCCGGCACCGCCGGGCAGCAGGGCGTAGGGCACCATCGACACGGCCGGATCGCCGCGGTGCAGGGTGCCCAGTGCGGCCACCTGCTGGCGGTGCAGCAGGGTGCGCAGGGCCTCGGCGAGTGCGGTGTCCATCACCTTCTCAGGTCCCCGCGCAGGGCACGACCTGGGCCGAAGGCAGGCGGCTCAGCGGCGCAAACCCCAGGGCTGCGGCTGCGTCGGCGTTGCGGGCCGGCACCTCGAAGATGCCGATGCGGCCGTCGGCGGCGCCGCACATTGCGATGCGCATGCGCCCGTCGGTTCCGCAGGACGAGCTGATCACCTCGACGCCCGCCGCCTGCAACTGCTGCGCCAGCGCGGCCACCGATGTGCCGCCGCCGCTGCACTGCACGGAACCCTGGGACTTGAACATCCGCACCGGTGGCTCAGACGGCTGGCCGGGTGCGGCCGTGCAGGCGCTCAGGCCGAAGGCGGCCAGCACGATCATCCCGTGGAGAACGCGTGTGGTCATGGCAGGCTCCGTCACCAGCGCGGCAGCAGGCGCTCGCCGGGCAGCATGTCGTAGGGCGACGCCCAGCCGGGCAGGGCCTGCATCCGGTCGATCCAGGCCAGCAGGTGAGGAAACTGCCCGGCGATGTCGTAGCCGCTTTCCTCGACCGGATAGAACATGTAGCCGCACAGCGAGAAGTCGGCGATGGTGGGCTGATCGCCGGCCATGTAGGGCTGCGTGGCCAGGTGCTTGTCGACCACCGCGAAGGCGCCGTCGATGCGGCCCTTCAGCCAGGCCATCACGGCCGGGTCGGGTGCCTTGGGGCCGAAGGACTTCATGAAGCGGTAGCTCGCGAAGTAGCTGGTGAACTTGTGGTTGTCGAACAGGATCCAGCGCTGGATCTCGTAGCGCTCGTCTTCACTGCGACCATTGAACGCACCATGGCGGTCGGCCAGGTAACTCAGGATCAGGCCCGACTGGGTGAGGCGCCGCGTGCCGTCCTCGAGCACGGGCGCTTCGCCCATGTCGTTGAACTGCGCGCGCCAGTCGTCCCTGCGGGTGACGCCATTCATGAAGTCGACGAACACCGGCTCCCACGGGACATCGAGTGCGCGCAGCAGGAACGCGACCTTGAACGAGTTGCCGGACTGGCTGAAGCTATGCAGGCGGTACACGGGAGGACTCCTGAAGGTTCGAGAGGATGGAGGTGATGAGGGTCGGCCCAAGCGGTGTCATACCCGCTGCAGCGCCTGATGGGGTGGGGGTGGCAGCACCACCCGGATGCTGTCGTGCGGCTGCACCGTCCCGGCGACGAGCACCACAGCCATCACGCCGGCCTTGCGCACCAGGCTGCCGTCGGGTGCGCGCGCGAGCACGGCGGACATCAGGCCGGGCAAGAAGCGGTCGAGCTGTTCGCAGGGGTTGCGCAGGCCGGTGACGCGCACCACCGCCGTGGGCCCGATGTGCAACTCGGCATCTTGCGGCAGGGCCAGCAGGTCCAGCCCGCGGGTCGTGATGTTCTCGCCGATCGCACCGGCCGCCAGCGCAAAACCGCGGGGTGCCAGCTCATCGAAAAGTTCGGCGTGGATCAGGTGCACCTGGCGCAGGTTGGGCTGAGACGGGTCGCGTGCCACCCGTGAGCGGTGCTTGACGGTTGCGCCGCAGTGCGCATCGCCTTCGACACCCAGGCCGCTGAGCAGGCGGATGCTGGTTGCGGCCCGCTTGCTGAAGCCGTGTTCGGGGTTGAGGTGCACGGCCGCCACGTGCCCCGGTGTCGCACTCATCGGGCGGCTCCTGCCGCCGCCTCGCGCTGCAGCCGGCGTTGCGCCGCGCGCAGCAGGGCCCGCGAATACAGCCGGTGAAAACCCAGCAGCGCATGAAAGCCCCAGCCCATGCGGGAGCGGCCGGTACGTCGATCGACCCGGGCCACGACAGCCGAACCGAAGTACAGCCGGGTCGAATTGCCATGCTCACCCGGCGTGACCATCAGCCACGAACGGGTGCGTCCCTGGAAGTCGCACAGCAGCAATTGGTCCGTGCCGCGCGCCTCGACCGTCCAGGCGGCGAACGCCTCGCCTCGCCCGGCTGCCAGCTCGCGTACCTGGGCATCGTCCGAGGGGCGCTTCACCAGCCACGACAGGATCCACCTTTCCACCCTGAACAGGGCCGTGCTGTAGAAGGCCTGCACAAATGCGGCGTGCGGCACGCGCTGCTCGACGACGGTGCTGTAGCAGTCGGTGTAGCTGCCCTCGCGCTGGTAGCGGGCGAGCAGTGCCGCGGCAGGCAGAGGGCAGGGTTCGATGGTGGCCGACATGGGTTTCACAGGTGGGCAGTGAATTCGGGTGCATCACCCCAGCGGTCGTGCAGACCATCGACATGGGTGACGGGAATGCGGGCCAGATCGGCTTCGCTCAGCCCTTCGAGGCAGCCGATGTTCACGCCGAACATCTTGCCGATGGGGGTGTCGTTGCCGATGCCGAAGGTGCGCACGCCGCAATGCCGGCAGAAGAAGTGCTGGTTGCGCCGCGTGTTGAACAGGTATTCAGTGAGGTCCTGCTCGCCGGCCAGCAGACGGAACCCCGATTCGCGGGCCACCGCCGGCCAGAACCGCGTGCGGCGACAGATCGAGCAGTTGCAGCGGTAGCTGCTGGCTTCGAGGTCCAGCTCGGCTTCGAACCTGACGGCTCCACAGTGGCAGCTGCCACGATAGGTCTGTTCCATCCCGTGATCTCCAGCGCAACGCGGGCATTGTGCATCACGCTGCGCGCTGCGCCGTGCTGCGACACGCTGGTAGAGTGCAGGGGCGCACGGCCTTGCGCGCCGTGCCAGCCAGCCCTGCCATGACCGCCCACCACCGCGAGCCCGATCACTGGATCGTGCGCATGAACTACCAGAACCGTTCCGGTTCGTTCGTGCTGGTGTTTGCCGCCGTGGGGTCCCATCTGGTGGACCGGGGCGACGGGTTGTGGGCCTGGGCCCTGCTGGTGCTGCAGTTTCTGGTGTATCCCCATCTGGTCTACTGGCGCGCACGCCGCGCTGCGAGGCCGCGCCAGGCCGAGCTGAACAACCTGCTGATCGACTCCCTGCTGTTTGGCGTGTGGAGTGCCGCGCTGGCGTTTCCGCTGTGGATCAGCTATGCGTTGTTCATCAGCACGTCGATCAACCTCACGGTGTTCCGCGGCCTGCGAGGCCTGGGTCAGGCGATGCTGGCCATCGGGGCGGGGGTGGTGCTCGGTGGCCTCTTTTTCGGATGGGCGTTTGCACCGGCCACCGGCTGGCCCGCCACGATCCTGAGCATCCTGTGCCTGTCGATGTACCTCGTGATCGTGGCCCAGGGGGCATGGCGGCGGGCGATCAAGCTGCATGAAGCACGCGACCAGCTCCGGCGTGGCGAACAGGCCCTGCAGGCGGCCAACCAGACACTCACCCAGCGGATCGACGAGGTCCACGCGCTGCAGGCGCAGCTCCAGGAGCTGGCCCACCGCGATCCGCTCACCGGCCTGTACAACCGCCGCTACTTCGAAGTCGTGATCGATCGTGAGCTGGCGCGGTGCCGGCGCGAGGGCGAGCCGCTGGCGCTGATGATGATCGACATCGACCACTTCAAGCAGATCAACGACACCCACGGCCACCCGGCCGGCGACGAGGTGCTCACGCGCCTGGGCAGCCTGCTGGCCAGCCGCTCGAGGGTGTCCGACGTGGCCTGCCGGTTTGGCGGAGAAGAGTTCGTGCTGGTGCAGCCGGGCATGTCGGCCGAGTGTGCGCTGGCCCGGGCCGAAGACTGCCGCCGCGACTTTGCCCAGCAGGCTTTCCGGTTCGGCGGCGCCAGGCTCCAGGCCACGCTGTCGGTGGGCATTGCGCTGTTTCCGGCACACGGCGAAACACCGGCCGAGCTGCTGCGCCAGGCCGACCGGGCGCTGTATCTCGCCAAGAGCCAGGGGCGCGACCGGGTGGTGCTGGTGGCCGACGGTGCGCCGGGCCACTCCGCCGTGGCCGTCGAGGCCTGAGCCCGTCAGGCCCGAGCTTGTCAGGCGCCGCGACGTGCGGGCTCGCTCACGTGCAGGAACTTGGTGAACAGGTCGCGCGGCGGCGCCACCGAGATCGACTTCATCACCTGCCCCACATTGCCGCGATGGTAGGCGCCATGCAGCATCACATGCATCAGGATCTCCTCGCGTGACATGCGGCCGGCGTCGCCATCGGTGAAGGTGAAGTCCAGCACCTGCTGCGCATCGGTGGCGCTGAGCGTGTCCACGTATTCCAGATACCAGGCGTCGGTGGCGGCGGTGGCGGCCCGCAGTTCGTCCAGAGACGGCGTGTGCGGCGTGTTGGTGGCCGCATGCGGGTTCGGCTGACCGCCCAGGTGCGCGCGGAAGATGCAGTCGACCACATGAATGTGATTGAGCGTGCGCAGGCAAGTGTGCAGCGCGGTGCCGTGTTCGTCCGGCAGCGCAGCCAGTGCCGCGAACAGCTCGGCATTGGCCCAGGCCTTGTAGGCAAAGAGGGGGGTGAGGGTCGGGTGGGGCATGGTGTGTCTCGGGCGTGCGGATGATGTGGCCGGGGCCGATGCCGCATCGTACAAGGCTCGCGAGTCGCAGGCCGGCGGGTGCACCTTCGCGATCCTGGCTCGATGCCATACTCGGCGCCTTTCAATTGCCGGCAGCTGCAGGCGTCCTGCCCGCGACAGCCTGCCGGGTGAACTGAGGGTTCGACCTTGCGCATGCTGATTCGGCTGACACTTTGCTTCGCGCTCGTGATGTGCGCGGGCGCGTTTCACGCGGCCCCGGCCATGCCGGCCAAGGAGCGTCGCGAACTGCTGGAGGCGATCCGCCCCGAGGCCGTGCGCCAGGCGGGCGGTCAGGCCGTGCGATTCAGGATCGACCGGCTCAATCGCGACGGTGACTGGGCCATGATCATCGGCTCCGTCGAGGGCGAGGCAGGGCGGCCGATCGACTGGCACCGTGCCGGCGATTGCGAGCCCACGCTCGACAAGATGCTGTGGGTGGTCGCCAGGAAGGAGGCGACTGGCTGGCGTGCCGTGCACCTGACCATCTGCTCGCCCGAGCCGCCCTACTGGTACCTGGAAGAGTATGGTGGTTTTGTCTGGCCTTGTGGCGTCTATGCCGGGCTGCATGCGGGGGATGGACAGGATCTCGCGTCCCAGTGCCGAGTGGCGCAGGCGGCACGCGGCAGCAAGGGGCGTTGAAGTCCCAGAGGGTGCCCAGCGAAAGGGGTTGATGCACAGGCCGCATGCAAACGGCTGTCAGCCCGCGCGCAGCTTCAGCAGGCGGTTGCGATGCAGCTTTGCCCAGATCGCGCCATCCTCGCCAACTGGTCCGCGGCCAGCGCGTGGAGTGCAGCGTGTTGGATGAAGCAGAAGCGGGTGACCGTCGGCAGCCCAAGGGCCGTGGCGCCTTCGGCCGTGAGGCGAAGTGTCACGTCCGTGTCGTTCACGGTGAGAGCCAGCACCTGCCCACTGCATGCCAGATCCTGATCGTTGCGTTCCAGGTACAGCGCGTCCGCGTCGGCAGCGCCTGTCGCGACCTTGCCACACGCGATATGCAGCACGTCCAGTGGCTCCGCGGGGGAGACAAAACCCAGGGTCAGCCACAGCAGGCCATCGTCGTCGCCGCTGAAGACTTCAGCGACTTCAAATGTGGCTTCGGCTGGCGGCCTGGATTCGGGTGAGTGCATTCCAGTTGAGTGCATCTCAGTGGCCTGAGGGCATCAGCGTAGCCTGGGATCCACAGGACTCCAGACACCGGGAGCAAAGACCGTCACGGCACGGTCATCTTCGGTTGCATCCAGAAATCCGGTCAGCGTCATGCCCAGCTTGAACAGGACGGTCATGCCTACGTCCTCTTGCGGGGATCCGTCAAGCAGGCACAGCGCTCGAAGTACGGTTGGGCCTTGCTTGGCAAAGATGTGAATACCGTTTACCTCGGCATGCTGCTGCTCAGCTCCAAAGCCTACTTCGAGAATCGTTCCGTTCTCATGTTCCGAGGTAATTGTCAGGCCCTCAACTGCCCAGTGATCCAGGACACGCGAGCTGAAGCGACTCGTGCGGGAGTTGCTTGGCCGACCAAGGAGCACATGAATGTCGTGACGTGACGTTCCCAGGAGAATGGGTCCCACGCCGACATAGGGCGTGATGGAAAAGCTGGGAAACATTCTCGGCATCCCTCGATGTGGTCAATTCGGCCCGAGCCGCTGCGCGCGGGACTTGCGGCACTTGTAGCATGTTGTGGTCGAGTCTTGTCGGACACGCCGACCGGATGAATCGGTGCGTTGCATGTCGCGCTCCAGCGCCAGGTTCAGGATCAAACGCTCCATCACCGCGTTGTCCCAGCGGTTGCCCTGGCGGCGCTTGCCGCTCTGGCGCCGACCGACCCGGGCTGCACATGTGCAAGGGGTTGCGCACGGCGGACGCATCGGACACCATGTGAGGCCGGAGCCAGCTCAGGTTCCCTCTAACCCATAGAGCCAGACCATGCCCATCGTCAAGATCGACGCTTGTCGTCAACGCCCCGCACAGGAAATCACCGCGATCATCGACGCGGTCCATCAGGCCCAGCTGCTTGCCTTCAAGCTGCCCGAAGACGACAAGCAGATCCGTTATGCGGAGCATCCGGCGCACTGCTTTCCGGTGCCACCAGGCAAGACGCCCAACTACATGATGATCGAGTTCAGCATCTTCCCTGGCCGCTCGCTCGATGCGAAGCGCAGGCTGTATGCCGAACTGGCCGAGCGCCTGGGCAAGCTGGGGATCCAGGCCAGCGACATGGTGATCGTCCTGCATGAGCCTTCGCTCGACAACTGGGGTGTCCGTGGCCGGCCGGCCAGCGAGGTCGACCTGGGCTTCAACCTCAATGTCTGAGGGGGCGCCTTCATACATCGCCCGCCGTACGACATGAACATGGAGCCCACCCGATGAGCGGACCTGCCCGCGCCGGTGCTGTCATCTATGCCCGATACCTGGTGCCGCTGACGGCCTTCTACCGCGACTTGCTCGACGCCAGGCAGGTCCACGCCGATGCCGAGTACGCCGTGCTGCAGTCGGCCGACATCCAGATCGTCGTGCATGCGATCCCGGCGCACATCGCCGATTTGGTGCAGATCTCCACGCCCCCCGAGATCCGCGAGCAGACGGCCATCAAGCTGTTCTTCACGGTGCCGGACATCACGGCGGCGAACGAGGTGATCGCGCGCCATGGCGGCATCGTTCAGACGCAGAGCTGGCGCGGCACGGGCTTCGTGGCCTTCAATGGCGTCGACCCGGAAGGCAACGTGTTTCAGTTGCGGGTGTTCGATGGCGAGTGAACGCCGGCGGTGGCCCGGAATGTGGGCGACCGACGGGCGCTTGCAGCCCTCAGGACTCGAGCGCCCGGAACACCATCAGGCCCAGCGGCGGCACGACGGCGATCAGCAGGCTCACCACGGCGGCGCCCGCCGCGGGTGACTGGCTGCGGGCCGCAACCCCACCGTGGATCAGCAGCGCCACGGCTGATGCGGCCGCGACCGGCATGGCCAGCAGGCCCATGAAGGAGCCGCCGCCCTGGGCCGCCATGAACACACCGACATAGGCCAGCACCTGGATCAGCAGCGGCAGCACCAGCACGACAAGGACACGCATGACCGGGGCCTTTCAGGACGAGGTCAGTGAATCCAGCCCGACCATGGCAGCGTGCTGGAGCAGCATGATGGTCTTGCCATCCTGGATGCTGCCGGTGCGGATCATCGCGAGTGCGTCGTCGAACGGCAGTTCGACCACTTCGATGTCCTCCCCTTCGCCGGCCTGACCGCCCCCTTGCGAGACACGATCGGCAGGTTCGTACTCTGCGGCGAAAAAATGGAGCTTCTCGGTCACCGAGCCGGGGCTCATGTAGGCCTCGAACAGCTTGTGCACCTGGCGGATGCGGTAGCCGGTTTCCTCCTCGGCTTCGCGGCGGATGCAGTCGTCCGGGGCATCGCCGTCGAGCAGCCCGGCGCAGGCCTCCAGCAGCATGCCGTCGGCACAGCCGTTGACGTAGGCCGGCAGGCGGAACTGCCGCGTGAGCACGACGGTTCGCCGCCCGGCATTGAACAACAGCAGCGCCGCGCCATTGCCGCGGTCATAGGCCTCGCGCTGCTGCGTCTGCCAGGTGCCGTCGCGCCGCAGGTAGTCGAAGCTGAACTTGCGCAGTACGTACCAGTTGTCTGACAGCACCTGCACGTCGGTGATGCGCACGCGGGGATGGGGTGCGGCCTGCGGCCAGGGGGCGGAAGTCATGAGCGGGTTCCGGGGTCCATGGTGAAAGGGGTCAAACACCGTGCGGTCTGGCGCAGGCGTGGGTGAAGCGGCTCGGCCGGCTCAGCGTTGCGAGTTGCCGTCGAGCACGATCACCACACCCATGGCGCCGACCGACACCAGCTTGTCGTTGCTGGTGGTGTACGAGGCCACACCCAGCGAGTGGTAGTTGGCCACGAAGGCCGCCAGATCGCCAAGGCGCAGCAGCGCGGCGAGCTGGCTGCGTTCGGCCACGCTGTCCTTGATGCGCGCGCGATGCTGTTCGGGCGACGGATTGAGCAGAGCGGCAGCGGCGACAAGGACGGCCAGTGCCAGCGCAAGATGGATGGCGCGCAGCTTCATGGATGGGGGCAGTCTGGTGGAGCGGGCGGAGCGAGTGATCCGGCGAGTTCGCTCCATTCTGCCGTGTTGCCGTGCCCGCGGGTACTGACAGCGACCCGCAGCCGGTGCCAGAATCGCGGACATCGAGCCAACGCCAGGGAGGCGAGTTGGATCAGGAGACCGGCCAGGCAGACACGCTCGACCACGAGCGCCAGCGCATGGGCGTGTGTGCGCCGGGCTCGCGCGTCGCGCGTGCGGGTGCGCCCGGGGTGTCCGGCAAGCGTGTTGCGGCCCTCCGGCCGCAGCCGACGGCCGAGCGCCCGCCCGAGGGTGAACCCCGGCAGGCGGCACCCTTGCCCGCGAATCTCACCGTGGCTGAATGGTTTGCCGCGGTTGATGCCGAAGACGCGACCGACGATGACCCACCCGGTGCCGATGCCGAACCCGGTGTCGCTGGATCGGGCGGGGCACCGCCGTCACCGCCTTCGCCACAGACGTCGGCGCCCACCGACCCTCCCCGCAGCGGCGAGGCGCCGGACGTCGGCATGCCGGCCGCAGGTATCGGGTTGTGCCTGTCCGGTGGGGGCATCCGCAGTGCCACGTTCGGACTGGGCGTGCTGCAGGCGCTGGCCGAGCGCAACTGCCTGTCGCACGTGCATTTCCTGTCGACCGTGTCGGGCGGTGGGTACATCGGTGGCTGGCTGTCGGCCTGGATACGGCGTGTGGGTCTGGCCACGGTCGAGCGTGAGTTGGGCCGCCATGCGGCCGGGCAGACTCAGCGTCATGGGGTCGAACCGCAGGAGGTGACCTGGCTGCGTCGCTACAGCAACTATCTGGCACCACGCTTCTCGGGCTTCAGCCTGGACCTGCTGGTGCTGCTGCTGGGCTGGGCCCGCAATGCCTTCCTCAACCTGAGCATGGTGGCCTGTGCCCTGGCGGTGGCGCTGATCCTGCCGCGGCTGCTGGTGGGTGCGTTGCCTGCGCTGAGCCATGGCGTGCCCAGCCTGCTGGTGTGGGTGCTGGGTGCCACCGCGGTGACGCTGTTTTTCGTCTACTTCGCCGTGGCGCTCAACGTGCAGGACAGGCACAAGCGCCGCAGGCTTTTCGGATTGATGCTGTACATCGTGCGTCGGCAGTGGCATGCGCTGACGCTGAGCCAGCGCAAGCAGAGCGTTGAGCAGGCGCATCGCATGCTCGAGGTCTCGGCCGGCCTGGCAACAGCCTGTGCCTGGCTGGGGGCTACCGCGCTGGGGCTGTGGGCCGTGCTGGCGCAGGACCCGTCGCAGGCGCTGCAGTCTGTCGCTGCGCTGGTCTTTCCACTCACCCTGATCGGTGCGGTCGTCGGTTTCGCGACCTACGGACTGGGGCTGAACCGGGGGCCGCGTTGGCGCCATGTCGGGTACGTGCTGGCCTTTGGTGCCGGCCTGGTGGTGTGTGCGGGTGTGCTGTATGCGGCCCGGGCCGGCCTGCAGGTGACGGAGGTCCGCGCGGCCAGCTCGTCGGCCCAGGCGTTTGGTGAACATGCCCGTGTGCTGGCTTTCGGGCCGCTGGCCGGAGCGCTGGCGCTGACGCTCGGGGGGTTCGTGTTTGTCGGCCTCACCGGCGCACACTACCGCGAACGCAGTCGCGAGGCGTGGAGTCAGTTGCTTGCCTGGGCGCTCAGCGGCCTGACGCTGTGGCTGGCCTGGACGATGGCGGCGCTTTATGTCCCCATCCTGTTCGATGCGATCTCGGTGTGGTCGGCCGGTGCGTTTGAATGGTCTGCCGTGCTGGGCACGCTGGCATCGGCGGTGCTCGCCTGGTTGCTGTCGTCCGCGCCGGCGCAGGGTTCGGGCCGGATCGCGCGGCTGCTGGGTGCGTCGGCGGCCTGGCTGGCCTGGGTGGCCGCGGCCGGGATCCTGGCGCTTGCGGCCTGGGGCGTGCATGTCGCGCTGCGCACGGCGCTCGCAAACGAAGGCCTGCACAGGGGCCCAGCGGCGACGTCGCTGGCCGGACCCGCAGCGCTGCCCTCGGCGGCGGCGCCCTTGCGCATCGAGGTACAGCAGACCGAGCAGCGCCTGAGCGCGCACATCGACCTGCCGCGCGAGGCAGCCCTGTCGCTGGCGCGTGTGGCGGATCGGGTGCATGGCGAACAGGCGGCTGCGCTGGCCGGGCGCGACCTGCTGTGGGGGGTGTCACCGCTGGTACCCGCGGGCATGCTGCTGGCGATGGCCTTCCTGCTGCTGGCCTGGCGGGTGGACGTCAACGTGTTTTCGCTCAACGCCATCTACCGGGTGCGGCTGGTCCGCTGCTACCTGGGTGCCAGCAATGCCAGGCGGCAGCCGAGCCGTTTCACCGGGATCGACGAGAACGACGACCTGCCCCTGGCTCAGTCCGAGTCGGCCATGCAGCGCCCCTTGCATCTGGTGAACGCGGCGATGAACCTCACGATCGGCCAGGACCTGGGCCTGCTATCGCAGAAGAGCACGAACTTCGTGCTCTCGCCGATGTACTGTGGCTACCAGACGACGCCGCGTTCAACCTCGGACCGGCGGGCCCTGCGTCGCCTGGGCGTGCGCCGTCACTATCTGCCCACGGCCACGCTGGCGCGGCAAGACCCGGATCTGACCATCGGCGCGGCCATCGCCACCTCAGGCGCGGCGCTCAGTCCGAACATGGGGCGGTATTCGTCGCGCAGCCTCGCGTTTGTGCTCACCGTGCTGAACGTGCGCCTGGGCCGGTGGATGACCAACCCCCGGCTTGCTGCGAGCGCTGCATCGCCAGCCTTCGGTGCGAGCTACCTGGCGGCTGAACTGCTGGGCTGGGCGAACGACCAGCGTCGCTACGTCTACCTGTCCGACGGGGGTCATTTCGAGAACCTGGGGCTGTATGAACTGGTGCGCCGGCGTTGCCGCTTGATCGTGTGTGTCGATGCAGCCGCCGACCCTGCGCGTGGCTTCAGCGACCTGGCCAATGCGATCCGTCAGGTTCGTCTGGACTTCGGTGCGGAGGTGCAGATCGACCTGGCCGATCTGGCCACCGATGGGGGTGGGGCCAGCCTCAGCCCGTTTGCGATCGGCACCGTGCGCTACGCGTCGGCGGGTGCAGCGGACACGACCGGGGTGCTGATCTACCTGAAGCCATCGATCGTGGCCGGGCTGTCGGCCGACGTGCTGGCCTATCACCGAGAGCACCCCGACTTCCCTCACCAGGGCACCGGCAATCAGTTCTTCAGCGAGGCCCAGTTCGAAAGCTACCGCGCGCTCGGCTGCCAGTTGATGCGCATGTGCCTGGACACCCGCACGGCCTGGCCGGTGCCCTGATTTCAGATCACATCATCTTCGGGCGCGATCAAGACCCGGCGGTAGCGGGCCATCACGGCCGGGTCGACCACACCGAGCCAGCGAGCCACGTCGGCCTCCGACCTGCCGCGCCGCAACTGGCGCAGTGCAAAGGTGTGGCGCAGGCGAAACGACCCCCCGCGTGGATCGTCGAGGCCTGCGGCCTCCAGCACCAGGCGTGCGGCCTGGTACTGGGCAACCTTGCCCCACGGTTTGCCTGAGCGTGTGGACGGGAACAGCACTTCGCCGCCGATCTGCTGTTCGCTGCGCACATGCAGCCAGTGCTTGAGCACCTGGCCGGCCCATTCAGCGATCGGGGCCTCGCGGGCGGGTGCATTGCCATTGGCTGGCACCTGCACCTTCCAGGGCACGTCCTGCACACGTCCACCACGGGTGATGAGCGCGTCGCTGCCGAGGGCGCGTACATCGCCGGGGCTGAGTCCGGCGCCGAGTTGAAGGCTCACGGCGGCCCGGTTGCGAAGTTCCTGCCAGGTGTGCAACGGGCTGCGCTGCCCGGGACGCGGCCGCGCCTCGGACAGATGGCTGACCAGTCGCCGGGCTTCAGCGGCCGTCAGGTACTCGGGCAGGGGGTCGGACTGCGCGGCATTGGCATAGCGCCATTGGGGCTGCCGTGCCATCAGTTCCATCGCGGCGTTGTTGCCAGGCAGGCCGAGCCGGCGTGCCCGGTGAGCCTGCACCCGGTCCACCAGGTGCAGGAGCCGCCAGACGTAGCGGGGCGACAGTGCGTCATCTGACGAGCGCAGTCCGGTGCGCGAGTCGATGAAGGCCTGCAGGTCGTCGGCGCACAACTGATCCAGCGCGATCGGCGGGGTCTGCGACACGCACCATTTGGCCAGGACGTCCCACAGGTGCAGGTAGGTGGCCTGTGACGAGGTCTGCGTCAGCGGACCTTGCTGGTGGGCCCAGGTCGCCCACGCGTCGAACGAGGCCAGCCAGACCTGCAGTGGGGAAGTGGGCTCGTCGAAGAGGTCGAGGGTCTGGGCCATCAAAAATGAACCAACGGCAGGGACGTTTTGCTCAAGATTCTATGTGCATGCTTGTGGATGTGGCGCTGCTGTGACGGGTGTTGTGTTGTATGATCGGATGCCGTTGGTTCATTTTTAGCGGCGCACCGACCGCCTGGCGCTGCCATGCCGTCTGCATCGGTGGGAGGCCTCGGCGGGTTCATCCAGATGCGACCTCGCCCGGCCCCTTGCGGCACCGGGCCCGTAGAAGGCGCACGCGCAGGCGACATGCGCCTCACACCGGGGTCCCAGGCGCACCTGAGGCCCTGCCGTGTCACACGCGTCGTGGCCGGACGTGCCGCCTGAGGTCGCCCGCTTCAGGTGCGGCGGGCCAGCAGCCGCTGCAGCCGGTCGATTTCGTCGATCAGGTCGAGCGCCAGGGCCACCCCGGCTTCATTGACATGCAGGTCATTGAGCAGACGCATGCCGATCCTGGCCCGACGCAGCGCCAGGCTGTCGAAGGCCCAGTTGGCCGGCTCGTCGCCCTGTGGCGCGATCACGCCTTCATGAACGAGCAGCACCAGCAGGTCAGGATGTGCGCCGCTGGCCTGCGACAGCTCGGTCAGCGACAACAGCACGTCATGCCCGACCACCGAGGCAGTCACCGCGGGCTGGGGAGGGGAGGTGTCGGTCATGGCGGTCACCCTGGGTAATGCGCGCGTGGGTGGAATCGGGTGGCGCTTGCCAGTTGCCGGTAGGCCTCCTGGGCCTGGGGCGTATCGGCTGGCGGCAGCACCAGGGTTGCCACGGCGTACAGGTCTCCGGGCGGGTCGCCTGGCAGGCCGCGACCACGCAGCCTCATCCTGCGGCCAGATGGGGTGCCGGCGGGCACCTTCAGCGCCACCGGCCCTTCAGGTGTGGGCACCTGCACGGTGGCACCCAGGGCGGCTTCCCAGGGCGCCAGCGGCACGTCAAGATGGACGTCGCGGCCCTCCACATGAAAGTGCGGATGCTGGCGGAACACGACCTCGAGATACAGGTCGCCCGGCGGCGCCCGGCCGATGCCTGCACCGCCCTGGCCGCTCAAACGCAGGTGCTGTCCGGCCTGGATGCCCCGCGGAATGTCCACCTGCACTTCGCGCTCCTGCATGCGCAACAGCCCGTGTTCGTCCGCCACCGGCATGCGCAGCGTCACCGCGCGTCTTGCGCCCCGGTAGCTGTCCTCCAGGTCGATCACGATGCGCGCGTGGTGGTCTTCTCCGCGACGGTTGTGTGCACCCTGTCGCCCGCCACGGGCGCCCAGCATGCCACGGAACAGGGCCTCGAAGAAGGCGCTGTGCTCGCCAAGGTCTGCTCCGTCGAAGCCGCGCCCCTCGAACTCATAACCGGCCTGCCAGTCCGGCGGCGGCGAGAACGTCTGGCCCGCCCGCCACTCAGAGCCCAGGGCATCGTAGGCTGCCCGCCGTTCAGGGTCCTTCAGCACCTCGTACGCCTCGCGCACTTCCTTGAACTGGCGCTCGGCGTCCTCGGCCTTGCTGACGTCGGGGTGGTACTTGCGCGCGAGCTTGCGGTACGCACGCTTGATGTCTTCAGCGCTGGCCGCCCGGTCCACTCCGAGCGTCGCGTAGTAGTCCTTGAAGTCCATCGTCTGCCTTTCGAACCAGGCTCCAGCATCGCGCAGCCCGGGGGCGTCCGGACTGACCTTGATCAAGCCGCGTGACACACCGCACGACCGTGTCCCGACGGCGCCGCGTGGCATACAGTGGTCCCTCAGCACCGTCTGCCTTCGAGCCCGCCGCATGACCCCTGCCACAGCGCCCCTGCCCGACACGACCCTCGTGCGTGCCTTGCACGCCCGGCTGCAGGCCGATGCTGGGCGCGAAGTACGCTGCATCGAAACCCACATCTCCTGGGTCCTGCTCGACGGCGAACATGCCTGGAAGCTCAAGAAGCCGGTGCGCATGGGTTTTCTGGACTTCACGACCGTCGAGGCGCGTGCCCATTTCTGCGAGGAGGAGCTGCGGCTCAATCGGCGGCTTGCGCCCTCCCTGTACCTGCGGGTGGTGGCGGTGCGCGGCACGCCACAGTCACCGCGCCTCGACGGCGGCGGCCCGGCGATCGACCACCTGGTGCAGATGCGTCAGTTCCTGCCTGGCAGTCTGCTGAGCGAACGCCTGGCCGCCGGCACGCTGCTGCCCGACCACGTGGAGCGGCTGGCGCATCGTCTCGCGGCCTTCCATGAGTCAGCACCGATGGCCGATCCCCGCGGCGAACCCCGCGGGGATTCAGGCGGCGATCACGGCTCCGACCTGCCGATCGAGGCAGCAGCGCCCCCTGATGCGGCGCTGCTGGCCCTGGACCGCCTGGCAGCGCTCGTCGACAACCCCGATGCACAGGCCTCGTGCCGCACGCTGCGCGCCTGGCTGCAGCAGCAGGCCACACGGCTGGCCCCGGTGCAGGCCGAACGCCGACGCCGCGGCCGGGTGCGCGAGTGCCATGGCGACCTCCACCTGGACAACGTCGTGATGCTGGGTGACGACCCCACCCCGTTCGACTGCATCGAGTTCGATGCCGACTTGCGATGGATCGATGTGGCGGATGACATCGCCTTCGTGGCCATGGACCTGATGGCACACGGCCGGCGCGACCTCGCCTGGCGCGCGCTGAACACCTGGTTCGACGACACGGGGGACCACGATGCCCTGCGGGTGCTGCGACATCAACTCGTGTACCGCGCGATCGTGCGAGCCCTGGTACAGCAGCTCAGGCCGCCCGGTGCCGGCGGCGGCAACGCGGCCCCGGACTACCTGGGTTGCGCCATGGCGCTCGCAGATGCGGCACAGGCGGGCCTCTTGATCACCCATGGCCTGTCAGGGTCGGGCAAGAGCCATGTCGCCCGCGCCGTGGCCGAACAAGCGGGTGCGCTGCGCCTGCGCTCGGACGTTGAACGCAAGCGGCTGCACGGGCTCGCACCGCTGGAGCGTTCAGCCGGTCGCGTACCCGACCTCTACGCCCAAGCCGCCACCCAACGCACCTTCGACCATCTGCTGCAGCTGGCCCGGTGTGCCATGGCGGCCGGCTGGCCGGTCGTGGTCGATGCCGCCTTCCTGCGCCATGAAGAGCGCGATGCCTTCGCCCGCACCGCGCGCCTGCAAGGCGTGCCGTTTGCCATCCTGCATTGCGATGCGCCAGAGGCGGTGTTGCGCCAGCGCGTGCAGGCGCGCGCCCTGCGCGGTGACGACGCATCGGAGGCCGACCTCACCGTGCTGGCGCGGCAGATGCAGTTCGCGCAACCGCTGTCGCAGACCGAGCGTGCGTGCACCCTGTCGGTTGACACCACCGGCCCACTCGACGCGGCCGACCTGGTCCGACGCTGGCTGGGCTGAATCGGCCCAGGTCAACGCGGCGGGTTCACGACGCTCACCCGCGAGCCGTCACGCACCCGGTCACCCGGGTAGACGACCACCGCTTCGCCTTCGGCCAGCCCGCCATGCACCCAGGCGTGCGTGGCGTTTCGCGCCGTCACACCCACTTCGCGCCGCTCGACCTCGCCTGCGCGGTGCACGAAGGCAAACCACGCCGCACCGTCGCGGAACAAGGCACTCATCGGCGCCACCAGGGCGTCAGGCTGCGCCAGGGTGACGATGTTCACCTCGACCTGGTAGCCATCACCCAAGCCCTGCCGTTCGTGCGGTGGCGACACGAAGTCGATGATCACGTTGACGCGTTGTTCCTCGATGCCCAGCGCCGACACCTTCGTGAAGGCCGAAGGCTCCACACGCCGCACCGTGCCGGCCAGCGGCGCGCCCTGGCCCCCGTCGATGCGAACCTTGGCGCCTGCCGGTACCCGCACCGCATCGCTGGACAACAGGTCGACCACCACCTCCAGGTCGCTCGAGTCGGCCACCTCGACCAGGCCGGTGCCTGCCGCCACCGTGCCTTCGCTCTGGTGCAACACCTTCAGCACGCGTCCTGTGACCGGCGAGATCAGCGGCAGGGCTGCCGTGCCACCCGTCGTGGTGCTGCCGGCCTGCGCAAGGCGCGGTTCGTCGCGAGCGCGCATCAGGGCGGCTCGAGCCTGGGCGAGGGTGTGGCCCGCGGCGTCCTCGGCACTGCGCGCCACGGCCAGCCCCTGCGTCTGCACCTGCAGCGCCAGTTCAGCCTGATCCCGTGCCGCAGCAGACAAGAACCCGTCACCCGCCAGCCGCTTCTGGCGCTCGAAGTCGGCACGCGCCTGTTGCTGCGAGGCTTCGGCCCGCGCCACTTCCGCGCGCGCCTGGGCCAGCGCCGCCTGTGCGGAACCCACCCGCTCGTTGAGTTCACGCACGGTGCGTGCGTCCAGCAACGAGGGCGAGGAAGGGTGCAGCATCGCGACCGGCTCGCCGGCCGTGACGGCATCGCCGGGACGCAGGTCGATGCGCGCCAGCCGCCCTGCAAGCGGTGACGAAACCAGGTAGCGCTCGCGCACCCGTGTGCGACCGGTCTCGTCGATCGTCTGTTCGAAAGCCTGCTTGCGTACCGTGGCCAGTTCCACCGGCACGGCATGCGGGCGCAACGCCCATGCCAGGCCACCAACCACCACCGCCGCCACGACGGCGCCCATCACCCACTGCCTGCGTTTCATCATTCCCTCGTCTTCAGGACACCCACCAGGTCGAGCCGGTCGATCTGGCGCCGCACGATCAGGGCACTGAACACCCCTGCTGCCAGCACCACCAGGCTGGCATAGGCGTAGGTCGACGGCCGGATGATCATCGGGATGGCAAAGGTCTCGCTGTGGATCAGCCCCACGATCAGTGCCGACAGGCCGTGGCCGAACCACCAGCCCAGCGGCAGGGCCACCAGCATCTCCAGCGCCAGCTCGCCCAGCAACAGGGCCGACACCTCGCCCCGCGTGAAACCCAGCACCCGCAGGCTGGCCAGCTCCCAGGCGCGTTCAGCCAATGCAATGCGTGCATGGTTGTAGACCACCCCCACGGCGATCGTGCCGGCCAGCACCGTCAGCACCATCGTGAACACCAGGATGTTGCGGGCCGAGGTCTCGCGGAAGTTGCGGATGATCGGCGCCAGCTCCATCGCGTGCGCCAGCCGGGGCGTGCGCTTGACCTCCTGCAGGAAGGCGTCGCGTTCGCTCATGTCGAGCTGAAGTCGGGCGCCCGAGATCAATTCACCTTCGCCGAGCAGACGATTCAACGCGTCCAGGCGCATGTAGCCCTGCAGCCCCATCGCTTCGCCGACCAGCTCGACCACCGGCACCTCACGCACCAGACGGCGCCCCTGCAGGAACTCCACACGCACCAGGTCACCCCGGGCCAGGCCCAGCCTTGCGGCAAGCCGTTCATTCAGCACCAGGCCTTCGGGCGGCAGGTCCACCGGGCGCAGAGCCGGGTCGCGCAGCACGCGCAGCTGGCTGTCATCGCTCAGCCCGGTCACGTTGGTTCGGTAGTCCAGATGTCCATGGTGCAGGCGCACCACCGCGGTACGGTCGCCCTCGGCACGGATCACACCGGGCAGGCGCTGCAGCGCATGCAGTGCGGAACGCGGTACCGCCTCGCCCATGACGACGCTCACGTCCTGCCGTTCGCGCATGCGCAGTTCCACCTCGAGCAGATGTTCGATCGCATCGCCCCACCAGGTGCCCGACACCAGGATGGCCGTGGCCGCGGCGATGCCCACCGAAGTGAAGATCGCCCGTGCAGGCCGACGCTCCATGTCGCGCAGGATCATGCGCACAGCCGGTGACTGCAGCCGCGTGAAACCCAGGCGCTCCAGCAGGGTGGCCCGGTAGACGGGCGGTGCGGCCGGGCGCATCGCGTCGGCCGGCGCCAGCCGCACGATGCGCACGATGGCCTGCAAGGCAGCGGCCGTGCCCGCGGTCAGCGCCGCACCCGAGCCGGCCAGCACGATCCACACGGAAAGCCGGTAATCGAAGGTCGGGAAGTGGAAGAAGCGCGCGTAAAGCTCGCTCAGCATGCGCCCGAGCCAGGCGCCCGACACCACTCCGATCACCAGACCGATCGCCACGATCAGCAGCACGTACTTGAGGTAGTGCCCTGCGATGGCGAGATTCGGACACCCCAGGGCCTTGAGCGCCGCGATCTGCGAGCGCTGCGTGCCGATCTGGCGCATCAGCACGACGTTCAGCAGAAACACCGCCACGCCGAGGAACACGCTGGGCAGCACCAGCCCGAACACCCGCATCTCGTCGATCTCCTGCGACAACGCGCGATGCGAGACCTGCTCGGCCCGGCCATGGGCGCCAGTGCCGCCATACGGCGCGAGCAGGCGGTCGAGCCGGTCGATGGCAGCCTGCGCGTTGGCACCGGGCACCAGCCGCAGCGTCACGCGGTTGAACGCACCTTCCATGTTGAAGGCGCCGGCCAGGCGTGGCCGTCCGATCCAGAACACTCCGAAGCTCTTTTCGTCACCGGCACCGGGGCTGGCCGCGAAGACGTACTCCGGCGACAGCACCGTGCCGACAATCTGCAGGAGTTCGCGCTTTCCGTTGAGCAGCACGGCCACCGAATCGCCCGGCCCCAGGTTGCGCGCACGGGCAAAGCTGTCGCTCACCAGCACCTGGTTGGATGCGGGCTGGTCGATCCAGCGCCCCCGGATCAGCGCCAACCGGTTCATGCGCAGCTCGCCACGCTCGGGCAGTGCCACCATCCGGGCCGTCAGCGGTTCGGGCACGCCGGGCAGGTCGAGCATCACGTCATGGGTCAGACCCGCCTGCGCGTCAGCCACACCGGGCAGGTCGATCAGCCGGGCCTCCAGGCTGTTGGGCACCCGCCGCGCCGCGGCAAAGACCTCGGCAAAACGGGCCACGTCGTAGTAGGCCGCCTGCATCGAGCGCAACGAGTCATAGGTCGAAAGCGCGGCGCAGAAGGCCGCCACCCCACTGGCCACCACCAGCGCGATCGTCACGACCTGACCCTTGGCCCGCCACATGTCGCGCCACAGCTTGAGGTCCAGCATGCTCACCAGGCGATCTCCCCGGGGTCGACCTTGTGGGCGTTCACCTCCACGCTGGCGATGCGGCCGTCGGCCATGCGCATCACCCGGTCGGCCATGCCGGCAATCGGCGCGTTGTGCGTGATCACCGCCGCCGTGGTGCCCAGCTCGCGGTTGATGCGCGCGATCGCCTGCAGCACCACCCGCCCGGTGCTGTGATCGAGTGCACCGGTGGGCTCGTCACACAGCAGCACGTCGGGTCGCTTGGCAATCGCGCGGGCGATGGCCACGCGCTGCTGTTCGCCGCCCGAAAGCTGGGCCGGGTAGTGGTCCAGCCTTTCCTCGAGGTCGACCATGGCCAGCGCCTCTTCGGGGCGCATCGGGTGCTGTGCCATCTCCGTCACGAGTGCCACGTTCTCGCGTGCGGTGAGTGACGGGATCAGGTTGTAGAACTGAAACACGAAGCCCACATGCTCGCGCCGATAACGTGTGAGTTCGGACTCGGAGGCATGGCTCAGGTCGTGGTCTCGCCACAGGGCCGTGCCGGAGGTGGGTGTGTCCAGCCCACCCAGGATGTTCAGCAATGTGGACTTGCCACTGCCCGACGGCCCGAGCAGCACGATGAATTCGCCGGCCCGGATATCCAGGTCGACACCGCGCAAGGCATGCACCTCGATCTCGCCCATGCGATAGACCTTGCACAGGCCGCGCGCCATGAACACCACCTCGCCAGGTGGTCGCGGCGCCGGGGGTTCTGTTTCGGGAGCTCCCATGTGCTGCATGGTGCGTCCTGCCGCAGGGGCAGTGTTGAGGCAGATCAAGCGTCAGCTTCGCCGTTGACTCAGGTCAATGCCGCACTGCAGTGGCTGGCCGACGATGACACCATGACCGCTGTATCCCGCCGCGCCCGTTCAGGCCCACGCCGAAGGCCTCGCCCGGGTCTCGTGATGTTGTCGCTGATGGCTGCAGCCCTGCTGAAAGCCGGCTGCAGCGGCCTGCTGCCGCGCGGCACGGCCGATGTCGTCTCGACCTTCCACAGTTTCGAGGCCGCACGCGAGGCCATCGAGCGTATCGAGCCGTACCACACGCGCGAGGCCGATCTGCCGGCGATGGGTTTCGACCCACAGGGCCTGGGCAATGTGCGGCTCATTCCCTACCCCGAGTTGATCGCCCGGCTGACCCCCAACCCCGGTGTACCGCTGGAGGCGGTCGACCCCGGCATCCGCGACTGCATCCTGGCGCGCCAGGCCTGCCGCGCCTACGAGTTCACGATGGAACGGCAGACGCGCGTGCGCGAGGGCCCGTTCCTGCTGGACTTCCTGAATTTTCGGCGCACCACGGTGATCACCGGCTGGCGCTTCGAGGGCCTGATCGTGGTGAGCCATGGGGTGGTGCTGTTTCGCAACCACGGCGGTGCACCGGCCATCGAGCGGGTGGACCGCCAGGTCAACCCGCTGGGCCCGCTGCAGCCCGCCGGCGAGGCGGCCGGCGCCTTGCTGACGCGCTGAGGCCGGCGCTGCGCCGACCATGTCTCAGTGCGACATCAGCACCGGCAGGGTCATGTGGGCCAGCACCGTGCGAGTCACGCCACCGAGCACGAACTCGCGCAGCCGGGAATGCCCGTAGCCGCCCATCACGAGCAGGTCGGCACTCACGTCGGCCGCGCGTGACAGCAGCGCGTTGCCCGGATCGATGCCGGTGACCTCGATGCTCGCCCGCACGGTCACGCCGTGACGCGCCAGCCAGCGCACGCACTCGTCGAATGCCAGGCGCTGCTCGGCGCCTTCAGCCGAAGAGCCACAGAAGTGCACCAGATGAATCTGCTCCGCGCGCTGCAGGACGGGCAGGGCATCGCTCATGGCGCGAGCCGATTCGCGCCCGGGATGCCACGCCGCCAGCACGACCCGCCCGACCGACTCGGTACTGCCCGTGTACGGCACCACCAGCACCGGCCGCCCGGCATGCAGCAGCACCTGCTGAGGAAAGTCGCGCGCCACGGCACCCTTCACGTCAGGGTCGCTCTGGCCGATCACCACGAGGTCCGCGCTGCGGGCCTGCACCACCGTGGCATTCAAGGCTTCGGCCCGTGGCGTCCGAACTTCGTATGACGGCAGTTGAAGGCGCCTTGCCTGCTGCTCGAAGTGTTCGGCAATCTCCTGGGCGCGCTTTTCGAGGTATTCGAGCGAGAGCTGGATGTAGTTGGCCGAACCACCCAGCGCCGGGCCGACCTGACCGGGCATGTCGAGCAGGCCGGTGGGCGACAGCCCCACCAGATGCGCTTCATGCAGCCGCGCCCAGGCAGCCGCGAGCGCCACCCGCACCGGGCAGCGCGCTTGTTCATCCAGATGTACGAGGAGGGTCTTGTAGCTCATGGCGAGGCTCGTCGGTGAGGGGGGTCTGCCGGTTCAGCCCAGGCCGATCGGGGCCGGGACGATGTTGACGATGCGGCTGAACAGCGCACGGTATTCATCTTCGGGCGCATGGCCGTTGAGCGGATCGCAGTTGGCACCGAAGGCTTCGTCCAGCCGATCCCAGTCGTCGGCACGTAGCACCTGCTCGGCCAGCGGCAGGACTTCCTGCTCCTCCACCGTCATGTGGGCCAGGTAGAAGTCGACATAGCGCTGCGCCGCCAGCTCGAAGGCTGCGCGGCGCGGCTCGCCCATCATCTCGAACGCCAGCAGCGCATGCTCCAGGTCACGGATCGCCCGCTCGCCACGTGCGTGGTCGGCATCGAGCTGGTCCAGCAGGCTGCGCGCCAGCGGTGTGCGCGCCCGCAGCGCCGGGAACAGCAGTTCCGACTCCTTGCGGTGATGGCGCTTCTCGGGGAACTCGTCGACATAGAAGATCATGGCGCGCAGTACCGCAAAGTCCGGCAGCGTGCCCTCGAGCCGATGCCGGTTCAGCAGCAGCAGCACCGAGCGCAGCATCGCTGCCAGCGCTGCGTGTTCGTCGCGGATCACGCTCAGGGTGAGATGGTTCATGCGGGCCTCAGCTCGGGTGATGCAGTTCGTGGTCTCGCTGGCAGCTGATGCAGCGTGTGGCAGAGGGTTCGGCGGCAAGCCGCTGCGGCGAGATCGCCGCACCACATTCGACGCACTCGGCGAAATGGCCGCTGTCCAGGCGCTGCAGGGCCAGCTCGATGTCGCGCAACTCGCGCAGGTCGCGCTCCACGCCGGCCTGGATCACCTCCTGGCCGGCACGACGCTCGGCCAGGTCAGCCCGCCCGGTGGCCGTGGCGGGGTCGAGCGCATGTTCACCTTCGCGCACTTCCTCGCGCAGGGCCTGCTGCCGCTGCAGCAGCCTGGTACGAAGTTGATCGATCGACAGTGGATCCATGGCATGCAACCTGCGTGATTCGGGTGATCGGCGGCCCGGCGGCCGTGCGCGTTGAACCATTCTTGGGCGTCCGCAGCGCCGGGACATTGAGATGCATCAATGCGGCTTGTCGTCCCGGCGCCCCCGGCGGCCTTGACCAAGGTCAACGCTGCTGCACGGCACGGCGGTCATAGTGCTGCGGCACACTCGATTCCCCCTGAACCTGGACACACACCCATGAGCATCCGCAACCTCGAGCGACTGTTCAAGCCGGCCAGCGTGGCCGTGGTCGGCGCGTCGGACCGCGAGGGCAGCGTGGGTTCGCTGGTCATGCGCAACCTGCGCGACGGCGGGTTTGCCGGGCCGATCTGGCCGGTCAACCCGGCCCGTGCCATGGTGGCCGGGCTGCCCGCCTGGCCGGACATCGCCACCTTGCCGGCCACCCCCGACCTGGCGGTCATCTGCACCCCTGCACGCACGGTGCCCGCGATCATCGAGCAACTGGGGCAAAAGGGCACCCGCGCAGCCGTGGTGCTCAGCGCCGGGTTGCGCGAGACCCTGGACGGCGGCAGCGGCACGATCGAGCAGGCCATGCTCGACGCGGCCCGGCCGCACCTGCTGCGCATCCTCGGCCCCAACTGCGTGGGCCTGCTCGTGCCCGGCTCGCGGCTGAACGCAAGTTTTGCCCACGCCAGTGCGGCACCCGGTCCGCTGGCCTTCGTGTCGCAGTCGGGCGCATTGACCACCGCCTTGCTCGACTGGGCCAATGCGCGATCCATCGGCTTCTCGCACTTCATCTCGCTGGGTGAGGGCGCCGACGTCGACGTGGCCGACCTGCTCGACTACCTGGGCAGCGACCCCGGCACGCGGGCCATCCTGCTGTACCTGGAGTCGATCCGAGGTGCGCGCAAGTTCATGTCGGCCGCACGCGCCGCCGCCCGCAACAAGCCGGTGCTGGTCGTCAAGGCCGGACGCGCCCCGGAGGGTGCCAAGGCGGCCAGCTCGCATACCGGCGCGCTGGCCGGAGCCGACGGGGTGTTCGACGCAGCGATCCGCCGCGCCGGCATGTTGCGGGTGAACACGCTGGACGAACTCTTCGACGCTGCCGAAACCCTGGCCCGTGTGCGCAGCCTGCGCGGTGAACGGCTGGCCATCGTCACCAACGGCGGCGGTGCCGGGGTGCTGGCCGCCGATGCTCTGGCCCTGGCCGGCGGCGTGCTGGCTGACCTGTCCGCCGACACCCTGGCGACGCTGGACCGTCACCTGCCCGCCACCTGGTCGCACGGCAACCCGGTCGACCTGATCGGCGATGCGCCGGTGGAGCGCTACACGGCCGCACTCGACGTGCTGCTGCACGACCGGCAGGTCGATGCGGTGCTGTTCATGCATGCACCCACCGCCGTGGTGCCGAGTGCCGACATCGCCCGCGCCTGCCTGCCGCACATGCGCTCGGTGCCGGCCCGGCCGGTGCTGACCAGCTGGCTGGGCGGCACGGCCGTGCAGGAGGCCCGCACCCTGTGCGCCGAGGCCGGCGTGCCGACCTACGACACACCCGAACGTGCCGTGGCGGCCTTCATGCAGCTCGTGAACTACCGGCGCAACCAGGACAACCTGCTCGAATCGCCCGGTTCACTCGCCACGTCCACCGCCCCCGACCTCGATGCGGCACGTGATGTCATTGCCGCTGTGTTGTCCGACGGCCGGGAGTGGCTGGACGAGCCCGAGTCCAAGCGCCTGCTGGCCGCCTACGGCCTGCCGGTGGCCGACACGCGGGTGGTGCGCGACGTCGACGACGCCCTGCACGCGGCCCAGGCCATCGGCTACCCGGTGGTGCTGAAGATCCTGTCGCCGCAGATCTCGCACAAGTCCGACGTGGGCGGTGTCGCCCTGGACCTGCAGGACCCGGACGCCTTGCGCACCGCCGCCGAGCAGATGCTGGCGCGGGTGCATCGCCTGCGTCCCGACGCCACGGTCAGCGGCTTCACCGTGCAGTCCATGGTGGAGCGCCCCCGGGCCCACGAGCTGATCGTCGGCCTGTCGACCGACCCGATCTTCGGCCCCACCGTGCTGTTCGGCCAGGGCGGCACAGCGGTCGAGGTCATGGGCGATCGGGCCCTGGCCCTGCCGCCGCTCAACAAGGCACTGGCACGCCGACTGGTGGCCGGCACACGCGTGTCCCGCCTGCTGGCCGGCTACCGTGACCGGCCGGCCGCCGACGAAGACGCGATCTGCGACTGCATCCTGAAGGTGTCGCAGATGGCGTGCGACCTGCCGCAGGTGCAGGAGCTCGACATCAACCCGCTGCTGGCCGATGCGCATGGCGTGATCGCGCTGGACGCGCGTGTGCGGGTGCGTGCCTCCTCGGGGCGCCCCGGCGCACACCTCGCGATCCGCCCCTACCCGAGCGAGCTGGAAACCCGGCTGAGCCTGTTGGGCCGCGACGTGCTGCTGCGCCCCATTCGCCCCGAGGACGAACCGCTGCTGCGTGAGTTCTATGCCCGTGCCGAACCCGAAGACATGCGACTGCGCTTTTTCATGAGTCGCCGGGAAGTGCCACACAGCGAACTGGCCCGCTACAGCCAGATCGACTACGACCGCGACATGACCCTGGTGGCCCTGCCCGCTGACGGCGGTGCGCCGCAATTGCTCGGTGAGGTGAGGGCGGTCTGCGACCCCGACAACCGGGTTGCCGAGTTCGCGATCCAGATCGGGCGCGACTGGCAGGGACGCGGCCTGGGCCTGGCCCTGATGCAAAGGCTGATCGACTACCTGCGCGAACGCGGCACGGGCGCGCTCGTTGGCGAGTGCCTGCCCGAGAACCGGGGCATGCAGCGCCTGGCCCAGCGCCTGGGCTTCACGGTGAGTCTGCCGGCGCAGAGCGGGGAACACTGCGAGCTTCGCCTGCAGTTGGGGGCGCGGGGCTGAGCCACCATGGCATGAGCGACGAGGCAAGCCGTGCAGCCGGTCTGCGCGGCCGGCGTGTGCGGGCGATGGGGGGCGCTGTACCTGCGTTGGGTGATGCCGGCGCTGGCAGGATTTTCGTCGGTGTCGCGTGGGCACCGGGTTGGGATGCGAGGCCGCGAGCCCTCTCCCCCGCCCTCTCCCGCAAGCGGGAGAGGGAGTGAATGTCCCAGTGCGTGGCCGGCGTTGCCCCCTCTCCCGCAAGCGGGAGAGGGAGTGAATGCCCCAGTGCGTGGCCGGAGTTGCCCCCTCTCCCGCAAGCGGGAGAGGGAGTGAATGCCCCAGTGCGTGGCCGGAATTGCCCCCTCTCCCGCGAGCGGGAGAGGGTCGGGGAGAGGGCGCGCGGCTCCACCCTGAGCCGGCCGCCTCACCGCGCCTGCGCTGCCCCCCCAAGCCGCAGACCACTCCCCCCTGGCTCACTTCGCCGCCTGTGGCAGGCGCACCAGCAGCACCGGAATCGTGGCTTCGCGGATCACCCCCTCGGCCGCGCTGCCCAGCACCATGTGGCTGAACCCCCGCCGACCATGCGTGCCCATCACCACCAGGTCGCAATTGGCCTTGGTGGCCTGCGCGACGATGGCCGTCGGCACGCGTTCGTTGACCAGCTCCACCAGCATCGACTCCGACACCACCCCTTGCGCGCGCGCTGCCTCGGCCGCGCGCCCGAGCAGTTCGTCGCCGTAGCGACGCAGGTTCTGGCGCATCTGCTCGAAGCTGTGGGTGGCCGACATCTCCACCATCAGCGGGAAGGTGTCGATGATGTGCAGCAGGCACAGGGTGGACTTCTCGTCACGCGCCAGGCCGATGGCTTCCTGCAGGCCGCGTTCGGCGGTGTCGCTGCCATCGAGGGGGACGAGGATGCGCTTGTACATGTTGAAGCTCCGTCAAAGAGAGGGCGCCACGTCGGCGTCGTCTGATTGTTGGTGCATGCCCGGCCGCAGTGCTTGACACAACGCAAGTCCGTGGACCGCGCCGCATCGGGCCCGCGGGCAGCTCACTGCACCGACAGCTTGCGGCTTTCGGTGGTGGCCTTTTTCGGCAGCTTGAGCTCGAGCACGCCGTCCTGGTACTTCGCGACGGCCTGGGACTGGTCGACGTCGCTGGCCAGCGTGAAGGCCCGGCTCACGTAGCCGTAGTAGCGTTCGCTGCGCAGCACGCGCCCCTCCTTGCGGTCCTCGGACTCCTTCTTGACCTCGGCGCTGATCGACACCTGCGGCCCGTCGATGCGCACGTCGATGTCCTCCTTGCGCACACCGGGAATCTCGGCCTTGACGACATAGCCCGCGGCATCCTCGGTCACATCGATACGGATCTGCGGCGCGTTCGGCGCCGCGTCCCAGCGCATCGGCCGCAGAAAGCCGCGGAAGACGTCGTCCAGAGCCTCGTTCTGAAGCAGGTCGGGAAGTCGGATGTTGCTCATGATCACACTCCTGTCGCTGGAAAATGGCTGAGACCGTGGGGCATGCCCGCCCCACGATGCGTGACGTGCTTCACGCCACATTCTTCAGTTTTCTCCAGTGAGCGCAGCAGGAGTTGTGCTTCGTCAAGTCGGGTGCACAAGCCCGGGCGAAACCGACCGGTACAGACCGCCGGCACTACGAGGCGGTCGGCCTGGGCGCGGCCTGGGTCGACCAGTTCGTGCGCTGAGCGTCGCCGGACGCCCCGCCTGACAGCACCGAAGCGATCGGCTCGGGCCGGCCGAACAGGTAACCCTGGTAGTGCATGCAGCCGGCGCGCAGCAAGGCCTCACGCTGCGCCTCGGTCTCGACCCCCTCGGCGATCACCTGGATGTCCAGGCTGCGGCCCAGCGTGACGATCGCCGCCACGATGCTTGCGTCCTGCGGGTCGGTGAGGATGTCGCGCACGAAGGTCCTGTCGATCTTCACCTGGTCCAGCGGCAGGCGCTTGAGCAGACCGAGCGATGAATAGCCGGTGCCGAAGTCGTCCAGCGACAGGCTCACGCCCAGGTCGCGCAGCGCCTGCATCTTGGCCACCACGGCATCGACGTCGTCGAGCAGCTGGCTTTCGGTGAGCTCCAGCTTGAGCCGGTGCGATGGCGCTCCGGTGGCCTGCAGCACGGCCTGCACCTGCTGGGCAAAGTCGGTCTGGCGGAACTGCCGTGCACTCACATTGACGGCCACGCTCAGGTGCCGGTTGGTGTCGCTCACGCTCCAGGCCGTGAGCTGCTCACAGGCAGCCTGCAGGATCCAGTGCCCTAGCGGCAGGATCAGGCCTGAGGACTCGGCCACCGGGATGAAGGCCATCGGCGGCACCAGGCCACGCTCGGGGTGCTGCCAGCGCACCAGCGCCTCCATGCCTTCGCGCCGCCCCTGGGCATCGACCTGGGGCTGGTAGTGCAGGCAGAACTCGCCCCGTTCGAGCGCGCGACGCAGGTCCGCCTCCATCGCGATGCGCTGCGTCACCTGCGCCTGCATCTCGACATCGAAGAAGCGCACCGTGTTGCGGCCGTCGGCCTTGGCGCGGTACATGGCCAGGTCGGCCTGCTTGAACAGGTCTTCATGGTTGCACAAGGCGTCGCCGAACATGGCCACGCCGATGCTGACGGTGGTCTGGTAACGGCTCGCACCAAGCTGATACGGCTCGGCCAGCCGCAGCAGGATCTTCTCTGCCACGATGCGGGCCTGCTGCGCCGCCTGCGCCCGGTCTGCATTCAGGCCGGACAGCATCACGACGAATTCGTCGCCGCCCTGGCGGGCCAGCGTGTCCTGCGCGCGCAGGCAGGTGCCCAGGCGCTGGGCGATCTCGCGCAGCAGCAGGTCGCCGGTGTCGTGGCCCAGCGTGTCGTTCAGGTCCTTGAAGTTGTCGACGTCGATGAACAGCAGCGCACCGCCCTGGTGGTCGCGCTCGCGGGCAGCCAGTGCGTGCTGCAGGCGCTCCATCAGCAGGCGGCGGTTCGGCAGGCCGGTCAGCGCGTCGTAGAAGGCCAGGCGATGGATCGCCATTTCCGCCTGCTTGTGGCGGGTGATGTCGGTGGAGATGCCGCACAGCGCGTGAATGCTGCCATCAGGCTGGCGCAACGGCAGTTTCACCGACAGATAGGTCTGAGGATCGCCGCCGTTGACGCTGCGGTTGGTTTCCTCGATCTCGACACGTTCGCCCTGGTCCAGCACCCGCAGGTCGTTGACGCGAAGCTTGGTGGACGTGGCCTCGTCGAAGAAGTCTTCATCGGTGCGGCCGATCACGGCGTCCAGGGGTTTGCCGAAGAGCTCGCAGACCTTGCGGTTGGCGTACTGGTAGCGGCGCTGCAGGTCCTTGATGTAGATGTACGCGTCCACACTGTTCAGGATGGTGGCCAGGCGGTCCTCGCTCTCGCGCAGGTGGCGGGTCTTGATCGCCACCTCGCGCCGCAGCATCGCCCCCGTGCCGACGGCCACCAGCAGCAGCGTGCCCAGCCCGCCCAGGCCCCACCACACCATCACCGGAATCTCGGCGGGTTCCTGCACGGTCATCCAGCGCCGCAGCACGGTGAAGTAGCGCGAGGCCGGATCAGCCTGCCAGAGCTGAAGGTGGCGGTCGATCGCGGCCAGCAGCGCGGCGTTGCGGCCCCGGGCGGTGGCATAGAACAGCTGCGAAGGCTGAAAGATCACCGGTGTGGCCTGCAGCTTGTAGCTGCCGGCCTGCAGGTCGCCGAAGAAGCGATTGGCCGCCACGGCATCGGCGCGCCCTTCGGCCACTGCGCCAAACCCCTCGGCAAACGAGCGCACGCTCACCAGGTCGGCCTTCAGCGCAAACCCTTCCAGCGCATGGGTGAGGTATTCCTGCTGCACCGAGCCGTCGACCACCGCGATGCGCTTGCCGGCCAGGTCGAGCATCGAGCCGATGCGCACGTCCGCATGCCGGTAGAGCTGGGACCAGCTCAGCAGCGCCGGCACCTTGTGAAAGTCGTACTGCTGCGCGCGCTGTTCGGTCCAGGCCACGTCGGGCATCAGGTCGATCTGGCCGGCCTGCAGCATCGACAGGCAGGCCTGCCATTCACAGGGCACGGCGCGCAGGCTCCAGCCCTCCTGTTCGGCAATCGCCACCAGCAGTTCGCCCAGGATGCCCGAGGGCTGGCCGGCGTCGTTCATGAAGATCTTGGGCGAGTTCTGGTACACGCCCACCCGCACCTCGGTGCCCCGTGCCTCGCTGGCGCGACCCTCGGTGCCCTGGGCGGCAACCGGTGCCGAACCCCCGAGGGTCAGCCACAGCGCGGCGATCAGGCAGATCAGTGCTCGCATGCTCACCCCGCGTGCGCCGCGGACACCAGCACGTCGGCGCTGCCTTCGGCCAGCACATGGGCCGTCACGCTTCCCAGCAGCAGATCTTCGGCGGCCGAGCGGCCGTGCTTGCCCAGCACGATCAGGTCACAGTCGCGCATCTGCTCCTGCTCGACCAGGTGCATGGACGGATCGCCCTCGACGACACAGGCCTCCCAGTCCGTGGGCGCCAGCCCCCCCGCATCGGCCAGCGCATGCAGGCCCCGGACCGCGGCAGCCCGCGCCTGCATGCGGTAGGCGTCCAGCGTGCCCGCATCGACCCCGGCAAAGCGCAGCTTGTCTTCATAAGGCACCTGCACCACATGCGCAAGCACCAGCCGGGCCGCAGGGGCCACCCGGCGGGCGAGCTCCAACGACTGGCTCGACCAGTCGGAAAAGTCGGCCGCCAGCAGCACGCGGCGGTAGTCGACCTGGGGCAGGTTCCTCACCATCAGCACCGGCCGGCGCGCGCGCCGCAGCAATTGATCGGTGGTCGTGCCGAGCATCAGGCGGCGAATGAACCCCTCGCCGCGTGCACCGACCACGATCAACGCCGCCTCGCTCTCGTCGGCCACCCGCAGGATCTCGGCCACGGGCGTGCCGCTGGTGACCTGCCCGGTGGCGGTATGCGGGTGCGTCACGTCGCACATCAGCTCGCCCAGGCGGCGCTGCGCATCGTCGTGCACCCGTTGCGCCACCGGTGCACTGACGCCGAACCACTGGCGCAATTCCTGCATGGCCGATCCGGCCAGCACGTGCAGCAAGGTCAGCGGGCTGTCGGTCTGGCGGGCCAGCCGGGCGGCCCGCTCGACGGCATGGCGAGCGCCGGCCGACAGATCGGTTGCCGCGAGGATGGTGCCCCACTGACTCATGCGCGTCTCCCTGTGGCGGGCATGGCGCCGAGGGTGGCGCAGCCGTGTCCCTCACCTTAGCACCGCGCAGGGCTGGACGACAACTGCCAGCTGCCCGGGGGGCGCAAGCTGCGCGAGGCGAACGACCGGACCCGCGGCCACGATTCAACCGCTACCATGCAGCTTGCGATCCTCAAAACCACCATGGAACACAACGTCTCCCTCATCACGACCCTTGCGGCCGGTTTCGGGCTGGCGCTGCTGCTTGGTTTCCTGGCCGAACGCATCAAGGTGCCCGCGCTGGTGGGCTATCTGCTGGCCGGGGTGGTGCTCGGGCCCTCGACCCCGGGCTTCGTGGCCGACGTGGCCATCGCGTCGCAACTGGCCGAAATCGGCGTGATGCTGCTGATGTTCGGCGTGGGCCTGCATTTTTCGCTCGACGACTTGCTGGCCGTGCGGCGCATAGCGCTGCCGGGGGCGGTGGTGCAGATGGGCATTGCCACGATCCTGGGCATGGGCCTGGCCTGGCTGTGGGGCTGGTCGGGCGGGGCAGGGCTGGTGTTCGGCCTGTCGCTGTCCTGCGCCAGCACGGTGGTGCTCCTCAAGGCGCTGGAAGCCCGCAGAGTGCTGGACACGATGAACGGCCGCATTGCCGTGGGCTGGCTGGTGGTGGAAGACCTGGCCACCGTGATCATGCTGGTGCTGCTGCCGCCGCTGGCCGGCATGCTGGGCGGCAGCAACGCACCGTCCGACAACGGTGACCCGCTGTGGCGCACCATCGCCCAGACCCTGCTGCAGGTTGTGGCCTTCGTGGCCGTGATGCTCGTGGCCGGGCGCCGGGTGCTGCCGTGGCTGCTGTGGCAGGTGTCGCGCACCGGCTCGCGCGAGCTGTTCACCCTGTCGGTGGTGGCGATGGCCATCAGCATCGCCTACGGCGCGGCCGTGCTGTTTGGTGTCTCGTTTGCGCTGGGGGCCTTTTTTGCCGGCATGGTGATGCGCGAGTCCGAATTCAGCCACCGTGCCGCCGAAGAATCCCTGCCGCTGCGCGATGCCTTTGCCGTGCTGTTTTTCGTCTCGGTGGGCATGCTGTTCGACCCCAAGGTGCTGGCCGAGGAGCCGCTGCGCGTGCTGGGCGTGGTGGCCATCATCGTCGTGGGCAAGTCGATCGCGGCGGCGGGCCTGGTGCTGGCCTTCCGCTACCCGCTCAACACGGCCCTCACGGTGGCCGCCAGTCTGGGCCAGATCGGCGAGTTCTCGTTCATCCTGGCCGGCATGGGCATGTCGCTGGGCCTGCTGCCGCAGCAGGGCATGAGCCTCGTGCTGGCCGGCGCGCTGATCTCGATTGCGCTCAATCCGCTGCTGTTCACTGCGATCACACCGTTCAGTCGCTGGGTGCTCGAGCGCTCGGAGTTCGCCCGCCGGCTCGAAAGCCGCGACGACCCCTATGCCGAGCTGCCCATGAGCACCGAGCGCAAGTACCTCGCCGGGCAGGTGGTGCTGGTGGGCTACGGCCGCGTCGGCCGCATGATTGCCCGGGCGCTGCGCCAGAAGGACATCCCGTATGTGGTGGCCGAGCAGAACCGGGAACTCGTCGAAGACCTGCGCAGCAAGGGCACGCCCGCAGTATCGGGTGACGCCGCCGACCCGGCCGTGCTGATCCAGGCCCACATCGCCGACGCGGCCATGCTGGTCATCGCCACCGGCACCACCCTGGGCGTACGCCAGATGGTCGAGACAGCCCGCACCCTCAACCCGGACATCGAGATCGTGGTGCGCACCCACAGCGAGGAAGAAACCGACCTGCTGCGCAATGAACACGTGGGCACGGTGTTCTTCGGCGAGGAAGAACTCGCCCGCGGCATGTCGATGTATGTGCTGAACCGATTTGACCGGGCGCCTGCGGGGGGCTGAGGCACGGTACGTGCCGCACTGGGGCCGCCGGGGCCGTCAGTGCTGCCCCCGCTCCTTGCCCGGCTGCCCAGGCTGCACGATGTGACTCAGCGGCGGCGGCACGTCGTCATGGCCGGCCGTGCCGGTGCGCCTGCGGAACAGCTCCGTGCGCGCAAGCAGGATGGTCGTGACCGGCACGGTGATCGACAGGAAGATGATGATCAGCCAGGCGTGCAGGGCCAGCGACTGCTCCAGCGCCGAGAAGTAGATCACCGTGGCCAGCGTGACGCACCAGGCCGAGAAGCTGAAGGCCAGTGCGGGAGGGTGCATGCGCTGGAAGAAGGTCTTGAAGCGCACCACACCGATCGCCGCCGACAGCGTGAACAGGCCGCTGAGCACCAGCAGCGCGGCCACGCTCAGTTCCACCCACAGCGGGAGTTCACCGTTCATTCGATCACCTCGCCGCGCAGCAGGAACTTGGCCATGGCGGCCGAACTGACAAAACCGAACACGGCGATCAGCAAGGCGGCCTCGAAGTACATCGAGCTGCGGTAGCGGATGGCCAGCACCATGAGCACGAGCATCGCGATCGTGCACACCAGGTCCATCGCCAGCACGCGGTCCTGGGCCGAGGGGCCGCGCACCAGGCGCACCAGGCTCAGCGCCATGGCCAGCACGTAGCAGGCCAGCGCAAACACGATCGCACCAAACAGCAGCGGGCTCATTCGAAGATCTCCATCAGCGGGCGCTCGTAGCGCGACTTGATCAGCGCGATCTCGGCCGGGGCGTCGTCCAGGTCGAACATGTGCACCAGCAGGGCGCTGCGGTCCAGCGCCAGTTCGGACCAGATCGTTCCGGGGATCACGCACATGATGGCCGCCAGCACCGCCAGGCCGTTGGGGTCACGCAGGTCCAGCGGCACGGTGACGAAGCCGCCCGTGGGCACCCGGTCTGCCGGTGCGATGGTGCCGCGCAGCACCCGCCAGTTCCACACGATCACGTCCGCCCCGACCTGCAGGAACAGGCGCAGCGCCACCAGCGGCCGGCGCATGCGCACCGGGGTGGGTCGCAGCGACTGCGTCAGCAGCGGCACGATCAGGCCCAGCACGGCCGCCATGATCCACTGCCCGGCCGACAGCGAGCCGTTCAGCAGCAACCACAAGGCCATCAGCGCCAGCGACAGCACCGGCGCGGGAAACAGTCGTTTCATCGGGGCAGCTCCTGCGGCGGTGGCACCGACAGCCGGTCGGCATTGGTCGGCGTGGGCAAGGGGCGCGCCGTCAGCACCGCGTTGATGTAGGCCTGCGGCTCGTGCAGGGAACGGGCAGTTGCGCTGGCATAGCGCATCAGCGCCTCGGCACGCACCGACAGCAGCACACAGGCCAGCACCAGCAGCGCGATCGGCAGGTACTCGACGACCTTGAGCACCGGCGCGGCCCGGTCGACCGGCGCCCAGAAGAAGCGGATGCCCACCCGCGACATCGCCACCAGCGCCAGCAGCCCGGAGACGATGACCAGGCCCAGCAGCGTCCAGCTCACCGGCTCGATCACGGCCCCAGGCGCGCCCAGCAGCGCCGACAGCATCGCGAACTTGCCGATGAAGCCCGACAGCGGCGGCAGCCCGGCGATCAGCACCGCGCAGCCGATGAAGGCCAGGCCCAGCAGCGCCATCGACGCCGGGATGGCGCGGCCCACCAGCACCTCCTCGTCGTCGTCGAGGTTGGCATCGCTGGCGAGTTCCTGGTCGGCCAGCGCGAAGCTCAGGTGGTCTTCTTCGTCTTCGGGCGCACGCTGCGCTTCCGGGTCGGGGTGGCGTGAGCGATCCATCAGTTCGGCCAGCAGGAAAAACGCCGCCACCGCAAAGGTCGAGCCCGGCAGGTAGTACAGCGCACCGGCGGTGAGTTCAGGCCGCGCCAGCCCCACCGCGGCCATCAGCGTGCCCGACGAGACGATCACCGCGTAGCCTGCCAGCCGTGCCGGCCGCTGCGCGCCCAGCATGCCCAGTGCACCGACCGCCAGCGTGGCCATGCCGCCCCACACCAGCCAGCCCTGGCCGAAGGCCGCCGACTCGCCCGCCGCCGGCGAGAACAGCAGGGTCGACAGGCGCAGCAGCACATACACGCCCACCTTGGTCAGCAGCGCAAACACCGCCGCCGACGGTGCACTGGCACTGGCATACGCCGGCACGAGCCAGAAGTTCAGCGGCCACATCGCGGCCTTGGCGATGAAGGCCACCGCCAGGATGGCGCAGCCCGCATGCAGCAGCGGCCGGTCCGGCCCCGCCACGTCCGGGATGCGCGCGGCCAGGTCGGCCATGTTCAGCGTGCCGGTCACGCCATAGATCATCGACGCACCCACCAGGAACAGCGACGACGCCGCCAGGTTGATCGCGATGTAGTGCAGCCCGGCCTTCACCCGCGCCGGCCCTGAGCCATGCAGCAGCAGCGCATACGAGGCCGCGAGCATGACCTCGAAAAAGACGAACAGGTTGAACAGGTCGCCGGTGAGGAAGGCGCCGTTCAGGCCCATGATCTGGATCTGGAACAAGGCATGGAAGCGCGCCCCGGCCTTGTGCCAGCGCGCCACCGAAAACAACAGGGCCATCAGCGACACGAGCGCCGCCACGACCAGCATCAGCGCCGACAGCCGGTCGAGCACCAGCACGATGCCATAGGGCGCCTCCCAGTTCGACGGCAGGTACACGCCATGAGCACTGGCGCCTGGCGAGCCCTTGGCCCACTGGAGCAGCACCAGCGCCACGCCCAGATTGGCCAGCGCAGCCAGCAGGCCCAGCACGGCCTTGCTGCGGTGGCGCCGCTCGTTGAGCAGCAGCATCACGCAAGCCGTCACCAGCGGCAGCAGGATGGGCACCATCATCAGGTGCGGCATCGCGGCCTGCGCCAGGGCGTTCAGCCAGCCCGTCATGCCTCGTCCTCCTGGCCGTCGACATGGTCATTGCCGCTGAAGCCGCGCTGCGCCAGCAGCACGACGAGGAACAGCGCGGTCATGGCAAAGCCGATCACGATGGCGGTGAGCACCAGCGCCTGCGGCATCGGGTCGGTGTAGTGCACAAAGGTGGTGGGCACACCGGGCACCAGCACCGGCTCGCTGTCGACTGCCAGGCGCCCGGTGCTGAAGATGAACAGGTTGACGCCATAACTGAGCAGGCACAGCCCGATGATCACCTGGTAGGTTCGCGGGCGCAGCATCAGCCAGACGCCGCAGGTGGTGAGCACGCCGATGGCGGCGGCCATGACGAGTTCCATCAGACGGCTCCTTGGTTCGAGGTGGGCGCAGGGGCTGCGTCACCGGCCCGCGCGGGGCGGCGATGGCCACGCACCGACTGGTGCCCCAGCGCCGTGAGGATCAGCAGGGTCGCGCCCACGACCAGCGTGAACACGCCGATGTCGTAGAACAGGGCGCTGGCCACATGCACCTCACCCAGCACGAGCAGGTTCAGGTGCGCGGTGTGGGTGGTGAGGAAGGGGTAGCCGAACACCAGCGCGCCCAGGCCGGTGACGGTGGCGATCAGCAGGCCTACCGCGATCCAGCGCTGCGGCCGCAGCGACATGTGGGCCTCGACCCACTGCGTGCCGGACACGATGTACTGCAGGATGAAGGCGGTCGACAGCACCAGCCCCGCCACGAAACCGCCGCCGGGCTCGTTGTGGCCGCGCATGAAGAGGTAGACCGCGATCACCGCCGCCACCGGCAGCAGCAGGCGCGCCAGCACGGCCGGCACCAGCAGGTAGCCGCGCGCCGTGTCGGTGGCCGTGACGGCGTTCACCAGGTCGGTGGCCAGGTCGGCCGGAATGGCCTGCTGCTGCGGCGGCAGCACCGTGCTCTCCGGCGCCGGCCGGAAGCGGCGCAGCAGCGCATACACCGTGAGCGCCACCACGCCCAGCACGGTGATCTCGCCCAGGGTGTCGAAGCCGCGGAAGTCCACCAGCATCACGTTGACCACGTTGGTGCCGCCCCCTTCGGGCACCGCACGCTCCAGGAAAAACGGCGAGATGCTCTGCGGGAAGTCGCGGGTCATCAGCGCATGGGCCAGCACCGCCATGCCGATGCCGGCCACCAAGGCCAGGGCCATGTCGCGCAGGCGGCGGGTGCGTGTGCGCATGCGAACGCGCAGCGGCAGCAACCGGTCGCGCGCCTCGAGCCGCTTGGGCAGCCAGCGCAGGCCCAGCAGGATCAGCACGGTCGTGACCGCCTCGACCGACAGCTGGGTCAGCGCCAGGTCCGGGGCCGAGAACCAGGCAAAGGTGACCACCGTGACCAGCCCGGCCACGCTCATCAGGGCCAGGGCGGTCAGCCGGTGGTACTTGGCCTGCCAGGCCGAGGCAATGGCCGCGCCGGCGCCCACCGTCCACAGGAGCGCAAACATCGGCGAGAACGGCAGCGGTTCACGGCTGCCGGCGTCGAGCACCGAGCGTTCGGTGCTCAGCCACAGCGGCGCGGTGGCCGCCACCACCGTGACCAGCACGAGCAGCAGCATCTGCGTCTGCAGCCGGCGCGTGCCCAGCAGGCGTGTGCCCAGGCGTCCGGCGGCGGTCAGCCGGGCCAGCACCCGCTGGAAGATGCGCTTGCCGCTGACCACCCCGAGCAGCGGCGTGTGCTCGATGCGCCCGGCATGCATCGGGCCGCGCAGCACCCAGTACAGCGCGATGCCGCCACCCAGCGCCACCAGGCTCATGTAGAGCGGCACATTGAAGCCATGCCACACGGCCAGGTCGAAGTCGGGCAGGGCACCGCCCACCACCGGTGCGGCGGCCGTGCCCAGGATGTGCTGGATCGACCACTGCGGCAACACCCCCACCACCAGGCAGGCCAGCACCAGCAGCTCGATGGGCACACGCATCCAGTGCGGCGGTTCATGCGGCAGGCGGGGCAGGCCGTGGCAGGTGTCCGGGCCGAAAAACACGTCGGCCGTGAACCGCAGCGAGTAGGCCACGCTGAACATGCCGGCCACCACCGCGGCGGTCGGCAGCACCAGCTTGAACCACGGGGCCGCGTTCACGAACACCGCTTCGGTGAAGAACATCTCCTTCGAGATGAAGCCGTTGAGCAGCGGCACCCCGGCCATCGCGGCACTGGCCACCATCGCCAGCGTGGCGGTGATCGGCATGTAGCGCAGCACCCCGCTCAGGCGGCGGATGTCGCGTGTGCCGGTCTCGTGGTCGATGATGCCCACCGCCATGAACAACGAGGCCTTGAACGTGGCGTGGTTGATGATGTGGAACACCGCAGCCACCGCCGCCAACGGGCTGTTCATGCCCAGCAGGGTGGTGATCAGGCCCAGGTGGGAGATGGTCGAGTAGGCCAGCAGGGCCTTCAGGTCGGTCTGGAAGATGGCCGCAAAACCGCCCACCAGCAGCGTGGCCAGGCCCGAGCAGGTGACCAGCCAGAACCATTCGTCGCTGCCGGCCAGCACCGGCCACAGCCGGGCCATCAGGAACACGCCCGCCTTCACCATCGTGGCCGAATGCAGGTAGGCCGACACCGGCGTCGGTGCGGCCATCGCGTGCGGCAGCCAGAAGTGGAACGGGAACTGCGCGCTTTTGGTCAGCGCGCCCAGCAGCACCAGCACCAGCACGACGACGTACAGCGGGTGCGCACGCACCAGCTCACCCGAGCGCAGCACCACGTCCAGGTCGTGGCTGCCGACGATGTGGCCCAGGATCAGCACGCCGGCCAGCAGGCACAGCCCGCCGGCACCGGTGACGGTCAGCGCCATGCGCGCACCTCGCCGGGCATCGCGCCGGTGGTGCCAGTAGCCGATCAGCAGGAAGGAGAACAGGCTGGTCAGCTCCCAGAACAGCACGAGCTGCAGCAGGTTGCCCGACAGCACCACCCCGCTCATCGCGCCCATGAAGGCGAGCAGGAAGGAAAAGAAGCGCGGCACCGGGTCGGACGACGACATGTAGTAGCGCGCATACAGCACCACCAGCGCGCCGATGCCCAGCACGAGCATCGAGAACATCCAGGCGAACCCGTCCATGCGCAGCACGAGGTTCAGCCCGAGCGAGGGCAGCCAGAGGTACTCCTCGCGCAGCACGACACCGGCCGAGACCTGCGGGAAGAACAAGGCCACCTGCACCGCGCAATACAGCGCGATCACGCCGGCCAGGGTGGACTCGGCATTGCGCGCGTTGGACGGCAGGATGGCGGCGATCAGGCTTCCGGCAAAGGGAAGCACGACCAGCATCAACAGTGATGACAGCATGGGCAATCGATGGAATTTGTTCGATTGTCCGGGACGATTGAGTTTCGCTAAGGTTTCCGACCCAAATTCAGGGTTTCATCGTGCGGCTCGGGGGTCGCGAACGAGCAAGGTGTCGCAAGGCAGCCAGTCGAGCAGACGGGCGGCCGTGCTGCCCAGCAGCACGTTCAGCAGCCCGGTGCGGCCGTGGGAGCCGGCGACGACCAGGTCCACATGGTTGGCCCGCACATGCCGCGTGACGGCCGCCTCGACCGCGCCGCCTTCGACCACCGCATGGATGCGGCCCGGCACCCCCGGCGGCAGGTTGCAGCCGGCCAGGAAGGGCAGCAGCTCATCGTCACGCAGTTGCTGGTTGCGGGATGCGGCCTGCACCTCGTCCTCTGGCTGCAGGCCTGGCGTGCTGCGGGCATGGAACAGCGTGAATCGGGCTGCGTCGACGTAGCGCACCGCGGCTTCGAGCGCATCGCGCGAGGTGTCGGACAGGTCGGTGGCCACCAGCACGTTGCGATAGGGCGCACGCGGACGGTTGCGCACCACCAGCAAGGGGGCGGCCAGCCGCCGGGCCAGCTGCTCGACGGTGGACCCCACCAGGAAGCGGCCGAAGGCCTCGTCGTGGGCCATGCCGGTCACCACCAGGGCACTGCCTTCTTCAGCGGCCACGCGGCAGATGCTGTCCACCGCGTCGCCGCGCACCACCCTCAGCTCGGCCGTGATGCCGGCCGCGTCCACATCGGCGCGCAATTGTTCGCGGGCGTGCTGCAGCACGAGGCCCTCGTCCTGGCCGCCGGCCCAGGCCAGAGCCAGGTCGGGCGCCTGGGGCGCGTCGGCCACGTTGAGCACGGTCAGGGGGCCTTGCCAGCGCGCGGCGATCAGTGCCGCACGGTCGAGCGCCCGGTCGCAGCGGGCGCTGAGGTCGCTGGCCAGCAGCACCCGGCGCGGCGCCGGGCGCATCCAGATCGGGTCGGTGTCAGGCATCGTGGCTCCAGTGGCGCCCACCTGGGTGGTCGGCGCAACGGTCAAAGGAGCCTCCATGATGCCGGCTGCCGGGGCGGTCGGCCACCCCGGCAGCGTGGCGGGCGTGGCTGCCCGCGGCCTTACTGGCAGGCGAAGCTCGACGCCTGGTCGAGGCTGCCGGTGCCCTTGTAGCGGGCCACCTTCGGGTAGGCGCACAGCGGGCGGCTGCGATCAGGTGCCCAGTTCGACGGCACCTCGGCATTGACCCCGCCGGCATTGCCAGGGCCCCGGGCGGTGGCCAGCACCATGTCGGGGGCGCGGCCCTGCTCGACCCAGTTCACCAGCGCTTCGAGCATGTCGAACTGATCGGTTGCCGGCCCGCCGGAGCAGTGGCCCATGCCCGGCACACGGAAGAAGCGCGCAAACTCGTCAGCCTTGCCGCGGTTGGCCGTCTGCAGGCCCTGGTACCAGGTTTCGCTGTCGTCGACCGAGAAGATCGCATCGGCCACGCCGTGGTAGACCATCATCTTGCCGCCACGGTCGCGCAGCCGCGACAGGTCCGTCGGGTTGGGCGGGGTCATGAAGGCCATGGCCGACTCGGTGTAGGTGGCGTTGGTGGCCTGCACCAGCCCGAGCAGCGAGTCCAGGTTGGCACCGAGCGAAAACGCCGGGCCGTTGAACGTGGCCGGGTCGGCGGGCGGCACCTGGAAGATCAGGCCGACCGCGCCGGAGTCGAGCACCAGCGGCGCCGTGAACTCCCAGAACGGAATCCCGCCCGAGGCGATGCCGGGGTCGTACGGGAAGGTCGAATAGATCCGGGCCCCGGTGCTGGTGGTCGGGCCGCTGAAGATCTTGCCGATCGCCACTTTCTGCGCGTCGCTCAGGCAGCTGCCGTCGCGTTCGCCGCTGCAACTGGGCACGTCGCGCGCCAGATTGAAGGCCGAGCGGCAGGCCGCGACGTCCTGGACCAGACCGTCGGTCGCGCCGTCCAGCGCGTCGCACCGGCTCAGCACGGCGTTGGCCACCAGGGTGCGTTCGGCCGGCGTGAAGCCGGTGGCAATGTCCGCCGGGTTGCTCGCCACACTCGCGTACAACTGGCCACCGGCAATGTTGGCAATGGCTGCCTTGGGCAGGTTGTAGCCCGGTGCACCGGCCAGGATGCCGTCGTACTGCTCGGCATAGCGAGCGGCCGCAACCATCGCATGGCGCCCGCCATTGGAGCAGCCGGCAAAGTACGAACGGTCCGGCGCCTTGCCGTAGGCGGTCTGGATCACGCTGCGCGCCATCGGCGTGAGCTTGCCCACCGCCTGGTAGCCGTAGTCCAGCCGCGCCTGCGGATCGACACCGAAGGTCGGACCCACCGCGGCCGTGTGGCCGGCATCCGAGCTCAGCACGGCAAACCCCTTGTGCAGCGCATGGGTCAGCGGCCCGCCGCCCGTGGACCCGGTGGCCGGCACCACGTTGCCGTCGATCCCGCCATTGCCCTGATGCAGGAAGCGCCCGTTCCAGTTGCGGGGCAGGCGCATCTCGAAACCGATCGCATACGTGTTGCCGTCCACCGGGCTCACACGTTCATGCATGCGGCCCGTCACCTGGCAATGCTCGGCCACGGGCTGACCGCCCACGGTCAAGGTGCCGGCCGCCACGGTGGTGGCCGCGGTGATCACGGTGTTGGGCAGGCTGGCCAGACGGGTCGTCAGGTCGGCGCAGGCGCCGTTCAGCGATGCCGGCGTGGCGGCGGACAGCCTCGGCAGGCCGTCGTCGGATCCGCCACAGGCGGCAGCGCTGACAGCCGCCAGTGCCGGAAGGGCCAGCCGAAGCCGGCGGGGCAGGGTGAAGCTCATGTCGGTCTCCTGGGTTGTACTGATGCCGCGCTGGCTCCAGACGCGCAAAGTGCAGCACCTATTGATTAATGTACTGAACTGTTTTTCATCAAGACCTGGGGTTTACCTTCAGTTTCTCGATCGAAGTTCGTTCAGTACATTCATCACTTTCGTCACAACCCGGTGTCAGGTCCGCCGGTGCGGCGCCCTGGCGCCGGCCCGCCCGGCGCGCGGCTGCGTGCACAATCCGGCGCATGTCGACCAAACGCCCGCCACGCCCCGCCCGCCCCGACATCACGCCCGCCGGGCGGCTCGAGGAGGCCAAGCTGCACCACGTGCTCGGTTACCAGATTGCCCAGGCCGCGATCGTCTCCAACAGCCTGTTCCGACGGCATGTGGGTGAACCCTTCGAGCTGCGGCCGGTGGAGTACACCCTGCTCACGCTGATCGTCGAGAACCCGGGCGGTTCACTGGCACGCCTGGCGCGCGCCCTGGCGGTGACGGCCCCGAACATCACCATGTGGATCGACAAGCTCGAGGAGCGCGGCCTGGTGCAGCGCGAAAAGAGCGAAACCGACCGCCGCTCGCAGATGCTGCGGGCCACGCCCCGCGGCGAGGAAATCGCCGCGCAGGCCACCCACCGCATCGTGGAGGCCGAGCGCGAGGCGCTGGCTCACCTGAGTCCGGCCGAGCGGGCCATGCTCATCGAGCTGCTGCACAAGGTGGCATGTGCTCGTCCGGGAGAGAACGACCGCTCGGCATGAGGCGGCTGGGGGCATGGCGTGCCAGCCGGTAGGCCAGCCGGCGCGCCGCGCGGCCGGTCAGGTCGTTTGCCTGCAGCCAGGCGGCGTCGAGCGGGTCGCACAGACGGCTGCCGTGGTCGGCCGACGAGGCTGCGGCGGTGTGCGCCACCAGGCGCAGAGGCTTGCGTTCGGGCTGGGACATGGTCGATGCGCGTGCAGGGCGTTCGCGATGAATTGAAGGTGGCCCCAATCTAGGAGAGCCGCCGCCACCGCGAAACCCGCTTCGCCGCCAAGCGGTGTTGCAGATTCTGCAAATCAGGACAACACTGCGCCGATGAACCTGCAACTGGATGATGTGGCCCTGTTCGAGCGGGTGGCGCTGCTGGGCTCGCTGTCGGCCGCGGCGCGTGAGCGCAACGTGGCCGTGAGCCAGGTCACCCGCACGCTGGCGCGGCTCGAAGCCACCTGCGGCGTGCGGCTGATGCACCGCAGCACCCACGGCCTGAGCCTGACCGACGAAGGCGACAGTTTTCTCGCCCAGGCCCGTCGCCTGCTCGAAATCCAGGCCGAGCTCCACGCCGACCTGACCGGCCGGCTCGACGGTCCCAGCGGCTGGGTGCGCCTGAGCGTCAGCTCGGTGCTGGCGCAGGCGGTCATCGCGCCCGCACTGAGCGGCCTGCAGGCACGCCACCCCGGGGTGCAACTCGACATCTGTGCTGACGACCGCATCATCGACATGGCGCGCGAAGGCATCGACGTGGCCTTTCGCACTGGGGAGCCCCAGCATGACACGCTGGTGGCTCGGCGCGTGGGCCTGCTCACGCGCGGGCTGTACGCCTCGCCCGACTATCTGCGCCGCCATGGCACTCCCGCGACGCCCGACGATCTGGCGACACACCGACTCGTCACCAACAGCCTGAACCCGGCGCTCAACAGCTGGGCCTACCGAGAGGGGGACGCTGAAGCGAGCTTCGAGGCGCGCGGGCACACCCGTGTCAACGACACCGCAGCCCTGGTGGCCGTGGTGCAGTGCGGCGCCGGCATCGGACGCATCGTCGATCTGGTGGCGCGCCCGCTGGTGGCCAGCGGTGCGCTGGTCGAGGTGCTGCCGGGAGCGTTTGCCTCGCAGCCCGTGCCGATCTTTGCGGTGATGCTGCGCGAGCGGCACCGGCTGCCCAAGGTGCGGGCGTGCGTCGACTATTGGGCCGAGTGGATGGCCGGGCGCTGAACGGTCGCGAAGCGGGCTTGCTTTTGTGTTGGGCTGGTGTGTGGTTTGGGGCGCCGTTGTTTCGCCCCTGGCGGGGCGAGCCGGGAGTTCGCCCCGGCGGGCGAGTTCCTGTTCTTTGCGTGCCCAAAGAAAAGGAACCAAAAGAAAGGGCACCCCCGAGGTGTCGGTTTCCGTTGGCACGGAAACTTCCCTGCGCTGCTCGGTCCGAGCGGGAAGGGGGCAAACTCGCCCTGCGGGCTCAGACAAGCCCCCTTCTTGATCCG
>CAMLSD010000003.1 GCA_946482595.1 uncultured Comamonadaceae bacterium
CTTCGTCAAGCTCGTGACCAACCACACGATGGTCAACGAGCAGATGCAGTTCTTCTTGCGTGGTTTCCGCCGTGATGCGCACCCGATGGCCGTGCTGACCGGCCTGGTGGGCGGCTTGTCGGCCTTCTATCACGACAGCACGGACATCAACAATCCGCAGCACCGCGAGATCTCGGCGATCCGCCTGATCGCCAAGCTGCCCACGCTGGTGTCGATGGCCTACAAGTACTCGATCGGCCAGCCGTACATCTACCCGAAGAACTCGCTGTCCTACACCGCGAACTTCACCCGCATGATGTTCGCGACCCCGTGCGAGGACTACGAGCCGAACGACGTGGTGGTGCGTGCACTGGACCGCATCTTCATCCTGCATGCCGACCACGAGCAGAACGCCTCCACCTCCACGGTGCGCCTGTGCGGCTCGTCGGGCACCAACCCGTTTGCCGCCATCGCAGCCGGCGTGGCCTGCCTGTGGGGCCCGGCCCACGGCGGCGCCAACGAGGCCTGCCTGAACATGCTGGAGGACATCCAGCAGATGGGCGGCGTGGCCAAGATCGGCGAGTTCATCGCCAAGGTCAAGGACAAGAACTCCGGCGTGCGCCTGATGGGCTTCGGGCACCGCGTCTACAAGAACTACGACCCGCGCGCCAAGCTGATGCGCGAGACCTGCCATGAGGTGCTGACCGAACTCGGTCTCGAGAACGACCCGCTGTTCAAGCTGGCCATGGCGCTCGAGAAGATCGCGCTGGAAGACGAATACTTCGTCGCCCGCAAGCTCTACCCGAATGTCGACTTCTACTCGGGCATCGTGCAGCGCGCAATCGGCATCCCGGTGTCGCTGTTCACCGCGATCTTTGCGCTCGCCCGCACCGTGGGCTGGATCGCCCAGCTCAACGAAATGATCGGCGACCCCGAGTACAAGATCGGCCGCCCGCGCCAGCTGTTCGTCGGCGCCACCAAGCGTGATGTGAAACCCATTGGCCAACGTGGCTGATCGGGGAGGTCGAGGCCGAACCTCCAATCCGACATGAATCGCTGCAAAAACCCCGGCCACTGGCCGGGGTTTTTGCTTGCGAAAGCCTAAAATCACAGGTTCCCCTTCCCACGACTCGCACGAGAACGACATGGGCCGCACCCTCTACGACAAGATCTGGGACGAGCACGTCGTCCACACCGAATCCGACGGCACGGCCGTGCTTTACATCGACCGCCACCTGGTGCATGAAGTCACCAGCCCCCAGGCCTTCGAAGGTCTGGATCTGGCTGGGCGCAAGGTGTGGCGTCTGTCGGCCAATCTGGCCGTCAGTGACCACAACGTGCCGACCACCGACCGCTCCCAGGGCATTGCCGACCCGATCTCCCGCCTGCAGGTCGACACCCTCGATCGCAATTGCGACCGTCTGGGCATCACCCAGTTCAAGATGACCGACAAGCGCCAGGGCATCGTGCACGTCATCGGCCCGGAACAGGGCGCGACGCTGCCCGGCATGACGGTGGTGTGCGGCGACTCGCACACGTCCACCCATGGCGCGTTCGGCTGCCTGGCGCATGGCATCGGCACCAGCGAAGTCGAGCATGTGCTGGCCACGCAGACCCTGCTGGCCAAGAAGGCGAAGAACATGCTGGTGCGGGTCGAGGGCCAACTGCCCAAGGGCTGCAGCGCCAAGGACATCGTGCTGGCCATCATCGGGCGCATCGGCACGGCCGGTGGCACCGGCTACACGATCGAGTTCGCCGGCAGCGCCATCCGCTCGCTCAGCATGGAAGGTCGTATGACGGTGTGCAACATGGCGATCGAGGCGGGCGCCCGTGCCGGCCTGGTGGCTGTGGACGACACGACCATCCAGTACGTGCGCGGCCGACCCTACTCGCCCAAGGGTGTCGAATGGGACCAGGCGGTGGCCTACTGGCGCGGCCTGCAGTCCGATGCGGACGCCCACTGGGATGCCGTGGTCGAGCTCGACGCCAGCCAGATCCGCCCGCAGGTGACCTGGGGTACCTCACCCGAGATGGTGCTGTCGATCGAGGACCGCGTGCCCGATCCCGACAAGGAAAAGGACGCCGTGCGCCGCAACGCGATGGAGCGCGCCCTGCAGTACATGGCCCTGGAGCCCAACAAGCCGATCAGTGACATCCGCATCGACAAGGTCTTCATCGGTTCGTGCACCAACTCGCGCATCGAGGACATCCGCGAGGCGGCCGCCATCGTGCGGCGCATCGGGGGCCGGGTGGCCACCAATGTGCGACTGGCCATGGTCGTGCCCGGCTCCGGCCTGGTCAAGGAACAGGCCGAGCGTGAGGGCCTGGATGAAGTCTTCAAGGCGGCCGGTTTCGAGTGGCGCGAGCCCGGCTGCTCGATGTGCCTGGCGATGAATGCCGACCGGCTGGAGCCCGGCGAACGCTGCGCTTCCACGTCGAACCGCAATTTCGAGGGCCGCCAGGGCGCCGGCGGTCGCACCCACCTGGTGAGCCCGGCCATGGCGGCCGCGGCGGCCATGGCGGGTCACTTTGTCGACGTGCGCCGTGTGGCCTGAGGGCCGAGCTAGCTGGAGTACACCATGAAAAAACTCGTGATGCTGATCGCAAGCCTGTTCATCGTGGCAGGCTGCAACACCTTCGAGGGCATCGGCAAGGATGTCCAGAAGGCCGGCGAGAAGATCGAAGACGCGGCAAAGAAGAAGTAAGGAAGCAGCATGCAGGCATTTCGAGTGCATCAGGGTCTGGTGGCCCCGATCGATCGCGAGAACGTCGACACCGACGCGATCATTCCCAAGCAGTTTCTGAAGTCGATCAAGCGATCGGGTTTTGGCCCCAACCTGTTCGACGAATGGCGTTACCTCGACGTCGGCCAGCCCGGCCAGGATCCAGCGTCGCGCAAGCCCAACCCGGACTTCGTGCTGAACCAGCCGCGCTACCAGGGGGCGTCGATCCTGCTGGCCCGCCAGAACTTCGGTTGTGGCTCCAGCCGCGAGCATGCGCCGTGGGCCATCGACCAATTCGGCTTTCGTGCGCTGATCGCGCCCAGCTACGCCGACATCTTCTTCAACAACTGCTTCAAGAACGGCCTGCTGCCCATCGTGCTGCCCGAGCACGAGGTGGCGCGCCTGTTCGACGAGGTCTATGCGTTTGTCGGCTATCAGCTCACGATCGACCTGGAGCGCCAGGTGGTGGTCAAGCCTGACGGCACTGAGCTGTCGTTCGACGTGCAGCCTTTCCGCAAGCATTGCCTGCTCAACGGTTTTGACGACATCGGCCTGACGCTGCAGCACGCCGACAAGATCAAGGCCTTCGAGGCCGAGCGCCTGGCGCGACAACCCTGGCTCAACCATCGACTGGTCGGCTGAAGCCGCCGGCCCCTGTTCCAAGGATTCACATGAAGATCGCAGTTCTGCCGGGTGACGGCATCGGCACCGAGATTGTTGCGGAGGCCGTCAAGGTGCTCGGTGCCCTCGACCTCCAGTTCGAACTGGAGCACGCCCCGGTGGGCGGGGCCGCCTATGAGGCCGCTGGCCATCCGCTGCCCGAGACCACCCTGAACCTCGCCCGTCAGTCCGATGCGATCCTGTTCGGCGCCGTGGGTGACTGGAAGTACGACAAGCTCGAGCGCGCCCTGCGTCCGGAACAGGCCATCCTGGGCCTGCGCAAGCACCTTGAGCTGTTCGCCAACTTCCGCCCTGCGATCTGCTACGAAGAGCTGACGCACGCCTCCAGCCTCAAGCCTGAACTGGTGGCCGGCCTGGACATCCTGATCATCCGCGAACTCACCGGTGACATCTACTTCGGCCAGCCGCGTGGCCGACGCAGCGCGCCCGATGGCGCCTTTGCGGGGGCGCCCGAGGCTTTCGACACCATGCGCTACTCGCGCCCCGAGATCGAGCGCATCGCCCATGTGGCCTTCCAGGCCGCACGCAAGCGCAGCGGCAAGGTCACCAGCGTCGACAAGGCCAATGTGCTGGAGACCTTCCAGTTCTGGAAGGACGTCGTCACCGAAGTGCATGCCCAGTACCCGGATGTCGAACTCGAACACATGTACGTCGACAACGCCGCCATGCAGCTGGTGAAGGCGCCCAAGAAGTTCGACGTGCTGTTCACCGGCAACATGTTCGGCGACATCCTCAGCGACGAGGCCGCGATGCTCACCGGGTCGATCGGCATGCTGCCGTCCGCCTCGTTGAATGCCCGTAACCAGGGCCTGTACGAACCCAGCCATGGTTCGGCGCCCGACATCGCCGGCAAGGGCGTGGCCAATCCGCTGGCCACGATCCTGAGCGCGGCGATGATGCTGCGCTTCAGCCTGAACCAGCCTGAGGCGGCATCACGCATCGAGGCGGCCGTGAAAAGTGTCCTGGCACAGGGCCTGCGCACCGCCGATATTCACAGCGACGGCACGACCAAGGTCGGAACGAAGGAGATGGGCGACGCTGTTGTCGCCCACTTGAAGGCGCAGGGCTGATCGGCCCCGGGCGCGCGCAGACGCGCACCCGCCCGTACACGCATTCACTCCCAAACATTTGGTATCGATAAGGCAAGAAAGAAATGGCAACGAATCTGGTTGGTCTGGTCGGCTGGCGCGGCATGGTCGGCTCGGTGTTGATGGATCGCATGCAGCAGGAGGGCGACTTCGAGCTGTTCGAGCCGCTGTTCTTCAGCACCAGCAATGCCGGCGGCGCGGCACCCGCGATGGCGAAGAATGAAACCCGCCTGCAGGACGCCCATGACATCGAGCAGCTCAAGCGCTGCGAGATCATCATCACGGCCCAGGGCGGCGACTACACGAGCGAAGTCTTCCCCAAGCTGCGCGCTGCCGGCTGGAAGGGCCACTGGATCGACGCGGCCTCCACGCTGCGCATGAAGGATGACGCCGTGATCATCCTCGACCCGGTCAACATGCCGGTGATCAAGAACGCGCTGGCCGCAGGCGGGCGCAACTGGGTCGGCGGCAACTGCACCGTCAGCTGCATGCTGATGGGCGTGGGCGCGCTCTACAAGGCAGGCCTGGTCGAGTGGATGAGCACGATGACCTACCAGGCTGCCTCGGGCGGCGGCGCGCAGCACATGCGCGAACTGCTGACGCAGTTCGGCACGCTCAACGCCGAGGTCAGGCCGCTGCTGGATGACCCGAAAAGCGCGATCCTCGAGATCGATCGCCGCATCGTCGCGCGCCAGCGTGCCATGTCGGCCGAGGAAACCGCGAACTTCGGGGTGCCGCTGGGTGGTTCGCTGATTCCCTGGATCGACAAGGACCTGGGCAACGGCACCAGCCGTGAGGAATGGAAGGGTGGGGCAGAGACCAACAAGATCCTGGGCATCGGCGAAGGCTTCGGCACGGCCCCGATCCCGGTCGACGGCTTCTGCGTGCGCATCGGTGCGATGCGCTGCCACAGCCAGGCGCTGACCTTCAAGCTGCGCAAGGACGTGCCGGTGGCGGACATCGAGGCGATGATCGCCGCCGACAACCCCTGGGCCAAGGTCGTCCCCAACACCCGTGAAGCCACGATGCAGGACCTCACGCCCGTGGCTGTGACCGGCACGCTGACCATCCCCGTCGGACGCATCCGCAAGCTTGCGATGGGCCCGGAATACGTCGGCGCATTCACCATCGGCGACCAGCTCCTGTGGGGGGCTGCCGAACCGCTGCGCCGCATGCTGCGCATCCTGCTCGACCGTTGAGTGGGGCCTGCCAACCGGCCAGTGTGGCCGGTTGGCAACAATTCACGCCCGGTTACAAGTGGGTCAAAGGCAAGGGAATGTCAGCAATTGCATGAGCTTGTCAGCGTATCTGCTTGATGTTATTGTGATTTCTGCATTCCCTGTGGGGGCATTTGTGGTCTATCCTTCTTGCCATGGTGGCCACGCACTCACGGCCGCTTGATCCTTTGGGAGACGCCTTGAAACGAAATTCACCAGCCGTAGGGCGTTTCGCTCTGTCCGGTGTGGCAGCCGCGGCCATGTTTCTGGCCGCTGGCAATGCTGCGGCGCTGGGTCTCGGTCGCCTGACCGTCCAGTCGGCGTTGGGTGAGAGCCTGCGCGCAGAGATCGACGTGACCAGCCTGACGCCTGAGGAAGCCTCGAACTTCCAGGCGCGGGTGGCCAATCCTTCCGCGTATCGCGCTGCAGGCGTTGACTACAACAACGTCCTGCCGAGCACCCAGATCTCGCTCCAGCGGCGAGCCGACGGTCGTCCTTTCCTGCGGATCACGAGTGATCGTGCCGTGCAGGAGCCCTTCGTCGACGTGATCCTCGAGATCTCGTGGGCCACCGGGCGTCTGGTGCGTGAGTACACCCTGTTGCTCGATCCGCCGACCGGCAACCGCCAGGCTGCGGCGCCGGCCACCGCACCGGTCATGTCGGGCGGCGACAGCAGCACGGCCGCCCAGGCCTCGTCGCCGGCCACCGCACCGTCTGCCGCACCCACCCCCCGCAGCGCGCCCGCGCCGGCGCCGGCTCCCCGCCGCGCCGAGGCGCCCTCGCCGCAGCGTGCAGCAGAGGCTACGGGCAGCGGTGAGGACGAATACCGCGTGCGTCGCGGTGACACGCTGTACGGCGTGGCGGCCCGGGTGCAGCGCTCCGGCGTTTCGCTCGACCAGATGCTGGTCGCCCTGTACCGCGCCAACCCTGACGCGTTCATTGCCGACAACATCAATCGGCTGAAGGCCGGTGCCGTGCTGTCGGTGCCGAGCTCGAGCGAGGCCGGTTCGGTGAGCAACTCCGAAGCCCGGCAGCTGATCCAGGCCCAGAGTGCCGACTTCGCGGCCTACCGCCAGCGACTGGCGGGTGCCGTGCCCAAGGTGGCAGCCAGCGACACCGGTCGCCAGGCAACCGGGCAGGTTCAGGCTTCGGTCGAGGACCGCAAGCAGGCTGCGGCGCCCACGCCTGACAAGCTGACCCTGAGCAAGGGCCAGGTGGCAGCGCCCGGCGCCTCCGCCGAGGATCGCATCGCCCAGGAGCGTCAGAAGCAGGAAGCCGCTGCGCGAGTGGCCGAACTGTCGCGCAACGTCGAAGACCTCAAGAAGATGACGACGCCGGCTGGCGGCGCCCCGGCGCCGGGCCCCACGGCTTCGCCCGCGCCGGCAACGGCCGCGAGCCCCGCCGTCACGCCTCCGGTGCAGGTCGCGGCCGCTCCGGCGCCGGCACCCGCCCCCGAAGTGGCATCGGCCCCTGCGGTGGATGCGCCTGCTGCCGTGCCCGAACCGGCATCGGCTCCGGCGGAGCTGGCCGCTGCGTCTGAACCTGCCGTGGCCGAGGCTCCTGCCAGCGCCGCGCCGGCGCCCGCGCCGATGCCCGTGCCGGCCGAAGAGCCGGGGCTGCTCGACGAGCTGCTGGCCAATCCGCTGGTTCCGGCGGGTGCAGCCATCCTCGTGGCCCTGCTGGCCGGCCTGGGCTTCTATCGGCTGCGTTCGCGCAACAAGAAGGACAGCGGCGAAACGTCCTTCCTCGAAAGCCGTCTGCAGCCTGATTCGTTCTTCGGCGCCAGCGGTGGTCAGCGCATCGACACCAAGGATGCATCTGGTGCTCCGTCCTCGCTGAGCTATTCGCTCAGCCAGCTGGACGCCATCGGTGACGTCGATCCGGTGGCCGAGGCCGACGTCTACCTCGCCTACGGCCGGGATCTGCAGGCCGAGGAGATCCTCAAGGAAGCCATGCGCGCCAATCCGGAGCGCCTGGCCGTGCGGACCAAGCTGCTGGAGGTCTACGCCAAGCGCCGCGACACCAAGGGCTTCGAACTGCTGGCAACGCAGTTGTATGGTCTGACGGGCGGTCAGGGCGAAGACTGGGCCAAGGGTCAGGAGCTCGGTCGGCAGATCGACCCCGAGAATCCGCTGTACCAGCCGGGCGGTGCACCGGCCGACGCTACGAAGGCCGCCGAAGGCGGGTTCGAGCCGCTGGGCGCCAGCACGATGCCGCAGTCCATCCTGCCGACCGCATCGCGATTCGAGGAGCCCCCGGCCGCACCGCTGGTCGACCTGGATCTCGATCTGCCGGTCGTCGACGCGCCGCAGGCACCGCGCCTGGACCCCGAGTCGACCAAGCCGATGCCCTCGTCGATGCAGATTCCCCCGACGGCGTCGTTTGGCAGTCTCGATCTCGATGCCACCGCACCCGCGGCGACCGCGTCGCCTGGCGTGCAGGACATGGGTCTGTCATTCGAACTGCCCGACCTGCCTCCGGCGCCCGCGCCGGTGGCAAGCCCTGCAGCGTCGGTCAAGTCGTCCAACAGCATGGACTTTGATCTGGGTGACATCTCGCTCGATCTGAACCCGCCGCCGGGCCTGGATCTCGATGCCACGATCAGCCGGCCGGCCGGACTCGACGAGCCTTTCGACCTGGGCGGCGGTGACAGCGAAAGCGGTGATCCGCTCGCACGCAAGCTGGAACTGGCAGACGAGTTCCGCCAGATCGGTGATCGTGAAGGTGCACGCGAACTGCTGCAGGAAGTGGTCTCGAAGTCCGATGGCGCGCTGAAGGCCAAGGCTCAGACCATGCTGGCCGAACTCGGCTGAAACAACGCCCTGTCGACCGCGGTGTCCGTCGTGACACCCCGGGGCAGGGCGTTTGCCATGGAGCAGTGAGGTCTTGAGCCACATGCCCACGCGCATGGCCCTGGGTGTCAGCTACCGGGGCACCGCCTACAAGGGCTGGCAGATCCAGCCTGAGCTGCCCAGCGTGCAGGCGAGCCTGGAGCAGGCGCTCGATCGTTTCTGCGGGCTGCCGCCCGGCAGCATTCGCACCGTGTGTGCCGGGCGTACCGACACCGGTGTGCACGGCCTCAACCAGGTCGTGCACTTCGACACGCCTGTGCAGCGTGAGCCGTTCTCATGGGTTCGCGGCACCAACGCCCATCTGCCCGGCGACGTCGCCATCCAGTGGGCCGCCGAGGTGCCGCATGACTTCCATGCTCGCAATGCCGCCCGAGCGCGGCGCTATGCCTACATCCTGCTTGAAAGCCCGCAGCGCCCGTCGCTGGAGGCTGGTTTTGTCGGCTGGGTCTTTCGACCGCTGGACCAGCGCGCGATGCAGCAGGCCGCCAGGCACCTGATCGGAGAGCATGACTTCAGCGCCTTTCGCTCGTCTGAATGCCAGGCACGCTCACCGATCAAGCAGCTGCGTGACATCTCGATCGAGCGGCGGGGCGCCTACTGGCGCTTCGAATTCGAGGCCAGCGCCTTCCTGCATCACATGGTGCGCAACCTGATGGGCTGCCTGCTGGCTATCGGCAGCGGGCAGCGTCCGCCCGACTGGGCCCGTGAGGTACTGGACTCACGGGATCGCCGTACGGCACCCCCCACCTTCGAGCCGGACGGCCTGTATTTCCTGGGCCCGCGTTACGATGCCGGGCTCGGCCTGCCCGAACGCACCGCGGCGTTCGACTGGCTGCCCTGAACGGCGGCGCACCTGCCTGCCGCCCGTTCGAGCCTGAATGAAGCTGATGTCATGACCCTCCTGCGCACTCGTATCAAGATCTGTGGACTGACGCGCGAGGCCGATGTCGACGCCGCCGTCGAGGCGGGGGCGGACGCCATCGGGCTGGTGTTCTACGCCCGCAGCCCGCGGCACGTGTCGGTGGCGCAAGCACGTCGTCTGGTGGACCGCCTGCCGCCGTTCGTGACGCCAGTGGCGCTGTTCGTGAATCCGAGCCGCGAAGAGGTTGCCAGCGTCACCGCGGCATTGCCGCAGGTCCTGCTGCAGTTCCACGGCGACGAGGCTGCCGCCGACTGCGAGCAGTACGGGCGCCCGTACATCCGGGCCGCACGGATGGCCGAGGGTCTGGATTTGCTACACTTTGCTTCTCAGTTTGCCTCGGCCCAGGCCCTGTTGCTTGATGCACATGTGGAAGGGTACGGCGGCAGCGGAAAGGTCTTCGATTGGTCTGCCATTCCACCAAACGTGCCCCGTCCGGTCGTTTTGTCTGGTGGGTTGAGTCCTGCAAACGTGACCGATGGGGTGCTTCGGGTACGGCCCTGGGCCGTTGACGTGAGCACCGGCGTTGAAAGCAGCAAAGGCATCAAGGATGCCGCTGCGATGCGCCGGTTCTGTGACGCAGTGCGTGAAGCGGACGCCCGCATGGCGGCGGCCCTCACCTGACTGCCAGACTTGAACCTGAAGCACACATGATCGACTATCACCAACCCGATGCCCGCGGGCATTTCGGACCCTATGGCGGCTCCTTCGTCGCCGAAACCCTCGTTCACGCCCTCGACGAACTGAAGGCGGCCTACGAGAAATACCGCAACGACCCGGAGTTCCAGGCCGAATTCCGCTACGAGCTGGCGCATTTTGTCGGGCGTCCCAGCCCGATCTATCATGCCGCCCGCATGAGCCGCGAGATGGGTGGCGCGCAGATCTACCTCAAGCGCGAGGACCTGAACCACACCGGCGCCCACAAGGTGAACAACACCATCGGGCAGGCGCTGCTGGCCCGCCGCATGGGCAAGCCACGTGTGATTGCCGAGACCGGCGCCGGGCAGCACGGGGTGGCCACGGCCACCATCTGCGCCCGCTACGGGCTGGAATGTGTCGTCTACATGGGCGCCGAGGACGTCAAGCGCCAGTCGCCCAACGTCTACCGCATGCATCTGCTGGGCGCGCGGGTCGTGCCGGTCGAAAGCGGCTCGAAGACGCTGAAGGACGCCCTCAACGAGGCGCTGCGCGACTGGGTCACGAACGTCGAGAACACGTTCTACATCATCGGCACCGTGGCCGGCCCGGCGCCTTACCCCGAGATGGTGCGCGACTTCCAGAGCGTGATCGGCGAGGAGTGCCTGGTGCAGATGCCCGAGATGACCGGGCGCCAGCCAGACGTTGTGGTCGCCTGCGTGGGCGGCGGCAGCAATGCCATGGGCATCTTCTACCCCTACATCCGGCATGAAGGCACACGGCTGATCGGTGTCGAGGCCGCCGGGCAGGGCCTGGACAGCGGCAAACATGCCGCCTCGCTCAGCGCGGGTTCGCCTGGTGTGCTGCACGGCAACCGGACCTACCTGCTGCAGGACGCCAACGGCCAGATCACCGAGACCCACAGCATCTCGGCCGGGCTGGACTACCCCGGGGTCGGCCCGGAACACGCCTTCCTGAAGGACATCGGGCGAGCCGAGTACGTTGGCGTCACCGACGAAGAAGCGCTTGGGGCGTTCCACTATCTGTGCCGCACCGAAGGCATCATTCCGGCGCTTGAATCCAGCCACGCGGTGGCGCACGCCATGAAACTCGCCAAGACGATGCGAACCGATCAGATCATCCTGGTCAACCTCTCCGGCCGGGGCGACAAGGACATCGGCACGGTCGCCGACCTCTCCGGCGCCGCATTCCATGACCGGCCGTCGCAGGCTGGCGTCCAGGTCAAGGGAGCGACGGCATGAACCGCATCGCCAGGACCTTTGCTGCACTGCGCGAGAACGGCCGCAAGGCGCTGATCCCGTACGTGACGGCCGGTGACCCCTATGCCGACGTGACGCCGGAGCTGATGGTGGCCATGGCCGATGCCGGCGCCGACGTGATCGAACTCGGTGTGCCGTTTTCCGACCCGATGGCCGACGGGCCGGTGATCCAGAAGGCCTCGGAACGTGCGCTGGCGCGCGGCATCGGCATGGACCAGGTGCTGGCCATGGTGCGCGCTTTCCGGGCGACCAACACCAGCACGCCGGTGGTGCTGATGGGCTATGCCAATCCGATCGAGCGCTTCGACCAGCGCCATGGTGAACGGGCCTTCGTGAAGGCGGCGGCCGAGGCCGGTGTGGATGGCGTGCTGGTCGTCGACTACCCGCCCGAGGAGTGCGAGGCCTTCGCGGCCAGCCTTCAGCAGCACGGCCTTGATCCCATCTTCCTGCTGGCACCCACCTCGACCGAGCAGCGCATGCGCGATGTCGGGCGCATTGCCAGCGGCTATGTGTACTATGTCTCGCTCAAGGGCGTGACCGGGGCCGGTCACCTGGATACCCAGTCGGTGGCCGACATGGTGCCGCGCATTCGCCAGCACGTGAAAGTGCCGGTGGGTGTGGGCTTCGGCATCCGGGACGCCGCCTCGGCCAAGGCGGTGGCCCAGGTGTCCGATGCGGTCGTGATCGGCACCCGAATCGTGCAATTGCTTGAAGAGCAGCCGCGCGACGGTGTGACCGAAGCCGGCCGTGCCTTCATCGCCGAGATCCGTGCGGCGCTCGATACCCTCCAAGGAGTCCGAACATGAGTTGGCTCGAGAAACTGCTGCCCCCGAAGATCCAGCCGACCGACCCGGCCGAGCGGCGTACCGTTCCGGAAGGTCTGTGGATCAAGTGCCCGTCCTGCGAGACGGTGCTCTACAAGACGGACCTGGAACAGAACGTCTATGTCTGCCCCAAGTGCTCGCACCACCACCGCATCAATGCGCGTGCGCGGCTCGACAAGTTCCTCGACCCCGAAGGCCGGTTCGAACTGGCCCAGGAGGTCATTCCGGTCGATGCGCTGAAGTTCAAGGACAGCAAGAAGTACCCTGATCGGCTGAAGGACGCGCTCGAGACCACCGGCGAGACCGACGCGCTGGTCGTGATGGGCGGTGCGGTCCACAGCATCCCGGTGGTGGCCGCCTGCTTCGAGTTCGACTTCATGGGCGGGTCCATGGGGTCGGTGGTCGGCGAGCGTTTCGTGCGCGGTGTCGAGGCGGCGATCGACCAGAAGACCCCCTTCATCTGCTTCACCGCCACCGGCGGTGCACGCATGCAGGAGGGGCTGTTGAGCCTGATGCAGATGGCCAAGACCAATGCAGCACTCACCCGCCTGGCCAAGGCACGTCTGCCCTACATCAGCGTGCTGACCGATCCCACGATGGGGGGCGTGTCGGCCAGCTTTGCCTTCGTGGGCGACATGGTGATCGCCGAGCCGCGGGCCCTCATCGGTTTTGCCGGGCCGCGTGTGATCGAGAACACCGTGCGCGAGAAGCTCCCCGAGGGGTTCCAGCGGGCCGAGTTCCTGTTGCACAAGGGGGCACTCGACATGATCGTCGACCGGCGCGAACTGCGCCAGACCATCGCACGCGCACTGGCGATGCTGCAGCGTCAACCGGCGGATGCCGTGGCCTGACATTCGGGCGGCAACAGCAGGAAGGGCGACCCAGGGTCGCCCTTTTTCATTGTGCCGGCACCCGGGCAGGCGAGCAGCGGCGCGCGGCACCCGTTGGCCGAGCCGCCCCGCGTGAGCTCAGGGGTGGCCGGTCAGCCACTGGGCATAGGCGTCCGGCGGCGGCATGCCTTTGTAGGCGCGCAGCAGGGTGCCGGCGTTCGGAAAGTCGGCCCACCACAGGCTTGCGCCGCGCAGGTAGTGGTCGAGCAGTTCCTGCGCCAGCGCACCCGTGGCCACGTCCAGGCCAGGGACTGCCATCGGGCGCCCCTGCTGGAAGGCCTCGGGCCAGCTCACCGGCACCGCAGCATCCAGGCCGTCCACGGCATGCAGGGCCGTCACCGGCGCGGCGGCCAGCAGCGCCTCGAACTGATCGTGGGTGAACTGCGTGTTCAGCACCTGCGGCAGGGCCTGCTGGATGTAGCGGTACCAGGGCATGCCGCTGTGGATCTCGCGCAGCAGCGCACGGGCATAGGGCACCTGCGTGTAGACGATGAGCGGGAAGTAGCGGCCCACGCGGTCCACGCTGGACATCAGCACACCGGCGTAACACTCCTCCGACGCCACCCCCGGGAACAGCGCAAAGCACCACATCGGCGCGCTCAGGTAGGCCTGGGTCCAGCCCTCGCCCAGTTGTGCCCGGCTGGCCGGTATCGAGCGCTGCAGCCAGCTGTCCATCGCGCCGTTGAAGCGCTCGTTCCCCCGGCGATAGGCAAAGTCACCCAGGGCAGGCAGCTTGCCGAACCAGGCCGGCGTGTTCTGCACTGCCGGGTCGCTGGCCAACCATCCCTCCAGGCCGTTGCTCATAGTTTTCCTGGGCAGTTGAAGTTCGTCAGGTCGTTCATGCGGAAGGGGTTGATCACGCTGCTCGTGGTCACCTCGAACACGGCCTTGCGCCCTTCGACGTTGAACGTGGCCCGGAAGCGCTCGGGCTGGCCGCCACCGTCGATGTCGACCTTGTCGAACATGCGGAACAAGGCCCACGGTCCCTCGAAAACCGCACCCGACGTGCCGGACGCCGACGGCGGCGACACCTGGATGCGCACCTGACCGCGCCCGCTGGTGCCGGGCCACTGCACGCTCATCGGCACGGCCGGGCCATGCGCGTACTTCACGATCTGGCCGTCGACATCGAGGATGAACTGGGTGATCGTGGCGTCCATCTCGACCGGCTTGAAGTCCAGTCGCAGACCCGGCGTCTTGCCACCGGAGCGGAAGAAGGTGTCGCGGATGGACTGCGCCCGCTGGAACTGCACCAGCGCCCCCGACTCGCTCGACGACCCCATCTGCCCGCCGCCGACCTCACGGAACGACCAGGGCTTGGTCGTGGTGTCGACGAACTGCATCAGATTGCGCTGGAAGAACTCGTCCATCAGGCCGCCAGGCGAGAACAACCGCGCGAAGTCGTCCTGGGTGACGTCCCGCGCGCTGCCCTTCACGAAGGGGTAGCGCCCTGCGATCGCCTGGCTGCAGAAGTCGGCCACGCCCACCTTCAGGCTGTTGCTCAGGTTCTCGCGGGTGGCGCCGAGCGCCTGCGTCACGCCGCTGGTGACCATCTGGCTCATCAGGCCACGTACCGGCTCGGGCAGACGAGCGGCTTCGGCACGCACCTTGTTGGGCACGTCGCTCTGCGGGGGGGCCGAACCGCCCCGGATGGCGGTTTCGGTGGCCGTCATCAGGGTGTACAGCTCGTTCAGCAACGCCAGCGAATTGTCGATGGGCGCGGGCTGTCCCTGCACCGGGCTCAGCACATACCGACGCAAGGCATCGAAGCGGTCGTCGACGATGCTCTCCAGCCGCTGAGGCTGGGTCGAGGTGCCGGGTTGCTGCTCGCCGCCGAGCAGGCGGGCGAGCGACTCGCGGGTGCCTGACACGGTTTCACGCACGGTCGTGGTGGCCTTGTCGACCGAGTTGCCATCGATCTTCTGGCCGAGCGTGACCTCCTTCACCACCGCGCGCAGGAAGGGCGGTAGCGGCGAGTCCGGCGCCGACAGGATGCGCGCCACCTGGATGGTCTGCTGAAGGTTGCCGTGGCCGACGAGCTTGATGTCGTTCAGGAAGGCTTCCCAGATGCGGGCATAGTCTTCGAGGTACAGGCGCCGCACGTCGTTGATCAGGCGCTGCACGCTTTGCGTGTCGCTGAGGTTGAAGCTGCGCTGCTGCTCGGGCAGTCCCAGCACCCAGCCTTCTTCTTCGAACAGCTGGCGGGCGACCGTGTCGGCCTGCTTGAGGAAGGCCTGGTGGTAGCCGTTGTAGGTGTAGAGCCCGGGAATGCCCTTGGTCAGCGGGGCGCCGCTGGCCCGGGTGAACACCAGGGGCGCTGCCGGACCGGCGGCATTGGTGAGCTTGAACTCCGGCGTGTCGGCACCCACCCCCACCCGCTTGAGGCGGCTGTAGACCCGCTGCGCCAGAGACATGCGCTGCAGTGCGACGCGGGCCTGCTCGACCAGGGCCTTGTCCTGCGGAATGGGTGAAAGCACCAGTCCGCGGTCGAGCAGCACGTTCAGATGCTCCTCAAGCTGGGCGCGCTGCTCGTTGGTCACCTCGCGTGGCAGGTTGGCCTCCCAGTCGGCCATCACCAGATCCTTGAGCGCGCTGGCCGAGTAATGTTCGGAGTCGTAGAGCATCAGGTAGGCCTTCAGCGCCTCGTACATCAGCTCGGGGTTGCGCGACTGGGCCGAGCGCAGCAGGTCTTCGACGCGCCGCGACACCTTGGGCAGCATCGCGTCGTCGAGCAGCTTCTGGTAGGCCGCGCGGGCCGCCGCGTCCATCTTGTCACCCTGGAACAGGCCGAACTGCCAGGTGGTGGGGGCGCTGAGGTCGGGCGTGACGGGCGCGATGATCGCCAGGCGCCGCAGTTCGTTCAGCGACGGCAGCAACTGCACCACGTCGGCCCCGGTGCTCGAATCGATGGCCTGCACCGTCTTGCGCATCGGCTCGATGCGTTCCTGGATCTGGGCCAGGTAGCCGCGGTTGTTCACGTAGCTGACCGTCCAGGCGGCCAGCGCACCGAGCGCCACCACACCGATGGTCACGAAGGCCGCTGCCTGCAGCCAGCCGCGACGGCGCTCCCATTTGAGGTTGGTGCCCGCCAGTTCGGCTTCGGGGAAGACCACGTCGCGCAGCGTGCGCGTCAGGAAGTAGCTGCGGCCGGTGGACTTCTGGGGCGGCAGGGCGCGCCGCTCGACCTTGAAGCTGCGTGCCAGCACGCCCATGATCCGGTCGATCGGGGAGTCTTCCTGGGTGCCGCTGGTGAAGTACAGGCCACGCAGCACCATGGTCTCGTCGAACTTGGAGCCGGCAAACGCATTGCCGAGGAACTCGCCCAGCACTTCGCGCAGCGCGGTGAACTGCTGCGGGAAGCTGTAGATCAGGCCACGCCGGCTCGGATCGCGCTCGGCCTCGAGCCGTTCGATCGATCCGTTGAACAGCCGTTGCGACAGGGCCTCGAACTCGGTCGAGAACAACTGGCCGAGCGCGGCCTTGTCCAGCCCCGGGCCCTGGTCCTGGTAGGGCAGGGTGAAACCGAGCACCTGCTCGCGTTGCTCCTTGCCGAGGTCGTCGAAGTACTCGATGAAACCGGGCAGCAGGTCGGTCTTGGTCACCAGCAGGTAGATGGGCACGCGCACACCGAGCTGCTTGTACAGGTCCTGGACGCGCTGACGCACCGTGAGCGCATAGCGTTCACGTTCGGGGCCGGGCTGGGACAGCAGGTCGGAGACGCTGACCGTCACCAGCACACCATTGATGGGGCGGCGCGGTCGGTTCTTGCGCAGCAGTTGCAGGAAGCCGCCCCATGCGGTGGAGTCGTCCTGCTGGTTGCTGTCCTGGGTGGTGTAGCGGCCAGCGGTATCGAGCAGGATGGCTTCGTTGGTGAACCACCAGTCGCAGTTGCGGGTGCCGCCCACGCCACGGATCGCTTCCTTGCCGAACTTGTCGGCCAGCGGGAATTCCAGCCCCGAGTTGATCAGTGCCGTCGTCTTGCCTGAGCCCGGGGCGCCGATGATGATGTACCAGGGCAGGTGATACAGATAGCCGCGGCCGAGCTTGGCGCCGAAGCGCCCGGAGGCCTTCGCGCCGAGTTGGGCCTTGCGCAGCGCGTCCATCGCCTCCTTGAAGCGGCCCTCGATCACGGCCACTTCCTGGGCGCCGGCGGTGGGCGAGGGCGCCGAAGCCGCCTGAGCCGCAAAGCCCTGCACCAGCTTTTCGCTGGCCTTGCGCGCGCGCCATGCACTCCAGACCTGCTTGGCCACGACCAGCAGCACGATGGCCGCGATCAGCGCGATGCGCGCCCATTCGGGGTCGAGCGGGCGCAGTGCGCCAATGGCCACCAGCGGGCCGACGATCCAGATGATGATTGCCAGGGCCAGCAGGCCCAGCGTGATCAGCACCCAGCGATTGAAGATGAGACCCAGTACTTTTTTCATGTGCTACCTCGCTGGGCCGTTCAGGCGGGTTTGTTCACGAACACCGTGATCTCGACACGGCGGTTCTTGGCCCGGCCGGCCGGCGTGTCGTTGGGCGACACCGGCTCGGACTCGGCGCGGCCTTCGACCTGAATGCGCCCGACCTGGTTGACCTTGGTGGCGAGCAGTTCACCCACGGACTTGGCGCGCTCCTGCGACAGATGCCAGTTGGACGGGAAACGCGCCGAACGGATCGGCTGGTTGTCGGTGTGGCCGGTGACGAGCACTCGCCCCGACACCGAATTGATGGCGTCGCCGATGCGCAGCATCAGCGGCACACGTCCGGCATCGAGCGTGGCGCTGGCCGGCTGGAAGAGGCCGTCGCCGCGTACCGTGACGATGCTGCGGTCATCGAAGTCGCGTACCTCCACCAGGCCTTGCTGCACCTCGGGTGCCAGGAACTGCGCCAGGCGCGGCTTCTGCGCCGGGGCGGGCGGCGGCACGGACACACCGCGGGCCTTCAGATCGGTGATCGAGGCGAACAGCGGATCGGAATCGCGGTTGAGCGCATAGCTGAAGCCCATGTAGCTGCCCAGCAGGATCAGCGCGGTGACGGCTGCAAAGATCCACAGCGGCATCGCGGTGGACCATTTGCGCTTGGGCAGCACCGCCGGCGCCCAGTGCTGGGACAGCGCGGGCTCGACCTGCCCGCGCTGGCGCCGGATCAGTTGCGCCAGACGTTCGCGCAGCACCTGCAGCTCGGTGCGGCCGTTCTCGACCACCCGATAGCGCCCCTCGAAGCCGAGTGCGATGCAGGCATACAGCAGTTCGAGCAGGTCGATGTTGTCAGTGGGGTTCTGGGCCAGCCGGGTGAGCAGCTGGAACACCTTTTCGCCGCCCCAGGCTTCGTTGTGGAACATCACCAGCAGGCTGTGACGGCCCCACACACCGGAGCCCCCCCAGGGGGTGCTTGCCGCGGTTTCGTCCAGCACCGTGCACAGGATGTAGCGGGCGGCGATGACCTTCTCATTTGCAATGCCTGCCGCACGCGCCGAGGCTTCGAACTGCCGCAAGCCTTGCGCGAGGTTGTCGCGCAGGCCGGCGACGTCCTGGTGCATCGTGATCTGCCGCATCTGCGGGATCAGGTTGAGCAGTGGATTGGCCGCGGCAATCAGCGGGTTCAGGCCGGCAGGCTGGTAGGCGATGTCCAGTGCCGCTTCACGGGCAAAACCGGTGGGCGTGGACGCCGGCATGGCGGCCGGTCGTGCCCCCGGAGTGGGCATCACGAAGGTCTGGCCTGCGTCGAAACCTGCAAACGGATCGTTGTTCGGACTCATGGGAGGCACCTTTGCGCGGGTCGCGGCTCAGCCGGGTGGATCACGAAGGGGGGGAGCGCGGCGTTCATCGGTCGGATGGCGAGTGGTTCGTGCGTGGGGCGTGGCTCAACGCTCGTGGTTCAGCGCTCACGAATGGCCCAGAACTCCAGCTGGAGCCCCGGGAACTCGCCGGCGATGTGCATCGCCATGGCGCCGCTCTTCTTCAGCTGCTCCCACAGGTCGCCGTGGCGCTCCAGCTCGAAGTAGTGGAAGCCGGCGTGATAGGGGATCTCGCGCGGCGCCACCGGCAGGCCGCGTAGCGTGATGCCGGGCAGCTGCAGGTTGACCAGGTCGCGGATCTTGTCGACCGGGCCGAGCTTGACCTGGGTCGGAAAGCGCGTGCGCAGCTGTTCCCCGGGCACCTGGGCATTGACCGCCAGCACCAGGTTGGCCGTGCCCAGCAGTTCCAGGTCGGAGAACGTGGCGGTACGCACGCCGTACTTGCGGTCGACCAGCTCGATCGGGATGGCGCGCTGTTCCAGCACGGTGCCCAGCAGGGCGCGAAGTTCGGCCACCACCGCACTGAAGCTGCGCTCCAGGTCTTCGTGCAGGTAAGCCGGCATCGGGCGCGGACGACGCGTGGGGCTGCCGAAGACGGCCAGGTCGCCGGCGGCCTCCAGGCAAGTGCGATAGAGCAGCTCGGGGTGCACCAGCGGAAGCTCGGTCAGGTGACGGAACACCGGCTCGTAGCGATTGACGCTCTGCAGCATGAGGAAGTCGGCGATCTCGGCCACACCACCGGCGCCAGGCTTGCCCATGCGTGCGGCCAGTGCGTCACCGCGCTGCGCCATCAGGGCCTGGATCTCGCGCGCATACCCGCCCAGGCGGGAGTGCCCGTTGATCGACAGCATCGACGGGATGTAGCTGCGGTCGAGCAGCAACTGGTTGTCCGGCTTGCGCTCGACCACGCGGACGACACCGCAGGTCTGGTAGGCCTGGGTCGCGTCGCGCAGCAGCATCAGCCGCGCGTTCAGGTCACCCACCTGGATGTCGGCGGTGTTGTCGTAATCGCTTGCGGCGTCCTGTGCCTTTTCGTCGCGGGCCAGGTAGCGCAGCAGGGCGGTGTCGGTGGCGCCCGTCAGCGCGCTGTCCTGCAGGTTCGCACGGCGACTGGGAATGGCCAGCACGACGGTCTCGTCCTTCACGCCGGCGGGGAAGTCGAAGGCCGGCGGCAGGGGGTCGTAGGCTGGTGCGTCGATCGGCGTGCCGTCAGGCAGCACCCCGCGCACCTTCAGGATCTGCACCCGCCCCAGCATGAGGCTGGCGTCATCGAGCTCGAGCTCGACCCAGCCCCACCGATAGGCACCGGTGACGCTGGTGCGTTGCTCGACCCAGCGTTCGATGTGGCGGTCCTGCTGCTGGAAATGTTGCGGCAGGAGGAACATCCCTTCTGACCACACCACACGGCGATAGCTCGACATGGAGCGAATTCCTTGCTTGTCTGAGGCTGACTTGCCCTGGGGCAGTGCCGCCGGCGGCTGAATCCGTCCGGGCGGCACGACAGCGATGTACCGGGCGCGAGGCGCCTGCTTGCTAGTCTGCGCGTTTACTTCTTGTCGGTCTGGACCACGCGCGCGGCCATCTCGACGGCCCGCGCGCCGGCATCGACCTGCACGGTCTGCGTCTGGTTGAGCGTCACGGGTGCCACGGCACGCCAGCGTGCGCGCTCCAGGTCGCGGTAGGCGACCAGCACGGCCAGGTGACGGGTTTCCGACTTGACCTCGCGCTTGAAGCCCACCGTCTGGCCGGGCTGGAGCACGAACTCGTCGCGCGCGGTCATGTCGGCGCCAAGGGTCTCGCGGTCCTTGTCGAACAGCGAGAAGAAGTCGGCCGATTCGAAGGCGGCCGGCGCCTTCAGTTCATAAATGCGCACGATCACCGGCGAGGCACGGTTGCGGCTGTCCGGGTTGACGGTGGCGGCAGCGGTGAGCTTGACGTCGATGATCGTCGGCTTGGGGGGCTTGGGCGGGCTGGAGCAACCGAGCATCAGCCCGGCCCCGGCCGCGGCCAGCATCCATTTGAACGTATCGCGGCGTGATCGCATCATGTGGGTTCCGGTCTCTGGACTTGCGTGGCAGGAATGGGCACACCAGGGTACCCGTGGCCGCACGATTATGGGTCGCGGGCCCTCCGGAAAAAAGACTTGACGCGGTGTAACACCAAGAACTAGGGGGGGTCAGAACCCGCATGCGTGGGGCCTGCGCTGCATGATGGCCTGCGTCCGCCTCCAGCGGTGTGGGGCGGCTGCCAGAGTATGACCAGGGCGCAAGCAGGGGCAGGGTGATGCGCTTGTGACGCCTTGACGACGGCGGCGCAGACCGGCCGTGCGGCAGGGGGGTGACCTAGGGGGTGACCCTGATCCCTAACCCTTGGGGTGGCGGCATGATGGGCGCGCTCCTAGACTGCCCCCAAGTCAGCAAGCCGGCGCATGGTGCGAACGGCAGCGACGAAGAAGAAGGTTCAGACGTGATCGACATCGAAGCCCTGCTGGCCCCGGTCTCCGAAGACGCCCCCTGCGGAGTCGACCTCGAGTACGACGCCCAGTTCATGGCGCTGGAGCAGGCGGCCCGCGGCAAGCCCGAGCAGCAGTTCGGCGACACCGTGGTGGCGGCCGAGGAGCCCGACTGGCGCGATGTCGTCGATGCCTGCGTGGGGCTGTTCTCCCGCACCAAGGACCTGCGCGTGGCGGCCTACCTGGCGCGTGGCCTGGGTGCCACCCAGGGGCCGGCCGGCATGGGGCAGGGGCTGCAGCTGATTGCCGGCCTGTGCGAGCGTTACTGGGATCAGGTCTTCCCCCAGCTCGACCCGGACGACGGCAACGACCCGATCATGCGGATGAACGCGCTGGCAGCGCTGGCGCACCCGGAGGCGGGGGTACGCGAGCTGCGCGAGGCGATCTGCGTGCGCACCCGCTCCGGCGGTTTCACCGTGCGCCAGATCGAATACCTGGTGGGTGCAGCCGAAGCGCCGGCGGGGCAGGCGGCGCCGTCCGAGGCCGAAGTCATGGCGGCACTGCGCGAGGCGGCCACCGCCGACCCGGGCTTCCTGGCTGGACTGAAAAACGGCAGCACCCAGGCCAACGCCCTGCAGAACCTGCTGAACGAGCGGGTGGGGTCGGACCAGGCGGTCGATTTCCGGCCTTTGCGCCTGATCCTCAATGCCGTGGGCAAGCTGGCTGACCGCATGGCGGCCGAGATGGGGGTGGCCGCGGGGGATGCCGGTGGCGCCGACGGCCAGGCCGAGGGCGGCGGTGCCGAAACCGGGGCACCCGGCACCGTAAGGGTGCAGGTGGCCGGGGAACTGCGCTCCCGCGAGGACGTCCTTCGCACGCTGGAGCGCATCGTGGAATACCTCGAACGCAACGAGCCGAGCAATCCCGCTCCTTTGTTGTTGCGCCGCGCGCAGAAATTGATGACCATGAACTTCCTCGAAATCATCGAGGACATGGCGCCCGATGGGCTGCACACGGTTCGCGGCGTGGCCGGTATTCGCGAATGAGTGCTGCACAGCGCCGCCGTGCCAGAGCAGTTCCAAGCACCCAGACCTCAACTTTCCGTTGATCCAGGCCGAGACCGCCCGACACCTGGATTCTTGCCAACCGTAGGAGAAGACCATGGCCACCAGCAGCCAGAAATTCATTGCCAGAAACCGCGCGCCACGCGTGCAGATCGAGTACGACGTCGAGTTGTACGGAGCCGAGAAGAAGGTTCAGCTGCCGTTCGTGATGGGCGTGCTGGCGGATCTCTCCGGCAAGCCGGCCGAGCCGCTGGCACCCGTGGCGGACCGCAAGTTCCTCGAGATCGACGTCGACAACTTCGACTCCCGCATGAAGTCGATGAAGCCGCGCGTGGCGTTCCAGGTGCCTAACACCCTCACCGGTGAAGGCAACCTGAGCGTGGACATCACCTTCGAGAACATGGACGACTTCTCGCCGGCGGCCATCGCCCGCAAGGTCGACTCCCTCAGCAAGCTGCTGGAAGCCCGCCAGCAACTGGCCAACCTGGTGACCTACATGGACGGCAAGACCGGTGCCGAAGAGCTGATCGCCAAGGTCCTGAAGGACCCGGCGCTGATGCAGTCGCTGGCTTCCGCGAAGAAGCCGGCCGAAGAGGGCGGCGCGTCCTGATCCGCACCAACGAGTCATCCAGGAGAACTCAATGGCAGAGACCCAACAACAAAGTCAGCTCGAAGGCGTGACCTTCGAGGGCAACGAACTCGCTTCCTTGCTGCAGAAGGAATTCAAGCCCAAGACCGACGAAGCCAAGTCTGCGGTCGAGCAGGCGGTGGCCACGCTGGCCCAGCAGGCGCTGTCGCAGACCCAGCTGATCGGCCATGACGTCGTCAAGACGATCGAGGCGATGGTGGCCGCGATCGACCGCAAGCTGTCGGAGCAGATCAACCAGATCCTGCACCACGCCGACTTCCAGAAGCTCGAGGGTGCCTGGCGCGGTCTGCACTACATGGTGAACAACACCGAGACCGACGAGCATCTGAAGATCCGCGTCATGAACATCTCCAAGCAGGAGCTGGGCAAGACACTGAAGCGCTACAAGGGCACGGCCTGGGATCAGAGCCCGATCTTCAAGCGCGTCTACGAAGAAGAATACGGTCAGTTCGGTGGCGAGCCTTTCGGCTGCATGGTGGGCGACTACCACTTCGACCACAGCCCGCCGGACGTCGAGCTGCTGACCGAGATGAGCAAGGTCTGCGCCGCAGCCCACATGCCGTTCATCTCCGGTGCGTCGCCGACCACCATGCAGATGGAGACCTGGCAGGAGCTGGCCAATCCGCGCGATCTGACCAAGATCTTCTCGACCCCCGAATATGCCGCATGGCGTTCGCTGCGCGAGTCGGACGACGCCCGCTACATCGGCCTGGCCATGCCGCGCTTCCTGTCGCGCCTGCCCTACGGCTCGCGCACCAACCCGGTCGAGGAATTCGACTTCGAGGAAGACACCGGCGCGGCCGACCACCACAAGTACACCTGGGCCAACGCCGCCTATGCGATGGCCACGAACATCAACCGTTCGTTCAAGGAGTACGGCTGGTGCTCGCGCATCCGCGGCATCGAGTCCGGCGGTGCGGTCGAAGGCCTGCCGGCCCACACCTTCCCGACCGACGACGGTGGGGTGGACATGAAGTGCCCGACCGAGATCGCGATCTCCGACCGCCGCGAGGCCGAACTCGCCAAGAACGGCTTCATGCCGCTGGTGCACCGCAAGAACAGCGACTTCGCAGCCTTCATCGGCGCGCAGTCCCTGCAGAAGCCGTTCGAGTACGACGACCCCGACGCCACGGCGAATGCCAACCTGGCCGCGCGGCTGCCGTACCTGTTTGCCTGCTGCCGCTTCGCGCACTACCTGAAGTGCATCGTGCGCGACAAGGTCGGTTCGTTCAAGGAGCGCTCCGACATGCAGATCTGGCTGCAGAACTGGATCCTGCAGTACGTCGACGGCGATCCGGCGCACTCGTCCGAATCGACCAAGGCCCGCAAGCCGCTGGCTGCAGCCGAGGTCATCGTCGAGGAAGTGGAAGGCAACCCGGGGTACTACACCTCGAAGTTCTTCCTGCGTCCTCATTACCAACTCGAGGGCCTGACGGTCTCGCTGCGCCTGGTGTCGAAGCTGCCTTCGGCCAAGGCGGCCTGAGCGAGACACGGCCAGCCTTCTTTTTTGCATAGCGGCCGCTATCCGGGACTTCCGCACGCAGTCGAGTCCCGGTTCAACTGAAGTACCCACTGCTTGTTTTTCACGACCCACTGAAAGGAAAGATCATGGCTGTAGACATTTTCATCAAGATCGGCGACATCGAAGGCGAATCGACCGACAAGACCCACGCCGGCAAGATCGACGTGCTGGCCTGGAGCTGGGGCATGTCCCAGTCGGGCACCACCCACATGGGCGGTGGCGGCGGCGCCGGCAAGGTCAACGTGCAGGACCTGTCCTTCACGAAGTACATCGACTCGGCCTCCAACGCGCTGATGCTCGCCTGCTGCAACGGCAAGCACTATCCGGAAGCCACCCTGATCGTCCGCAAGGCCGGCGGCACCCCCGTCGAGTACGTGGTGATCAAGATGGAAGAAGTGATGGTCACCAGCGTGTCCACCGGCGGCAGCGGCGGCGAGGATCGCCTGACGGAAAACGTCACCCTGAACTTCGCCAAGTTCACCTACAAGTACCAGCCGCAGGACGAAAAGGGCGCCAAGAAGGGCGGCACCAAGGACGCGGTGTGGGACATCGCCGGCAACAGCGAGTGAGTCTTGCCATGACCCGGTCCCGGCCGGCAGCCGGCTGGCCTTCTGGCTGGCGCTGCCGACCCGGATCACCGGTGTCGCGCGACGGGCTGGCGCGGACTGCCTCGTGCGGTCGCGCCGGGTCCGGCGCAAATCAAGGGTGATGCCAGGAGGAGCCTATGAGTCAAGCTGACATGTTCCTGAAGATCGAGGGCACCCGTTCCGGCGTCATCAAGGGCGAAGCGAACGACAAGGTGCACCCCGAGGCCATCGACATCTCCGGCTGGCGCTGGGGAATGCGCTCGGCCAGTGCGATGGGTGGTGCCGGAGCGGCGGCCAAGACGTCGATCGAATCCCTGCACGTCTTCAAGGAGGTCGATGCGGCATCGACGCCGATGATGTCGGTGATGCGTGCCAACGAACTGCTGAAGAAGGTGACGCTCCATGTGCGCAAGGCCGGTGGCCTGCCGGTGGACTTCATGATCGTCACGCTCGAGAACGCGCGCATCACGTCGTACGACCTGTCGACGGCCGACGCGACGCTGCACGAGCAATGGATCTTCTCGTTCCAGAAGATCACGGTCGAATACGTGGCCCAGGACGAAAAGGGCCAGAAGAAGGGCAACATGAGCTTCACGGCGGAGGTCGTCTGACCATGGCAACTCCCACAGCGGAAGAACACCTGCGTGCCGGGGACCCGGTGCAGGCCCTCAAGGCCCTTCAGGACGACATCCGGGCCAAGCCTGCCGATGCCAAGAAACGCATTTTCCTGTTCCAGCTGCTGTGTGTGCTGGGGCAATGGGACCGCGCGCTGAACCAGCTCAACGTCTCGGCCGAACTCGACCCGATGGCCCTGGCGATGGCCCAGACCTACCGCGAGGCCATCAAGTGCGAGACGCTGCGCGAGCAGGTGTTCGCCGGGCGCAAGGTGCCGATGCTGTTCGGTGAACCGGAGCCCTGGATGGCCCTGTTGATCGAGGCCCTGCTGCGCGAAGGGCAGGGCGAGGCCGCCCAGGCCCGTGCACTGCGCGACCAGGCCTTCGAGCAGGCCCCCACCAGTGCGGGCACCCTGGGCGACCAGCCGTTCGAGTGGATGGCCGACGCCGACATGCGGCTGGGCCCGGTGCTCGAGGTCATCATCAACGGCAATTACTACTGGGTGCCGTTCTCCCGGCTGGCCAAGCTCGAGATCGAGGCGCCGGAAGACCTGCGTGACGCGGTCTGGATGCCGGTGCATCTGCAGTTCGTCAACGGTGGCGAGACCGTGGGCCTGGTGCCCACCCGCTACCCCGGTTCGCACAAGAGCGACGACGGCCTGCTCGCCCTGGCGCGCAAGACGGCCTGGGACGAGCCGCTCGAAGGCTTCTACACCGGCCTGGGGCAGCGCGTGTTCACGACCGACACCGGTGACGTCTCGCTGATGGACGTGCGCACCGTGACCTGGAACACCGAGGCCGGCGCCGAGCCGGACGCCGGTGCACCCGACGCGCCCGATGCGGCGGCGGGTGAGTCGACGGATCACTGACCGTGGCCGCGCTGACGCCGCAGGAGCGCCTGCAACCTGCCTTGCTGGACCGGCTCATCGACAACGAGCCGAACAAGACGGCCGAGGCGCGCGAATTGCGCGTGCTGGGCAAGGTGCAGTTGCGCGAGGCGGTGCTGCGCGACCTCGCCTGGCTGTTCAACACCAGCAAGCTGTCAGGAGAGATCGACTGGGCTGCGCACCCCCATGCGGCCCGGTCCGTCATCAACTACGGTCTGCCCACGCTGTCCGGCGAGACAGCGTCGACGCTGGACGTCATCGGACTCGAAGCCGACGTCAAGCGGGCCATTCTCGATTTCGAGCCGCGCATCATGGCCTCCACGTTGAAGGTCGAGGCGCTGGTGTCCGACCTCTCGATGGACCACCACAACGTGGTGAGCCTGCGCATCTCGGGCAACCTGTGGGCCCAGCCGGTGCCCTTCGAGCTGCTGCTGCGCACTGAAGTCGACCTGGAGACCGGCCAGGTCGAGATCCAGGAAATCAACTGAACCTCAAACAACCGAGCTTGTCCTGACCCGAGCGCATGGATCCCCGCCTTCTTCGCTACTACAACCAGGAACTCCAGCACTTGCGGGAGATGGGGGCTGAGTTTGCCTCGCAGTTTCCGAAGATCGCGGCCCGGCTCGGCATGGACGGCATCGAGGTCGCCGACCCCTATGTCGAGCGCCTGCTCGAGGGGTTTGCCTTCCTTGCGTCGCGGGTGCAGCTGAAGATCGACGCGGAGTTTCCGCGTTTCACGCAGCGGCTGCTGGAAATCATCTACCCGAACTACCTGGCGCCCACACCGGCCATGTTGATGGCGCAGATCCGCCCCGACCTGAACGACGGCAACCTGGCACGCGGGTTCAAGATTGCGCGGGGCAGCACGATGCGCAGCCAGCTGGGCAAGGGCGATGAGACCCCCTGCCAGTTTCGCACCGGGCATGAGGTCACCCTGTGGCCGGTCGAGATCGCCTCGGCCAGCTATTTTTCGTATGCCCCCGACCTGCCGCTGGCCCAGTTGCCGATCGGGCGGCGCATCAAGGGCGGCGTGCGGTTGAAGCTGCGCTCGACGGCCGGGCTGAACTTCGACCAGATCGACCTGGACGTGCTGCGTGTGCAGCTCACCGGCGGCGACGAGATTGCCTACCGCCTGTACGAGGCCCTGCTGGCCAGCGCCGCCGGCGTCATGGTGGTGCCGCCGGCCCGCCCGATCGAGTGGCACGACTTCTTGCCGGCCAGTTCGGTGATGCCCGTGGGGTTCGAGGATGCCGAGGCACTGCTGCCGGTGGGCCTGCGCAACTTCCAGGGCTACCGGTTGCTGCAGGAGTACTTTGCATTTCCGCACCGTTTCCTGTCGGTGGACATCGGCGGCCTGTCGCGCGCGCTCAAGCGTCACGCCGGCAATGAGATCGAAGTGGTGGTGCTGCTCGAACGTGGCGACCCCGGCCTGGAAACGGTGGTCGACGCCACCAACTTCGCGCTGAACTGCACGCCGGCGATCAACCTCTTCGAGCGACGCTGCGACCGCATCCACATCAGTGACGTGAGCCACGACTACCACGTGGTGGTCGATCGCACGAAACCGATGGACTTCGAGATCTTCGATCTCACGTCGGTCACCGGATTCGGTTCGGGCGCCGACAGCGAACACAAGTTCGAACCCTTCTATGCGGCCTTCCATACCGAAGGTGTTGCGCATTCGGCCTACTACAGCCTGCAGCGTGAACCGCGCCTGCTGTCGACCGAGCAGAAGCGGCGCGGCGCACGGTCCACCTATGTCGGCAGCGAGGTCTACATCTCGCTGGTCGATTCGCGCGAGGCGCCGTTCAATCACGAACTGCGTCAACTGGCCGTCACCGCCACCTGCACCAACCGCGACCTGCCGCTGCACATGCCGATGGGAGCAGCGCGCACCGATCTCGTGCTCGACATGGCCGCGCCCGTCGAGTCGATCCGGGTGATCAAGGGGCCGTCGCGCCCTTTCTCGACGCTGCGCGAAGGCGGCGTGAGCTGGAAGTTCATCAATCAGTTGTCCCTGAACTACCTCTCGCTGATCGACACCGATGCCCGCGAGGGCGCAGCCGCGATGCGCGAGATCCTCACGCTGTATGCACACAGCGCTGATGCAGGGCTCGTCAAGCAGGTCGAAGGCCTGCGCTCGATGCGCACGCGACCGACCGTCAGGCGCTTCCCGGTGCCGGGCCCGATCACCTTCGGGCGAGGGCTCGAGATCGAGCTTGAGGTCGACGACTTTGCTTTCCAGGGCGGCAGTGCCTTCCTGTTCGGTTCGGTCCTGGCGCGCTTTCTGCAGCGCTATGCGTCGATCAACTCGTTCACCGAAACCGTGCTGCGATCAGCCAGCCGCGGCGAGGTCATGCGATGGGTGCCCAAGTGCGGAACGCGCGCCATCCTGTGACGGCGCCCACGGCGCTGTGGCAGGCGCTGTCGGCTGAGCCGTTCCGGCACGACTTCTTCTGGGCGATGCGCCGCATCGAGTGCCACTACATCGACCGCCCCCGTCTGGGGACGGCGCTGCGGCCACATGACGAGCCGATCCGCCTCGGCCAGGAGCCGACGCTCGACTTTGCACCTGCGTCGCTGTCGGGCTTCCACTACGGAACGGAAGGCCGGCCGCCACGCATGGAGGTGCGATTTTTCGGCCTGTTCGGACCGAACGGCCCGCTGCCCATCCACCTGACGGACTTCGCTCGCGAGCGGGTCCTGCACCACGGGGACCGCAGCTTCGCACGGTTCGCCGACGTCTTCCATCACCGTCTGTTGCTGCTGTTCTATCGTGCCTGGGCACAGGCCCAGCCCACGGTGGCACTGGACCGTCCGACCGAGGACCGGTTCGCGGCCTATGTCGGTTCGACCATGGGCATCGGTGCGCCGGTCTTCAATCGGCGCGATGCCCTGCCGGACCATGCCAAGCTGTACTTTTCAGGTCTGTTCGGCCGGCAGGTGCGCAATGCTGATGGCCTGGAGGGGGTGGTGCGCGGTTACTTCCGCCTGCCCGGGCGGGTGGAGCAGTTCGTCGGCCACTGGCTGAACCTGCCGACCGACCAGCGCACACGCCTGCAGAAAGAGCCCACGCCGGGCGCCCAGCTGGGCATCGGCGCGGTGCTGGGCCGGCGGGTCTGGGATCGGCAGCACCGCTTTCGCATCCACATCGGTCCGCTGCGCGTGGCCGACTACCTGCGCTTCCTGCCGGACGGCGATGCGCTCGACCGTCTGGTGGCCATCGTGCGCCAGTACATCGGTTTCGAACTCGACTGGGATCTGCGGCTCACGCTGGTCCCCGAGGACGTGCCGCGCGCCCGGCTCGGGCGAGGGCACACGCGTCTGGGCTGGACCTCCTGGATGGGGGGCAAGCCGGCCGAGGCGGCCGCGCGGCGCACCGCGGAGCTGATCCTCGAGCCCGAGATGATCCTGAAGACCCGGCGCATGGAAGCGCCGGACGCCGATCCGGCGCTGGCCAGCGCCTACGCATGAATTCCAACACGCTCACAGAACAGCAGGAGAGCCGCAAATGAGTGAAATCAGTCGTGTCGCCTTGTTCGGCAAGCTCAACAGCATTGCCTACAAGGCCGTGGAAGGCGCCACAGTGTTCTGCAAGCTGCGGGGCAACCCCTATGTCGAGCTGGAGCACTGGATCTCGCAGATCGTGCAGACCCAGGACTGCGACTGGCACCGCATCATCAAGCACTACCAGCTCGACGTGTCGGTGCTGGCCAAGGACATCACCGCCGCGCTCGACCGGCTGCCGCGCGGCGCCACCTCCATCTCGGACCTGTCCGACCACATCACCAATGCCGTCGAACGCGGCTGGGTCTATGGGTCGCTGAAGTACGGCGAGGCCCAGGTGCGCACCGGACACATCCTGGTGGGCATGCTCAAGACGTCCTTCCTGCGCAGTGCACTGCTGGCGATTTCGCGCCAGTTCGAGCGCATCCGCCCGGACGACCTGGCCGAGGACTTCGAATCCATCGTCTCTGGCTCGCCCGAAGACGGGCTGGCGCCCACCGACGGCTCCTCGATGGGAGGTGCCGCGCCGGGCGAGGCCAGTGGCGCGATGGCTGCACCGCAGATGGGCAAGCAGGAGGCGCTCAAGCGCTTCACCGTCGACCTCACCGAGCAGGCCCGCTCCGGCAAGATGGACCCGATCGTCGGCCGCGACGACGAGATCCGCCAGGTGGTCGACATCCTGATGCGCCGTCGGCAGAACAACCCCATCCTGGTCGGCGAGGCCGGGGTCGGCAAGACGGCGGTCGTCGAAGGTTTTGCCCAGCGTATCGTGCGCGGCGACGTGCCGCCGGCGCTCAAGGACGTGGAGCTTCGTGTGCTCGACGTGGGCCTTCTGCAGGCCGGCGCCAGCATGAAGGGCGAGTTCGAGCAGCGCCTGCGCTCGGTGATCGAGGAGGTGCAGGCTTCGCCGAAGCCCATCATCCTGTTCATCGACGAGACCCACACGCTGGTGGGCGCCGGCGGCGCCGCCGGCACCGGTGACGCCGCGAACCTGCTGAAGCCCGCGCTGGCGCGCGGCCAGCTGCGCACCATCGGCGCCACCACCTTCGCCGAGTACAAGAAGCACATCGAGAAGGACCCCGCGCTGACGCGGCGCTTCCAGTCCATCCAGGTCGACGAGCCGACCGAGCCGCGCGCGGTGCTGATGATGCGCGGCGTCGCCTCCACGATGGAGAAGCACCACAAGGTGCAGATCCTGGACGAGGCGCTGGAAGCCGCGGTGAAGCTGAGCCACCGCTACATCCCCGCGCGCCAGCTGCCGGACAAGTCGGTGAGCCTGATCGACACCGCCTGCGCCCGCGTCGCCGTCAGCCTGCACGCCACGCCGCCGGAGGTGGACGACTGCAGCAAGCGCATCGAGGCGCTGGAGGTCGAGCAGGGCATCATCGCCCGCGAAGGCGCGATCGGCATCGACGTCGCAGCCCGTTCCAAGGCCGTCGAGGAACAGCTGGTCGAGGAACGCGCGCGCCTGGACAAGCTGACCACCCGCTGGCAGGCCGAGAAGGCGCTGGTCGAAAAGCTGCTGGACCTGCGCGCCAAGCTGCGCGCCAGCACCCAGCCGGTGGAAGGCACGGGCAGTGCACTGGAAGCCGGCGCAGCCACCGAGGTCACGGCCGCCTCCGACACGCTGGCGCCCACACCGCTAACCCCTGAAGAACGCGCCGCCACGCTGGAAGAGCTGCACAAGGTGCAGAAGGAACTGCACGAGCTGCAGGGCGAGACGCCGCTGATCCTGCCCACCGTCGACTACCAGGCCGTGGCCAGCGTCGTCGGCGACTGGACCGGCATCCCCGTGGGCCGCATGCAGGCCAACGAGATCGACACCATCCTGAAGCTGGCCAAGACCCTGGGCGACCGCGTGATCGGCCAGGACCACGCGATGGAGATGATCGCCAAGCGCATCCAGACCTCACGGGCCGGCCTGGACAACCCGAGCAAGCCGATCGGCGTGTTCATGCTGGCCGGCACCTCGGGCGTGGGCAAGACCGAGACGGCGCTTGCGCTGGCCGAGGCACTGTACGGTGGCGAGCAGAACCTGATCGTCATCAACATGAGCGAATACCAGGAGGCCCACACGGTCTCGTCGCTCAAGGGCGCGCCTCCGGGCTACGTGGGTTACGGCGAGGGTGGGGTGCTGACCGAGGCGGTGCGTCGCAAGCCCTACAGCGTCGTGCTGCTCGACGAGGTCGAGAAGGCTCACCCCGATGTGCACGAACTGTTCTTCCAGGTGTTCGACAAGGGCTTCATGGAAGACGGCGAAGGCCGCAGCATCGACTTCAAGAACACGCTGATCCTTTTGACCACCAATGCCGGCACCGAACTGATCGCCAGCATGTGCAAGGACCCGGAGCTGCTGCCCGATCCGGACGGCCTGGCCAAGGCCCTGCGCGAACCGCTGCTGAAGATCTTCCCGCCGGCACTGCTCGGCCGCCTGGTCACGATCCCGTACTACCCGCTGTCCGACGAGATGCTGGGTCGGATCGTCAAGCTGCAGCTCGGACGCATCAAGAAGCGCACCGAGGAGCGGCACAAGGTCAGCTTCAACTACTCGGACGACGTCATCAAGCTGGTCGTGTCGCGTTGCACCGAGTCGGAGTCGGGGGGGCGCATGATCGACGCGATCCTGACCAACACCATGCTGCCCGACCTGTCACGCGAATTCCTGACTCGCATGATGGAAGGGCGACCCATCGCCAAGGTCGAGGTCGGTGCCGACGACAACGGCTTCACCTACAGCTTCGAGTAAGCGAGATCCCGGTCGGGCCGGCAACGGCCCGACCGACCTGACGCGTCGCGCACGCAGCAACGAGGAGTCCACATGGGCATCACCGTGGGCATGAGGGGCAAGGACGTACTGTCATTCGTGCGTGTGGCCCGCAAGTTCAACGTCATCATCCTGGTCCGCCAGACGAATGCCGACTCGCTGGCCTATGTCGGCCAGCCGGGCTACTACCCCAAACCGGCGGTGGTCAAGGCCAAGACCGCCGACCAGAATCCGCCGGCACAGACGGTGCTGGTCGATGGCCGCAAGCACACACGCTCCTACCGGATCGCCGGCCTGGTCGTGCATCCGGGATTCCAGCCTGGTGCCTATCGGGGGGCGAAGGTCGCCAAGGCCCAGGACTGCTGGGACCACACGCTGGAAACGCTGGCGCCCGATCTGCTCACGCGCCGGGTCGACCTGAACCAGCCTGACAGCTGGAGCCTGTGGGGCGTCGAACGCGTGGCGCGTCTGGCGCCTCGCTGGTCGTGGCGCGTCGATGTCGATCCGCGCTCCGATCACTTCGGCTGCCTGCAGCTGAAGTCGACCACGATGAGCAACTGGTGCTACATCCACGGCGACTACGACCTCAAGGACGTGATCGTGCTGGGCGCAGAGACCGACAACCGCCGCAACGAGGGCAAGCTCGACAGCGTCAAGAACTTCACGCCGCTGCTCCAGGGCATGGAGTTCCAGACCATCCAGGAGCACCTCAACCGCGACATGGGGGTCGAGATGGTCCAGCACGGTGCGGAGGCGCAGTTTGCCTGGCATGGCGACGAACCGATCACCGTGATCTACCCGGATGCGCCGGAGGCGAAGTTCCTGATCCTGGCCTCGGCCGAGACGGTGCAGAGCTGGTACATGCAGCTCAACCGCCAGGTCCTGGCCAAGGTGGGGCACGACTACATGGCCGATCGGTCGCGCTGGTTTCATTTCGGCCCGCACGGTGACCTGTTCGAACCGGGCGGTCTTCCGTCCAGGTCGTGGGGATGAACCCGGGGTACGGCGCCAGCGGGCACGGCGTCGACCCGGCAGAGGGTTCACGAGAGGGCTTCTGCAGGGTCGCCATGGGGTACATCGAGTCCGCCCGCCGCAGTCCGGGCGGTCTTTCATCCAACCAGGGCACGCACTCGCGCAAGGGATGCTTCGCCGGCATCAAGCGCGTGGCAACGAAGCAGGTCGAGCCGGGCTGACTTCCCTGCCAGCGAGGCGCGCCCATCAAAGAGGGACAAACCAATGGGCAAGAGATCCAGGTCACCGGCACCGCCGACCTACCACGTCGGTGTGGTCGAGGCCGTGCGCATGGGGGTCGACTTTCATCGCCGCGGCATGCTCGATGCCGCGCAGACCCTCTACGAGCGGGTGCTGAAGCTGGTGCCCGACGACGCCGACGCCAACCACTTCTACGGCGTGCTGCTCAGTCAACGCGGCCAGCACAAGCGAGCCTGGCCGCACATCGAGCGCTCGCTGAAGCTCAACGAGACGGTGCCTGACTGGTACAGCAACGCCGGCAACGTGCTGCTCGAGCTGGGGCAGCTCGAGGCGGCGGCCCAGGCCTACGGCCGCTGCGCCGAACTCGCGCCCAACCAGCCCGAGGTGCACAACAACCTCGGTGTGCTGCAGCGCGCCGAAGGCCGGCTCGACGCCGCCGAGGCGTCTTACCGGCGCGCACTGGCGCTGAATCCCGAGTTTGTCGATGCCCATGCGAACCTCGGCCAGTTGCTGGCCGGCCAGGGCAAGGCGATGGAGTCGCTCGAATGTTATGCCCGGGCGCTGGAGTTGCGCCCCAAGGACTCACGCACCCGCCGCATCCTCGGCTTCGCCTACTTCACGCTCGGGCAGCTCGACAAGGCCGCCGACGTCTATCGCCAGTGGCTGGCCGAGGAACCCGACAACGCCCAGGCGCAGCACCATCTGGCGGCCTGTACCGGCGAGGCGGTGCCGGAACGGGCCTCGGACCAATACGTCGAGGCCACCTTCGACGGCTTTGCCAACAGTTTCGACTCCAAGCTGGCAGTGCTGCACTACCGCGCCCCGGAACTGGTGGGCGAGGCCGTGAAGCGCCATCTGGGCGAACCCGCCAAGGCGCTGGCCGTGCTGGACGCGGGATGCGGCACCGGCCTGTGCGGGCCGTTGCTGGCGCCCTATGCGCGTCGCCTCGACGGGGTCGACCTGTCTGGTGGCATGCTCGACAAGGCCCGGCCGCGGCAGGTCTATGACGCACTGCACAAGGCCGAGCTGACCGAGTTCATCCAGCGCTCGGTCGGCACGTATGACCTGATCGTCTCGGCCGACACCCTGTGCTACTTCGGCGATCTGGGCACGGTCATGCCGGCGGCGCGGGCGGCACTGACCCCCCTAGGTTGGCTGGTGTTCACGGTGGAGGCCTGGCTCGACCAGCCAGGCCCCGAGGGCTTCCACCTCAACCCCCACGGCCGGTACAGCCACAGTGCCGACTATGTGAAAAAAGCCTTGAATGACGCGGGTTTCGAGCTGATCGAGCTGACCCAGGACGTCCTGCGCAAGGAAAACATGCAGCCGGTGCACGGCTGGATCGTCGTCGCGCGCGCGATGCCGGCCGCCTGAAGCCCACCTTCGGGTTAGGGATGGAGCGCCGCCGGACGCTTGCGCACAATGCACTGGCCGTCGTGAAGCGGCTGCATCGGGCCCGCCCTGGCGGCACCCGGCCCCCGCAGCCCCCGGCGCCAACGAAACTTGGAGAACAGCCCTATGTCACGCGTGATGGAGATGAGCACACCGTTCGGGCCGGATGTGCTGATGTTCCGGTCGATGAGCGCCACCGAAGAGCTCGGCCGACTGTTCGAGTACCAGATCGAGGCGCTGTCGGAGACCAACGACCATGCGCCGAACGACATCCTCGGGCTGCCGGTGACCGTGCGCATGGAAGTTGCCAGCGACGAAGGCAATCGGTTCTTCAACGGCATCGTCACACGCTTCGGGATGGCTGGCGTGTCCGGCCGGTTCACCCGGTTTCGCATGACGGTGCGGCCCTGGCTGTGGCTGCTCACCCGCTCCAGCGACTGCCGCATCTTCCAGAACAAGTCGGTGGTCGACATCATCAAGGAGGTGTTCGACGAATACCCCGATGCACGATACGACCTCACGCACCTGACCGGCTCGTACACCCCCAAGGAATACTGCGTCCAGTACCGCGAGAGCGACTTCAACTTCGTCAGCCGTCTGATGGAGCAGGAGGGCATCTACTACTACTTCAAGCACGAGGACGCCAAGCACACCCTGGTGCTGGTCGACAGCTCGGGCGCACACGAAAAGATCACCGGCTACGAAAGCCTGCCCTTCATTCCGCACGATCGCGGTGGCCGGCTGGACCAGGAGTACATCGGCGAGTGGTATTTCTCGCGTGAGGTGCAGCCCGGCGCCTATGTGCTGGACGACTACGACTTCACCAAACCGAGCACCGAGCTGCGGGCCTCGACCAAGCAGCTGCGCAAGCACAACGAAGACGCCCGCGAGGTCTACGACTATCCGGGCGAATACCTGGAAAGCGCCGACGGCGAGCACTATGTGCGCACCCGACTCGAAGAGCTGCAGGCCCGGCACGAGCTGGTGCAGGGCTCGGGCAATGCGCGGGGTCTGAGCGTGGGCTATCGCTTTTCGCTCACCGGCCAGGCACGCGACGACCAGGACCGCGAATACCTGGTGGTGTCGACCACCATGGAGCTCGAGTTCAACGAGTACGAGTCGCAGGAGGCCCAGGGCTCGGGCTTTCGCTGCAGCTTCACGGCCTTGCCCAGCACCGAAGCCTTCCGGCCCCAGCGCATCACGCCGCGGCCCATCGTGCAGGGCGTGCAGACGGCAGTGGTCGTGGGCCCCAGCGGTGAGGAGATCTTCACCGACAAGTACGGCCGCGTGAAGGTGCAGTTCCACTGGGACCGCATCGGCCAGCGCGACCAGCAGAGTTCGTGCTTCATCCGGGTCAGCCACCCCTGGGCCGGCAAGAACTACGGCTACATCGCGATCCCGCGCATCGGTCAGGAGGTCATCGTCGACTTCCTCGAAGGGGACCCCGATCGCCCGATCATCACCGGCCGCGTCTACAACGCCGAGCAGATGCCGCCCTGGCCGCTGCCGGACAACCAGACCCGCACAGGGGTGGTGACGCGCTCGACCAAGGGCGGCTCGGCGGCCAACGCCAACGAGTTCCGCTTCGAGGACAAGAAGGGCGCCGAAGAGATCTACATGCACGCCGAGCTGGACTACAACACCTCGGTCGAGCGTGACTCGACCTGGTCCGTCCAGCGCGATCACACCGAAAACGTGCACCGCGACCGGCTGGCGATCATCAAGAACAAGGACACCCTGCTGGTCAAGGAGGGCGGGCGCAGCGTGACGGTGGCCGCCGGTGGCGACAACCACAACATCACCGGCAACCGCACCTACAAGCTCACCGGCGCCGAGCACAACACCATCACGGCCGGGCGCATCAGCATCGTCACCTCGCAGGACCTGACCAAGGTCGACGGCAAGGAAACGCGCATCGTCACCGGCACGGCGACCCACCTGTTCCAGACCGACCTCAAGATCGGCGTGAGCGGACCGGTGAAGTTCATCGCCAGCGGCGGTGACATGGAATGCAATGCCTCGGGCGACTACAAGTCGTCGGCGGCCAACTTCAAGTACATGTCGGCCGGCAATGTGAGCTTCAAGTGCAACCAGTTCAATCGCACCTGCTACGAGGGCAATGATCTGTTCCTCGGGCCCAACACGGGCACCTACCTGGGCGCTTCGTCCAACACCGAGATCGGTGGCGCCCGCAACACCTTCGTGGGCATCAAGAACGAACTCGATCTGTCCATTGCCCAGAACACCGCGATCGGTGTGGCGATGAACACCTTCCTGAGCGCCACCGTCAACTTCGGCGCAGGTGTGACGGTGAGTGCCACGGCCGGGCCGGATCTCACCATGGGGCCGCTGGCCATCGAGGCGCACAGCCTGCGTCTGGACAACCAGGCCCTGCTGATGTTCAACGGCGGGGCGGGAGCGGGGTCCGGAGCGACTGGCGCGGCAGGCCCGGCGGCCGCGTTTTTCATGGGCTTTGGCGCAACGATGAGCCTGGCCGGTGCGGCATTCAATGCCAATGCCGCCATCGAGGACGTCAATGCCTTCCTCGAGCAGGCGCCTGGCACTGAGGCAGGTGATGTGGTGATCGGGGCGCTGGCGACACTGATTGGCTCCGGCCCGGACGCCTACAAGAGACACAACCCGGCCGATGCGAGCGAATGGATGACCCCCGACAAGGACGATCAGGGCAGGCCCCTGCCCATGCCGGCGACTCCGGCGGCTGACATGGCCGCCATGACAGAAGCGGCCGGTCCCATCCCGACCAGCAACCCGCCGCCGGCGGCGCCGGGTGCTGGTGGTGGCGCTGCCGGTGGTGGCGCAGGTGCCGGTGGATCCGGTGGTGCCGGTGGTGCCGGTGGTGCCGGTGGTGCGGGCAGTTCGCCTGGAGGCGCGGGCGGCGCAGCGGGCGGCTCCGGCGCCGGGGGTGGCGCGGGTGGTTCGGGTGGAGCCGGCGGTGGTTCGGCTGGATCCGGTGGAGCCGGTGGTGCCGGTGGTGCCGGTGGAGGCGATGGCGGTGGCTCGGGCGCTGGCGGTGCTGGCGGATACGGCGGCGGCGGAGCCGGTGGCGCAGGCGGTGGCAGCGGTGCTGGTGGCGCTGGCGGTGCTGGCGGTGCTGGCGGTGCTGGCGGTGCTGGCGGTGCTGGCGGTGCTGGCGGCGGCGGAGGCGGAGGCGGAGGCGGAGGCGGAGGCGGTGCTGGCGGCAGTTCCGGAGGTGGTGGTGCAGGTGGCGCCGGCGGAGGTGGTGCCGGTGACGGCGGTGGCCGCGGTGCCGGTGGTGCCGGTGGTGGCGGTGGATACTGATCGCGCCACGCGCTGAACGAGCAGACCGATGCAAGTCATCAAGCCAACACAACTCGGGCTGTCCACCCGTGTCATCGAGCATCAGGGACGCATGGCGATGTGCGTGTCGGCCGCGCTGTACTTCCCGATGGGCGACGGCGCGAGCAAGGTGCTGTGGTCCGAGCCGTCGATGTGGAAGTTCCTCACGGTCGAGATGGAGGGGCAGCCGCTCGTTGACGAGGGCGTGATCAAGACGCGCCCCGAGTACCTGCTGCGCGCCGTGGCCTGCCCGCCGGGCGGGGCTCCGGCACCGGCCTGTGCGGTTCGCGCGCGGGTCGGTCCGCTGGAGAAGACGCTCACGGTGCACGGACACCGCTACTGGAACAACGGCCGGGCCAGTGCCCCGGTGCCGTTCGAGCGCATGCCGCTGGGCTGGCACCTGACCTGGGGCGGCGCCGACGTGCCCGAGAACCCGCTCGGCCGCGGCCGTGCCGTCTTCCCGATCGACACCGTCGAGGCCCACTGGCTGCCGAATGTCGAGTACGCAAGCCACCCGGTGGGTTCACCGTCGCAGGTCGGTGTGCCGGCTGCATTCGACCGCATCGATCCGATGTGGGCCTCGCGCGCGCGCTGGCGCGGCACCTATGACGAGGCCTGGTACAAGACCCATGCACCCGGCTTTCCGCCTGACATCGACTGGCAGCACTTCAACATGGCCAGTCCCGATCAATGGTTCCCCGGTGAGCTCAGCGGTGACGAGCCCTACGCCTTCGAACACTTGAACCCGGACAAGCCGGTGGTGGCGGGCCGACTGCCGGGCGTCATCACCCGCTGCATCGTGCGCTACGGGCGTGGCCCGAACGCCGGCAAGCTGCGAGACGTTCCGATGCGCCTGACCACCCTGTGGTTCTTCCCGCACGTGGAGCGTGTGGTGATGATCGCCCAGGGCATCGTCCCGGTCACCGAGGACGATGGCCAGGACGTCGAGCTGCTCATGGGCGGCGTGGAGGCCCTGGGCAGCCCCAAGACCCAGGACCACTACCTGAACGTGCTCAAGCTGCGCCAGGACCCTGAATACGGCGCCATCTACGCGCTGCGCGACGCCGACCTCCTGCCGGACGGCGTGACCACCGAAGACCCATCGTTCGACGCCCTGAAGTCCGAGTACGAGATGGAGGGGTTTGCCGCCGACAACCAGTTCCGGCGTGCCGAGGTGCAGGTGGCGCAGATCCGCAAGAAGGTTCAGTCGCTCGGCCTGGACCCCGACAAGTTCGGCATCAAGGCGCCGGTGCGCCCGAAAAAGCCCACGCTCGAGCAGTTGCCGGACTACCTGCGCACCGAGGTGGCCCGCGCCAAGGGCAGCACGATGGGTGCACTGAAGCAGGCCGCCGAGGACGTGAAGCGGGCCGAGGGCCTGGCGCGCACCCATGGCGTGGACCTGGCTGCGGCCTCCCAGCGCCGGCCGCCGGCGTTCAGCGCCGCGGCCGAGTTCAATCGCCTCGCTGGCGTGATGCCGGCCAGCACCTCACCCGACGTGCTCAAGCGGCTCAAGACCAAGCTGATGCAGGCCGAGGATGCCGAGCGCCTGTCCTACTGGATGACGGCCCATCGCCAGTCGCCGATCCCGCGCGTGGCGGCGCCCGAATCCGCCCGCATGCTGGCGGCGCTGCAGAAGGTGCGCGCTGCAGGGCTGCCCACCAAAGGGGCCAAGCTGACCGGCGTGGACCTGTCCGGGCAGAACCTGGCCGGGCTCGACCTCAGCGGCGCCCAGATGGAAAACGCCGTGCTGGTGGGTGCCAACCTCGAGGGCGCCAACCTGTCGTTTGCCGTGCTGGCGCATGCCGACCTGACCGGAGCGCGGCTCACAGGGGCACGCCTGGAAGGCACCAACCTTGGCCGCGCCACGCTCAAGCAGGCCGTGTGCGAGGCGGCCCATCTCGACACCGCGGTGCTCAGCGGCGCGAACTTCGAAGGCGCGATCTTCCGGGGCTCCTCGCTCAAGGGGGTCGACGTCAGCGAAACACCCTTCAAGGCATCGGACTGGTCACAGTGCGTGGCCACCTCGATGACGCTCGTGAAGGCCGAGATCGAAGGTGTCGCGTTTGCCGCAACCGATCTCAGCCAGTGCACCTTCATCGAGTGCAGCTTCAAGCGCTGCAGTTTCGTGCGGGCGCGTCTGCACAACGCATCGTTCGTGTCGTGCACCTTCGAGGACGTGCACTTCGACCAGGCGGACCTGCTCAAGGCCACGTTCGTCAAGGGCTGCACCTTCCAGGGTGTGCGCGCACCCGGTGCGCGGCTGCGCGAGGCCAACCTGCGCGGCGCCGTGCTCAAGGCCGGGCTGTTCGAGGGGGCGGACTTCACCGGGGCCGATGTGTCCGAGGTCGACTTCACCGCGGCGCGCCTGACCGGCGCCAGCTTTGCCGGGGCCATGATGATCCGTACCGTGCTGCACGGGGCCCATCTTGTCGGGGCCAACCTGATGAACGCCATCGCCCAGAAGGCCGACGTGCGCAGCGCCGACCTGCGCAATGCCAACCTTTACGGCAGTGACCTGTCGCGCATCTGGCGCGACGACATCACCGTATTCGACGGCGCCAACTTCGACCGGGCGCGTACGCACCCGCTGCGCAAGGAGGCGCCCGCAGCCCCATGAATCCCCAAGGTGTGATGCTGCTGGTCCACTACGGTGAGCCAGTGACCGAACAGGACCTGTCCAAGTCCGACTTTGCGCGCTGTGCCCTGCGCGGCGGGTTGTTCAACCAGGTCAACTTCTCCGGCGCCGACTTCAGCGGCGCCGATCTGCGCGAGTCCGTGTTCGACAACTGCGATTTTTCCGGTGCCCGCATGGTGGGCACCAAGCTGCGTGCAGCCACCTTCAACCGCTGCCGTCTGGCCGGTGTGGTGGCGACCGGGTCGTCGTGGTCGAATGCGCGCCTGGTCGAAAGCGGGTTTGTCGAGGCCGATCTCAGCGAAGCGGACTTCACCCTCACCAACATCATCAAGTCGCGCCTGACCCGGGCCCGGCTGCAGCGAGCGGTGCTGGACCGCACCAACCTGATCGAGACCTCGCTGGCCGGCGCCGACCTGCGCGAGGCCAAGCTCTACCAGGCAGTGCTGTCCGAGTGCCAGACCGAAGAGGCGGTGTGGGCGCAGGCCTCCTTCACGCTGACGATGTTCAGCAAGATGGACCTGACCGGGCGCACCTTCGAAGGCCAGCCCCTGCTGGGCTGCCAGTTCGTCGAGACGATCCTGGCCGAGACTAATTTCTCGCAGTGCCGGCTCGATCAGTGCAACTTCAAGGGGGCCGATCTCAGCCGCTCGACCTTTGCGGGGGCCAAGGCCGACCTGTGCCTGTTCCCCGAGGTCAAGGCCCAGGGCGCGGACTTCCGTCGCGCCTCGCTGCGCCAGGCGATCTTTGCCCAGAGCCAGTTCGAGCAGTGCCATTTCGACGCCGCCGATCTGTACCAGACCTATTTCGCGCAATCCCAGCTGTCGGCCTGTTCGTTCCGCGACACCGACCTGACCTACGCCGATTTCAGCCACGCCAAGATCCACGGCTGCGATCTGGAGGGCGCCAGCATGGTGCGTGCGCAGATGCACGCAGCCGACCATCAGGGCTCCCGCATTCCCAACCTGGCCCAGGCGCTGGGTACCGACGAACAACGCGCCAAGGCGGAGAAGTGGGGGCAGGGCGCCTCCGCGTCTGCCTGAGCCCCCCGCATCAGGAGCAGTCCCATGAACGCATCGACCCAGAATCCGCATCGGTACCAGCCCGCTTTCGACAGCTACGTCCGGGTCCCCGCAGGCACGGCGTGGCAGCGTCAGTCGTTCGAGGAAACCGGCAGCTGGCGTGCGCCGCCTGCAGCGCGCCAGGGCACCGGACGCGTGCTGCTGGGTGCCGATGGTTCGCCCCGCATCGAGGTGGACGGCGGCTGGCGTGCCGCCCGTGTGGCCGCCGGTTGCCTGCTGCAGCCTCAGGAAGGCGACCTGGTCCTGTGGTTCGTCGATGGGGACGCAGCCTGGGTGCTGCACGTGCTGGAGCGCGCGCCGGCCGACACCGCGCCGCAGGTGTGCCTGCCCGATGGTGCCGTGCTCGGCACCCGTGACGAGGGCGCGCTGACGCTGCGGGCCGGTGCGCTGGGTGTCGAGTGCCGCAACCTGAACCTGGAGTCCGAAGAGGTCTCCGTCGTCACGCGCGCCGCACGCCTGGTGACCGATACCTGCCTGTCGGTCGGGCGCCTGGCCGAAAGTGCGTTCGGCACGCTCAAGCTGGTCGGCGAACACTTCCATGCCGTGTTCGACCGCCTGCACAGCCACGCACGCGAGCACCAGCGGGTCTCGCAGGAGATCGACCTGGTGCAGGCCGGCACGCTCGACCTGCGCGGCAGCCAGCTGGCCAACGTGCACGCACCCAACGTGACGGTCGAAGGCGAGCAGCTCGTCAAGCTGCGTGGCGGCCAGATCCACATGGGTTGAGGAGCCGACCATGTTTGCCAACAGCCAGATGATGGGCACCGACATGGGGTTTCCCGACGTGTGCCTGACGCCCACGCCAGCCGGCCCGGTGCCGATTCCCTACCCGAACATCGCGATGGGGCCGATGGCCATTCCCAACGTCCCGACGGTGCTCATCATGGGCATGCCGGCGCACAACATGGGCACCACCATTCCGATGACCAACGGCGACAACGCCGGGGTGGCGATGGGGGTGGCCTCGGGAACCGTGATGGGCCCGTCGCGGCACGTGACGGGTGCGTTCACGATCCTGATCCATGGCATGCCGGCCACACGCATGACGAGCGTGGCCATCCAGAACAGCACCAACTGCCCGGGCGTGCGCCTGGTCCCGAGCCAGCCGCTGGTGCTGATGCTTGCCCCGTGAGTGCGGGGGGGACTTCAAGAAGAGGGGTGACTTCAACTTAGGGGGTTCGGCTTGTCACGACCGGATCCCTTGGTTAGCCTGAACCCATGGACAAGGGGCCACGCCGGTGCATGAACCCACAGGGTGCACACAAGCCCGAACCTGAGCAGGCTCAGGCATGAGCCGGGTGGCCCGATACCGACCTGCAGGCCTGGGCCGGCGGGTCTTCGTTGAAGAGTTGCCACTTTCTGACCGATATGCTTTTACTCAAAGTCCTCAGCGTGGGTGGCCGGGCCCCCGCGACTCCCATGGCGGCGCAGTTCGGCCCGACCGGGGGGTCGATCGGGCGCAATGAAGGCAACACGCTGGTGCTGCCCGACGAAGCCAAGACCATTTCACGGCAGCACGCCACGATCACCCAGGTGTCCGGGGAGTTCATGCTGGCCGACCAGGGCGCCAACCCGACGCTGTGCAATGGTGCGCCCGTGGGCACAGGGCAGCAGGTGCGCCTGCGCCATGGCGACGAACTGCGCATCGGTCCCTACATCATTCGCTGCGAGCTGCCGCAGGCGGCGCCTGCCTTCGATCCCAACAGCACCCAGGTGAACCTGCTGGGCGGCGCCGCACCGGCGGCGCCGTTGGCCCCCCCGGCCATGCCGGCTGCACCAGCCCAGATGGCTCCTGCCCAGATGGCTCCTGCCCAGATGGCACCCGCATTCACGCCGCCGGCCGCGCAGGCCTTCCCGGGTGCAGGTGCGCCAGCCATGCCGGCAGCACCCTTCGATCCGTTCGCCGCGCCGCCGGCCGCAGCCGGCCTGCCGGCGGCTCCGGTCGACCCCTTCGCTGACCTCTTTGCACCACCTGCCGCGGCCGTGCCGCTGCCACAGGCCGTGGCGGCGCCCGTGCCGATGGCGCCTCCCGTTGCGGCGCCCCCGAAGGCCCAGGCCTTTCCGGGCGGCTCGATCCCGGACGACTTCGATCCGTTTGCGAGCCTGATCAAGGAGCAGCCCAAACCCAGCACCACCGAGGCCTTCAACCCGTTTGCAACGGGGGCCCGCAAGGTGCCGCCGCCCATTCCGTTCGAGTCGGCGCATCCGCACGACGATCTGCTGGGCCAGGCGGGGGACAAGCCCGCGTCGATCGACGAGCTGTTCGGCCTGGGCGGCAGTTCATCGAATCCGCTCGAGGTGCTGCGTCCCGACGATGGTCTCGCGGCACCCAGTGCCCCGGTACCCGTCGATGATCCACTGGCCCTGTTCGGCGGCCCGTTGAACCCGGTGGGCGCCGGCAGCGCCACCCCCGACCAGACACCGATGGTCGATCAGCCCTTCATTCCGCCGCGTGTGGTGGCGCCTGAAGCACCGCGGATGCCGCCACCTGCAGCGCAACCCGCACCACAGGCGGCACCGGCCGGCGTGAGCCCCCAGGCCATCGACGATCTGCTGGCGGCAGTGGGGCCGATGGACCCCACCCGTCTGACCACCGGCCAGTTCAAGGTCGCCAAGCCGGTGAACGTCGACACGCCCCAGCCCCTGGTTCCGCCACCGGCGCCTCCGGCCGCACTGCACCCGCAAGCGCAAGCGCCTGTTGCGGCGGCAGCACGGCCGGCCGCACCTGCGCCGGGCGCTGCGGCCACGCCAGCGGGCCAGCCGTCGATGGACGTGCTGATGGCGGCCTTCTGCGAAGGTCTGGGCAGCCCGTTGAACCTGCCCGACGGCGTGACCGAGGAATTCATGTTCCGCATGGGCGGGCTGGTGCGCGAGGCGGTGCATGGCACGGTGGACCTGCTCAATGCTCGCGCCGTGACCAAACGCGAGGTGAAGGCCAGCGCGACCGTGATCATGGAGCGCAACAACAACCCGCTGAAGTTCTCGCCGGATGCCAAGACGGCCATGCTCTACCTGGTGTCCGGGCGACTTAACCCCGCCTTCATGCCGCCGATCACCGCGATGCGCGACGCCTACTACGACCTGCGTTCGCACCAATTCGGTTTCATGGCGGGGACCAAGGCTGCCCTCGAGGGCGTGCTTGAACGCTTCGAGCCGCAGCAGCTTGAGGGTCGCCTCGCGAGCAAGGGGCTGATCGATTCACTCATCCCCGGTGCGCGCAAGGCCCGGCTGTGGGACCTGTTCAACGAGCTCTACAAGGAAATCGCCCGGGAGGCTGAGGATGACTTCCATGCGTTGTTCGGCCAGGCTTTCCTGAAGGCCTATGAAGAACACGTCGAGGCCCTGCGGCGTGACCTGCCCGACCAATGAGGATGCCCATGCTGGAGTTGCACGTCCACGAGCTGTGTGACCAGGGCGGCCGGTCCTATCAGGAAGACGCGCACGGCCATGTGGTGGCCCGTGACGTGGCCTGTTTTGTGGTTGCCGACGGGGCAGGGGGGCACGGTGGCGGCGACGTTGCCTCGCGACTTGTCGTGCGGGCCATCCTGGAGCAGCATGCGCTGAGAGGGGAATGCTCGCCGGCGGGGGTCAATGCATTGATCCAGCATGCCCAGCAGGTCGTGCTTGCCGGTCAGAGCCGGTTTGCCCAGTACCCCGACATGCGCTCCACCGTCGTGATGTGCCTCGTCGACCTTCACAGCGGGCGTGTGGTGCTGGGCAACGTGGGCGACTCCCGGGGCTACTGGTTTCGCCGCGGCGAGCTGCAACTGCAGACGCGCGACCACAGCCTCGTCCAGCAGATGGTTGAAGCGGGCATGATCGGCCATGAGCAGATGCGTGCACGCAAGGAACGCAGCGTGCTGACGAGTTCGCTGGGCAGTACCGGCGCGCTGGAGGCCTATGTGTATGAACTCGACACCCCGGGCCAGGACGGCGATGCGTTGATGCTGTGCACCGACGGCCTGTGGGAGTACGTGCTCGAGGACGAGATGCAGGACGTGCTGCGCCTCGGGCAGGACGGCGATCGCTACCTCGCCTACTTCAACAACTGGGTACGCACCCGGGCACCGTCCAACCATGACAACTACACCGCGCAGCTGTGCCTGTTCGGTGGGACGATGAACGACCCTGAAAGCACGATCATCAGCCCGGTGGTCGACTTCCGCCGTGCCACCGGCAGCACCTGAGCGATGCGCGGGCACGCGGGGCAGGCAAGGCACACCCGCGCGACACCACGACAACAACCCTTCAGACCTGGAGAGAGCCTCATGAACACTTCCCGCACCCGCGTGGCCCTGACCCGTTCGGTGATCGCTGCAGCAGCCGCGCTGGCCCTGGTGGCCTGTGGCGACAAGGCGCCGCAGGAGCCGGCGGCCGGTGCACCGGCCAGCCCCGCGGCCACGCAGCACGTCACGCCATCGGCAGCGGCGCCGGCCGGCAATGCGGTGATGTTCGAGGCCAATCAGACCGTTGCCGTGACGGGCCCGGACTTCATCACCTGGCGCGACCAGATGCTCACGCAAGGGGGCGAGAACCAGGTGCTGGAGGTGACGGGCCGCGTGTTTGCCAACGAGGCGGCGCCTGGCGGCGAGGACCTGGGCACGGCACGGGCCGAGGCGGCCAGCATCCTGTTCATGGAAAAACTTGCGCCTGAGCGCATCGTGCTGAAGTCCGAGAAGTCGGCTGACCCGGCGCCGGCCGGGCGTTTCGAGGCGGTGAGCTTCCGCTGGGTCGATGCCGGCTCGGCAGTGGCCGCAGCACCAGCCGCCCCGGCATCGACGCCTGAAGTGGTCGCCGCTGCACCCGCACCCGCACCCGCACCCGCACCCGCACCCGCACCCGCACCGGCACCGGCACCGGCACCGGCACCGGCACCGGCACCGGCGGCAGCACCTGCCGCCACGGCCGAGGTGCGACGCGCCACGCTGTACTTCGGGATCGGCGGCACCACGCCGCGGGTGGACGCGGCGGCGCGTCAGCAGCTCAAGGCCCTGGTGCAGACCGCACAGGGCGGCAAGATCACCGTCGTGGGGCATGCCGACAACACCGGCGCCGAGTCCACCAACCAGGCACTGAGCGAGGCGCGCGCCGCTGCTGTGCGGCGTCTGCTGGTCCAGGCCGGTGCCCGTGCCGATGACGTCCAGGTGTCCGGCGCCGGGGCGGGCCAACCGGCTCAGGCCAATGAAACGGCGCAAGGGCGTGCGGCCAATCGACGTGTCGAGGTGTCGCTGCCATGATGCGTCCACCGGCCGTTGGCGCACCGCGCGAGACCCGAGCCTCCCTGGGCCTGGCCTGGGCCTGGAGCGCGCTGCTGATGGCAGGTTGCGCAACGGCACCGGCCCCCGCACCGCAGGCACCCGCGGCGCCGCCTGCACCGGCCCCTGCCCGGGTGGCCGCTGCACCGGCGCCGGCACCCGCCGCGGCCGCTGCACCGGCCGTGCCGGTGATCGACACCGAAGCCGGTCGCCTCGTTCCGGTCGCCTGGGACGACGTGCCTGACTTCGACGTCGATCCGCTGGACGACGTGGGCAAGGCATTCCGGCTCAGCTGCCCCTACCTGAACCGCACGCCCAGCTGGAAACCGGTGTGTGACGAGGTGGCGCGGCTGGCACCCACCGACGCGGCTGGCCTGCGCGCCTTGCTGAAGACATTGCAGCCCTACCGGCTCGAAGGCGACGGTGGCGAAACCCAGGGCCCGATCACTGGCTACTACGAGCCCGTGCTGCGGGGGTCACGCGTGGCGCGCAACCCCTATTTCCACCCGCTGTATTCGCGGCCTGTCGACCTGGTGGCGCTCGACGCACGCGGCCAGAAGGAAAAGGGCATCACCCGCGGCCGTCGGGCCGGCTCACAGGTGGTGCCGTACTGGTCTCGCGGGCAGATGCGCACAGCCGAGGGCCTGCGTTCGATGAGCGGGCGCGAGATCGTCTGGGTCGACGACCCGATGGACGTGATCCTGATCGAAGTGCAGGGCTCCGGGCGGGTGGCCCTGCCGGACGGCAAGGCGATCCGCCTGAGCTTTGCCGACCACAACGGCCACCCCTACCGTCCGCTGAGCAACTGGTTCAAGGAGACGGGAGAGCTCAGTTCTCCGACCATGCTGCAGATCCGGCAATGGGCACGCCGCACACCGCCCGAGCGGGTCAAGCAGATGCTCGACAGCAATCCGCAGGTGGTGTTCTTCCGCTGGGAAAACGTGCCCGACGTGACGCTGGGGCCGCGCGGTGCGGCGGGCGCGCCCCTGGTGCCGATGCGCTCGATCGCCGTGGACCCGAAGGCGGTGCCGCTGGCCGCGCCGATGTACGTCGAGTTCCAGTCGCCGCTGTCGAGTGTGGTGAACCGCCGCGTGGTGTTCGGTCACGACACGGGCGGTGCGATCAAGGGGCCGGTGCGGGCAGACTTCTTCTGGGGGTTCGGCACCCAGGCCGGCGAGATCGCGGCCAGGACACGCCAGAACGGTCGACTCTGGGTGTTCCTGCCCAAGCCTTGAGGCGCCGGCCCGTCCGCGGGCCGCGTTCGGATTGCGGCGGCCTGGCGGCAGCGCAGCCTGCAGGCGGGCTCAGGCGCTCGCCGCCTGGAAGCGCGCGACCACGACGCGGCACTCGATGCCGCGGGGCTGCAGTTCACGCCACTCGACCTCGCCGCCCAACTGCTTGACCCGCTTGCGGATGCCACCCAGACCCAGCCCGTGCGACCACTCCTGCGGGTTGCGGCCGACCCCGTTGTCGCGCACGTACAGCTCGAGCCGCCCTTGTTGCAGCGTCAGCGACACGTCCACGCGTGTGGCCCGTGAATGGGCGATCGCATTGTTCGCCAGCTCTCGCAGCACCCGCGTGAGGGCCGACCATTCGACGACGCCCAGTTGCACGTTGCGGTCGAAATGCAGGGTCCAGCCCAGTTCGCATTCGGCCAGGTTCAACCGGTGCGACAGGTCGGATTTCCATTCGGCGGCGGCGTCCGACAGGTGATGGTTCTGCGCGGCCAGGCCGCGGGTGAGCGTCTTCAGGTCCTGCAGCGTGTGACGCACGTAGTCTTCCATCTCCGGCGACTGCGACTTGTACATCATCGTGAGCAGCCGCGCGCCGATGTCATCGTGCAGGTCCTGGGCCAGGCGCGTGCGCTCCTCGGAGCGGCCCTGCTCGACCGCCTTGTCGAAGGCCACGGCGCGGCGCAACTGCTCGAAGATGCGGTCGGTCAGCCGGGCATCCTCGGCGGTGAACAGCCGCCTGCCGCGGTGAGCGAAGCGGATCACGATCGACCCCATGAACGGCGTGTGGGCGTTCGGATTGATCATGTTGGGTACCGGCACCACGAGGGTGGAGCCATCGGACACCACGCGTGAATGCGCGGTGAGCTGGTCGACCACCAGGATCTCCAGCGGCTCGAACAGCTCGCGCAGCAGGCGGGTCAGCAGCACCGGCGTCTTTTCGGGGCGAGCCTCGACTTCACGGGCGATCTTGTAGAGGTGCTCGAACATCCGCTCGGTGGTGACCACGCTCGTGCCCATCACGCGATCGAGCAGCCACTGGCGCGCACCGACGTACAAGCCCAGCGACACGAACAGCGCAAGCGTCACCGAGGTGATCTGGCCGAGCGAAAACGCCGAGACGAACAGCAGGTCGAGCGAGGTCGCCACCGTCGTGATGGCCGCCAGCAGCGAGAACTCGCGCAGGATCTGCTGTGATTTCGACAGGAACGGGATCAGCAGCAGCAGCGATGCAAAAAACACGTACCAGATCATCGACCCGATGGTCGAGATGCCCTGCTGTATGCCGTGCTGCCCGTCGGACGCTGCCACGGCAGCACTTAGCAGCACCCAGGTGCCCACGGTGATCGCCCCGAAGCGACGCAGCACGAGCGAGAAGGGATGCGGCTGGAGCCGGTTCGACCAGGTCAGCACCACGATGACCGAGGCGCCCAGCAGCGTGCTGGCGATCTGGGTCACCCACCACGCATGCGGCAGCGCCTGCAGGGCCAGCAGCGTGGCCACCACCAGCGCGAAGGCCCAGCCAGCGGCGCCGATCAGTCGGTCGTGCGGAACGCGGCGCGGGTGGCTCGCCGTGGCCTGCACGATCGCCGCCGCGGTGAACAGGTCGAAAGCCTGGCGCAGGTGCAGGTCCCAGACCACCAGGCTGCTCGACCAGCCGAAGTCGGCGGTCGATTCGATGGCAATGAAGATGAGGTTGCCCGCCTGGCACCAGGCCATCACGGCATAGGTGAGGTTGCGCCAGCCCGGTCGCGCCATCAGGACCGACATCGACACCGCGTGCACCACCAGCGCCAGCGCGCACAACACCCAGAACACCAGCCCCAGCCCGGCGAAGCCGCGGTGGTGGGGTTGCAGCGAGATCTCGCTGCCGTCGGCAAAGCGCAGGTGCAGCCTGGCCGAGTGCAGCGCATCAGCCACCTGCGCATTGAGCTGCAGGTAGCGCTCGCGCTGCACGTCGTCGATCAGCCAGCGGGCCGAGCGGTCCAGCAGCAGGGGCTCCACCCGCACCGGCGTGGTCTGTCCGTCGGCCAGCACCTCCACCAGCACCTTGCCCTGGGCGGGCAGCAGCTCACGCAGGTGCGTCTGACTGAGTTCGATCTGCCCGGTGGGCGTGCTGCGCCACGTGGATCCGAGGTAGGGCTGCTGCGACAGCCAGAACGCCAGCCAGAACAGCCCCACGCAGGCCACCAGCACGCTGCCGACCAGCACACGCAAGCGCCAGCCCAGCCAGCGGTTGGCGGCCGGCTTCTGGCCGAGCGTGCGGTTGAAGGCATTCCATTGCCCGGTGCTCAGCAAGGCATCTTGACCCCCAGGGGCCTGATGGCCGGGGAGCGAGGAGTCCTGGAAGGATGGCGGGTGCGAAGGCATGCGCTGGTGCCCGTCGGTTCGGCTCACCGGGCGTCAGACCAGCCCCTGCTTGCTGGCCAGCACGGCTGCCTCGGCGCGGCTGGACACGTTCAGCTTCTTGTAGATCGACTTGATGTGGTCGTTCACCGTGAACCACTTGATGCCCATGAGGCTCGCGATTTCCTTGATCGTGAAGCCCTTGCTCAGGTAGGTGAGCACCTCGTTTTCGCGTGGGGTCAGGCGCTCATAGTCGAGCTTGTCGGCCGGGTCCATCGGGATGGGCCGATGGTTCGAGGCAGGTGGGGGCGGCGGGGCGGCCGGGGTTTCGGCGGGCGTGAAGCCGGAGTCGCTGTAGCGGTTGCCGCCGTAGTCGCCATGCCGGAAGTGCGTCAGCAGCCGCCGGGCGATGGCCGGCGACAGGGGGGGCTGCCCACGGACGATCTTCTGGAGTTCCTCGACGAGCACCTCGAAGCGGTCTTCCTTCAGCAGATAGCCATCGGCGCCGCATTGCAGCGCCGGAAACAGATGATCATCGTCGGAGTACAGCGTGGTGACGACCTTGGTGGCCGGGTACTGGGTCAGCTGGCCCAGCAGCTCGAGCCCGTTGCCATCGGGCAGTTCAAGGTCCAGCAGCATGAGCTTGAACGGGTCGGCCCCCGCCTGCACAGGCTGACCGGGGCGAAATCCGATGTGGCGGCGCGCCGTTTCAAGGTCGCCCGCTTCGGTGATGGAAATGGAATCGCTGAAGCTGTCGCGGACCACGCGGCACAGGAATGCGCGCGCGACCGGGTTGTCTTCGACGATCAGCACTTTGACGGCCATAAGGTGTGTGCCCTTCTGCAACACACGCAATGGTAGCTCAGGGGGGCGCACCTCCCGACCCCCCATTGCGGTGGCGGTGCGCCGCCGGTGGCACACCGCCGCGCTGGCGCCTCATTCGTTGACGAGCACCAGCTTGCCCCGGACCTGGCGGGCGGCCATCTGCGCAAAGGCCTGCTTCAGCTCGGCCATGGGCCATTGGCGCTCGATCACCGGCTTGATCCGGCCCTGCGCATACCAGGCCGCCAGTTCGGCCAGCGCGCGGGCGTTGTTCTGCGGCTCGCGCTTGGCGAACTCGCCCCAGAACACGCCCACCAGCGAGGCGCCCTTGAGCAGGAGCAGGTTGGCCGGCAGCGAAGGGATGGCGCCTTGCGCAAAACCCACCACCAGGTAGCGCCCGCGCCATGCGATCGAGCGCAGCACCGGCTCGGCCAGATCGCCGCCCACCGGGTCATAGACCACGTCGGGCCCCTTGCCGTCGGTCAGCGCCTTGATGTCGTCGCGCAGGTTGCCGCGGCTGTAGTTGATCGTCGCGTCAGCGCCGAGCGAGCGGCACAGTTCGCACTTGTCGTCGGTCGATGCGGCGGCGATCACACGCGCACCGGCCGCCTTGGCAATCTGGATGGCCGCCGTGCCCACGCCGCCGGCCGCGCCCAGCACCAGCACGGTTTCGCCCGCCTTGAGCGCCGCCCGGTCGAGCAGCGCATGGTGGGTCGTGCCGTAGGTGCACAGAAAAGCAGCCGCGTCGGGAAAGGAAAAGGCGCTGGGCAGGGGCATCACCAGCGCGGCCGGCACGACGGCGTGGGTGCCGAAGCCGCCGGTGCCGGCAAATGCGGCCACGGCATCGCCCGGCTTCAGGTGCGACACCCCGGTCCCCACTGCCTCGACCACGCCGGAGAACTCGGCGCCGGGCACGAATGGCAGCGGCGGCTTGATCTGGTACTTGTTCTGGACGATGAGCAGGTCGGGGAAGTTCAGGCTCGCCGCCCGGATGCTCACACGCAACTCGCCCGCGCCGGGCTCGGGGGTGGGAACCTCGCGCCAGGTCAGGGCATCGGGGCCGACGGGGTTGTCGCAGATCCAGGCATGCACGGTGGTCTCCTTTGCTCTTGTCTGTGGACTTGATCATAAGCAAGGCCGCCGACACGGTAAGTCGCGCATGTGACGACTCAATACAATCTCCGTATGCGCATCCTCATTGCCAACGACGATGGTTATCTGGCGCCTGGCCTGCAGGCACTCCATGAGGCCTGCCAGGGCCTGGGCGAACTGGACGTCTTTGCTCCGGAACAGAATGCCAGCGCCACATCCAATGCGCTGACGCTGAGCCGCCCATTGAGCGTCTTCACCGCGTCCAGCGGCTACCGGGTCGTCAACGGCACGCCTTCAGACTGCGTGCACGTGGCGCTGACCGGCGTGCTCGAACATCGCCCCGATCTGGTGGTGTCCGGCATCAACAACGGTGCCAACATGGGTGAAGACACCTTGTACTCCGGCACCGTGGCGGCCGCGATGGAGGGCTACCTGTTCGGCATCCCCGCCATTGCGTTTTCGCTCACCGACAAAGGCTGGAGCCACCTCGATGCGGCTGCCCGGGTGGCCCGCGAGATCATCCAGCAGGTGATCGCCCGCCCGCCATCCCCCAGCCCCTACCTGCTGAGCGTGAACATCCCGAACCGCCCCTACGAGTCGCTGGGCGAGCGCAGGTTGTGTCGGCTGGGCCGGCGCCACGCAAGTGCCGGGGTGATCCGCCAGGCCAACCCCCGCGGCGAGCCGATCTACTGGATCGGCCCGGCCGGCGATGCCCGCGAGGCAGGTGAGGGGACCGACTTCCATGCGGTGGCCAACGGACATGTCGCCATCACCCCGCTGCAGTTCGACCTCACCGACCATGCCAGCCTGCCCGGATGGCGCCGCTGGGTGACCGACGGGGCCGGGGCGTGACCCGCAACCCCGAAAAACCCCGCGCAGGCCGCGGCTTTCCGATCAGCCTGGATCAGCTGGCACCGGCTGCCCGGCGTGCACCGGCGCCTCAGCCGGCTGTGCTGCGTCCTCAGCGCCCGGTGCATGAAGCCGCGCAGGATCGCCTGCGCGCGACCATGCCTTCCGGGCTGGGCCTGGACTCCGAGCCGGTGCGGCTGCGCATGACGCACAAGCTGCGCAGCTGGGGTGTGCGCGACGAGGCCGTGCTGGATGCGATGGCGCGCGTGCCGCGGCATCACTTCGTCGACACCGCGCTGGCCAACCAGGCCTATGAAGACACCAGCCTGCCGATCGGCCTGCAGCAGACGATCTCCAAGCCCTCCGTCGTGGCGCGCATGATCGAGCTGATGCGCGGCGGGCGAGGGGAGGCGCCACTGGGTCGGGTGCTGGAGATCGGCACGGGCTGCGGCTACCAGGCGGCCGTGCTGGCGCTGCTGGCACGCCAGGTGGTGTCGATCGAACGCCTGCGCCCGCTGCACGACAAGGCGCGCGATCACCTCGCGCCGCTGAAACTTGCCAACGTCAGGTTGATCCATGGGGATGGCATGCTCGGGTATGCGCCGGGCGCACCGTTCGACGGCATCATCGCCGCGGCTGGCGGCGAGGCCATTCCTCAGGCCTGGATCGAGCAGCTGGCGCCCGGTGGGCGCCTCGTGGCGCCGACGGTCGGGCCCGGTGGCGGCCAGGTGCTGGTGCTGATCGAACACCGCGACGGCCGGATCATTCGTACCGAACACGAAGCGGTTCACTTTGTCCCCTTAAAATCCGGCAAGACATGAGCACCCTGAAGGATCACATGGATTGCGTCTATGAAGCCCCGTCGCGCTTGCGCACGTTGGCTTGTGTGGCGGTTGCCCTGCTGCTCGGGGCCTGCGCCTCGTCGAATCATCGCGCGCCGGTCGAAGACCGCAAGGCCGCCGGTACCGGCGTGGCCACGGCCCCTGTCGACGCCGCCAAACCCCCGCCCGGTGCAGAGAATGCGGGTAAACCGGGGTACTACGTCGTCAAGCCTGGTGACACCCTGATCAGGGTGGGCCTGGAGTCGGGCCAGAACTGGCGCGACATCATGCGCTGGAACAACATCGACAACCCCAACGTGCTGGAGGTCGGGCAGGTGCTACGGGTCGTGCCACCGGGAACGGACGCCACCACGGTCGCAACCAGGCCGGTTGCCGGATCGAAGGTCGAGTCGCGCCCGCTCGATGCCAAGCCCCCGGTGGCGGTTGCCACACCGGCCTCAGGGCCGATCGTCGTGACGCCTGGCACCGCAGCCTCCGCGCCGGCAGCCTCCAACCCGGCTACCGCTGCGGCGGCGGGCCGTGAGCCCGATGACGACATCAACTGGATGTGGCCGGCCAACGGCAGCGTGATCGCCGGGTTCGACGATGCGCGCAACAAGGGCCTGGGCATCAACGGCAAGGCGGGCGATCCGGTGTTTGCGGCGGCGGACGGGCGTGTCGTGTACGCCGGCTCCGGCCTGCGCGGCTATGGCAACCTCGTGATCGTCAAGCACAACAACAGCTATCTGACGGCGTATGCCCACAACCAGACGCTGCTGGTCAAGGAAGACCAGCCGGTGCGCCGCGGCCAGAAGATCGCCGAGATGGGCTCCACCGATGCAGACCGTGTGAAGCTGCACTTCGAGATCCGCAAGCAGGGCAAGCCGGTCGACCCGGCTCGCTTCCTGCCCCCCCGCTAGGGCGGGCTGCACGAACGAGGCACGCATGTCCAGGAAGCAAGACGAGCCGAATGGACATGCCTTGTCGGACCACGGCGCTGAGCCGGTGTTCGATTCCGACGCGGTGGTGCCCGTCAACGATCCTCTCCCCGATGAAGCCGAGGCGCCGGTCAACGGCGCGGCGCCGCGGGAGTTCGATGCGGGCGAGTCGGAGGTCGGCAACACGCTGCAGACCTACCTGAGGGAGATCCGCCGCACGCCGCTGCTGACGCCCGAGCAGGAGTTCGCCACCGCCACCCGTGCGCGCGAGGGCGATTTCTCGGCGCGACAGGCGATGATCGAGCACAACCTGCGCCTGGTCGTCAGCATTGCGAAGAACTACCTGGGGCGCGGCCTGCCCCTGACCGACCTGATCGAGGAAGGCAATCTGGGCCTGATGCATGCGATCGGCAAGTTCGAACCCGAACGTGGCTTTCGCTTCTCGACCTACGCGTCCTGGTGGATCCGCCAGAGCATCGAGCGCGCGATCATGCACCAGGCCCGGCTCGTGCGACTGCCGGTCCATGTGGTGCGCGAGCTGAACCAGGTGCTCAAGATGCGTCGCCAACTGGAGTCGGCACAGAATCAGCGGCTGGACGGCGACAAGTCGGTGCGTGTCGAGGATGTGGCCCATGCACTGGGCCGTCCGGTGCAGGAGGTGGCCGAGCTGCTCAAGTTCGCCGAGTCGCCGACCTCGCTGGACGCGCCCCTGGAGCGTGACAACAGCGAGTCGATGATCGACATGGTGGCCGACGACCAGGCGACCGACCCGATGGGCCTCACGCTCAACCACGAGGTCGAGCACCTGCTCAACACCTGGCTGGGCGAACTCAGCGACCGCGAGCGCGAGGTGCTGACCGGGCGCTACGGCCTGCACGACCGCGAACCCGAGACCCTGGAGGTGCTGGCCGACCGGCTGGGCCTCACCCGTGAGCGCATCCGCCAGATCCAGCAGGAGGCGCTGCTCAAGCTCAAGCGCCGCATGATTCGCCAGGGCGTCGACCGCGACTCGATCTTCTGACCCCGGGCGCACGGACGGTGATCGTTCAGGCGGGGGCGGCCCGGGGGCATGTCAGGCAGCCCTGGTCCGGGACCGATAATCCTGCCCATGACAGCAGCAAATGAATGGCTCAAGGTCGAATCCCTCGACCTGGAAGCCCAGGGCGTGGCCCACAACAGCGAAGGCAAGGTCGTGTTCATCGAGGGCGCCCTGCCTGGCGAAGAAGTCCAGGTGCGGGTGGGCCGGCGCAAGAACAACTGGGAGCAGGCGAGCATCACCGCGCTCAGGCGCGAAAGCTCTCAGCGCGTGCGGCCGAAGTGCCCGCATTTCGGCGTGTGCGGCGGGTGCAAGATGCAGCACTTCGACGTGCAGGCCCAGGTGGCGGTGAAGCAGCGGGTGCTCGAGGACAACCTCTGGCATCTGGGCAAGGTCCGCCCCGAACGTGTGCTTCGGCCGATCGAGGGCCCCACCTGGGGCTACCGCTACCGCGCCCGCCTGTCGGTGCGCTACGTGGCCAAGAAGGGCACCGTGCTGGTCGGTTTTCATGAGCGCAAGTCGAGCTACGTGGCCGACATGACACGGTGCGAGATCCTGCCGCCGCACATCAGCGCCATGCTCGTGCCGCTGCGCGAGTTGATCGGCGGCATGCAGGCCCGCGAACGACTGCCGCAGATCGAGGTTGCCGTCGGCCAGGACGCGGGGCGCATGATCACGGCGCTTGTGCTGCGGCACCTCGAGCCCCTGAGTGACCACGACGCAGCCCGGCTGCGCGCCTTCGCCGACGCGCATGACGTGCAGTGGTGGCTGCAGCCCAAGGGCCCGGACACCGTGCACCGGCTCGACGATCGTGGCGAGCCCCTGGCCTACGGCCTGCCCGAGTTCGATGTCGTGATGCCGTTCAAGCCCACCGACTTCACGCAGGTCAACCACCACATCAACGAGGTGCTGGTGTCCCGTGCGGTGCGTCTGCTGGCCCCGGGCCCGCAGGAACGCGTGATCGACTGGTTCTGCGGACTCGGCAACTTCACCTTGCCGCTGGCGCGGCGCTGCGCCTCGGTGACGGGTGTGGAAGGCAGCGAGGTGCTGGTGCAGCGGGCCCGCGACAACGCCCAGCGCAACGGGCTGGCCGATCGCACCCGCTTTGCGGCGCGCAACCTGTTCGATATCGCACCTGAGGAACTGGCCCAATACGGCGCGGCCGACAAATGGCTGGTCGACCCGCCTCGGGAGGGTGCGTTTGCATTGGTCAAGGCGCTGGCCGACCTGAATCAGCAGTCCGAGCCGGCGCCGGAGGCTTCGTTCCCGAGCCGCATCGTCTATGTGTCGTGCAACCCGGCCACCCTCGCGCGCGACGCCGGGCTGCTGGTGCACCAGGCGGGCTACCGCTGCGTGGCGGCCGGGGCCGTCAACATGTTCCCGCACACGGCCCACGTGGAAAGCATCGCCGTGTTCGAGCGCGACGCCGGCCCACGCACCGCCGTACCCCAGGCAGACGACGCGGAGCGTGTCTCAGACGCCTGACTTGAACGGCGTGCGTTCGGACAGCTCGTCCACATAGCTGGCCACGCCCGCGCCCTCGCGTTCGAGGAAGCGGGCCACCGCATCGGAGAACGCCGGGTGGGCCAGCCAGTGGGCCGACCAGGTCGGCTGTGGCATCAGCCCGCGCGACATCTTGTGCTCGCCCTGCGCTCCGCCCTCGAAGCGCAGGTAGCCGTGCTCGATGCACCACTGCAGCGGCTGGTAGTAGCACGCCTCGAAGTGCAGGCAGTCGATGGCCCGCACGCTGCCCCAGTAGCGGCCGAAGGCCGTGCGCCGCACCGGGTCGATCGCCACCAGCGAGGCCGCCACACGCTGGCCTTCGAGCTCGGCAATGAACATCAGCCAGTGGGCCGGCAGGGTGCGCGAGACTTCGTCGAAGTAGGCCCGGGTCAGGTAGGGCTGCGAATGGTGCTGCCGGTAGGTGCGCACGTAGCACTGGTGAAAGAAATCCCAGTCGGCCGGTTCGATCTGCGGGCCTTGCAGCACACGAAAGACCACACCCGCGTCGGCCACACGGCGGCGCTCCTGCTGGATCTTCTTGCGCTTGTCGCGCTGCAAGGCCGCCAGGAAGTCGCGAAAGTCGAGATACGGCTCAGGTGCCCGGTTGTGCCAGTGGAACTGCACAGTGGAGCGCAGCAGCCAGCCGCAGCGCTGCGCAGCTTCCCGGTCGGCATCGTCCATGAACAGCACATGCACCGACGAAAGCCCGCTGGCGCGGGCCGAGCCCGCCAGCACCTGGAGCAGCGCATCGCGCGCAGGCGCATCACGTGCCAGCAGGCGAGGGCCGGGCACCGGCGTGAACGGCACGGCACACAGCAGCTTGGGGTAGTAGTCCAGGCCATGGCGTTCGTGCGCGTCGGCCCAGGCCCAGTCGAACACGTATTCGCCATAGGAGTGGCTCTTGACGTAAAGCGGGCAGGCCGCCCACAGCTCGTCGCCTCGCCACAGGCTCAGGTACTGCGCCTGCCAGCCCGTGTCGGGCGTGGCACTGCCGGAGCGGTGCAACGCCAGCAGGCAGGCGTGTGTCATGAAGGGGTTGGCCAGCGGGCTGGCCGCCACGAGCGCATCCCACTGGGCGGGGTCGATGTCGGCAAGGTCGTCATGAACCCGGGTGACATAATCGTTCGAGCCGTTCCTGTTCACCATATGCCTGCACATCACCCTGTGAAAGTCGCCGTCGCCCAGATCAATCCCACCGTGGGCGACCTGTCCGGCAACGTCCGCAAGATCGTCGCACAAGCGCGCGAGGCCTGCAGCCGCGGCGCCCGCGTGCTGCTCACGTCCGAGCTGTCGCTGTGCGGCTATCCCCCTGAAGACCTGCTGCTGCGCCCGGCCTTCATCGACGCGTGCCAGGCGGCCCTGCAGCAGTGCGCCGCCGAACTGGCCGACCTGCCGCAACTGCATGTGGTCGTCGGGCATCCGTACCAGCCCGAGACCACCGCCGACGTCAGGACCCGCTCGCATGCCGTGCCCTCCTGCTTCAATGCGGCCTCGGTGCTGGTGGGCGGCAAGGTGATCGCAACCTATGCCAAGCGCGAGTTGCCCAACTACCAGGTGTTCGACGAAAGGCGCTACTTCGCGTCCGGGCGCGATGCGGGGCTTGGCCCCGTGGTGTTCGATGTCGACGGGCTGCGTTTCGGCCTGGGCATCTGCGAAGACGCCTGGTTCGCCGAGCCGGCGCAGTCCGCCCGCCAGGCCGGGGCGCAGGTGTGGCTGGTGCTCAATGCCTCGCCCTTCCACCTCGAGAAGATCGGCGAACGCGAAGAGCGCATGGCCGAAAGGGCGCGTGAGACCGGCATGCCGGTCGTGTATGCGCATCTGGTGGGTGGCCAGGACGAGGTCATCTTCGACGGGGCCTCGTTTGCCACCGACATCACCGGGAAGGTCACCGCACGCGCGCCGATGTTCGAGGAGCATCTGCTGATGCTGGATGTCGACGGCGAATCCGCGCGTGGTGAACTGGCACCGGTGCCGGCGCCCGAGGCCCAGGCCTGGCAGGCCCTGGTGCTGGGTGTGCGCGACTACATCGGCAAGAACGGCTTCCCCGGGGCGATCATCGGCCTGTCCGGCGGGATCGACTCGGCCCTGGTGCTGGCCATCGCGGTGGATGCCCTGGGGGCCGAGCGCGTGCGCGCGGTGATGATGCCGTCACGTTACACGGCCGACATCTCATGGCTCGACGCCCGCGAAATGGCAGCATGGCTCGGAGTACGCTACGACGAAATGCCCATCGGGCCGATGTTCGATGCCTTCCGCAGTGTGCTGTCGGCTGACTTCGCCGGGCTGCCCGAGGACGCCACCGAAGAGAACATCCAGGCACGTGTGCGCGGCACGCTGCTGATGGCGCTGTCGAACAAGCACGGCGCCATCGTGCTCACCACGGGCAACAAGAGCGAGATGGCCACCGGCTACTGCACGCTGTACGGCGACATGGCCGGCGGTTTTGCCGTGATCAAGGACGTGGCCAAGACGCTGGTCTACCGCCTCGCGGCGTGGCGCAATGCCCAGCCGACGCGGCGCGCCGATGGGTCGGTCGGGCCGGTGATCCCCGAGCGCATCATCACCCGGCCGCCCTCGGCCGAACTGCGGCCCGACCAGAAAGACCAGGACAGCCTGCCGCCGTACGAAGTGCTCGACGCGATCATGCAGCGTTACATGGAAGACGATCAGAGCATCGACGACATCGTTGCGGCGGGCTTTGCGGCGGCGGATGTCGAGCGCGTCACGCGCTTGCTCAAGATCAACGAGTACAAGCGCCGGCAGGCCCCGGTGGGGATCCGCATCACCCATCGTGCGTTCGGGCGTGACTGGCGATATCCGATCACATCGAAGTTCCGCGCTTAAACTACGGCTCAATCCCCTGTCCCCGTCACTGGAGCCCGCATGAAACAAATCACCGCCATCATCAAACCCTTCAAGCTTGAAGAAGTGCGCGAGGCGCTTGCCGACGTGGGTGTCACCGGCCTCACCGTGACCGAAGTCAAGGGGTTTGGCCGTCAGAAGGGGCACACGGAGTTGTATCGCGGTGCCGAGTACGTGGTCGACTTCCTGCCCAAGGTCAAGGTCGAGGTGGTCGTCAAGGACGCTGACGTCGACCGCTGCATCGAGGCCGTCGTGAAGGCAGCCAAGACCGGCAAGATCGGCGACGGCAAGATCTTCGTCACCGCCGTCGAGCAGGTCGTGCGCATCCGCACCGGCGAAACTGACGAATCCGCCGTCTGACCGCCGCTTGCGATCGCTGATGCCCGCCCCGCCCAGGGGCCTGGGTTCAGCTTGAAAAGAAGGGCCCGCCATTGCGGGCCCTTTTCAATGGGCGCCGGTGGAAGGCTCAGATGTCCCGGTAGTCGTCCGGCGCCGTGGCCGTGAGTGAGGCCGCGTGCAGCGCCGACAGCAGGCGGGGCACGTCGCTGTCCACCTGCAGCAGCGAGCGCTGGGCCGGCGCGACAAAACCCTGTGCCTCGGTGTGATCGAGGAAGCGCAGGAGGTCTGCGTAGTAGTGGTTCACGTCAAGCAGGCCCACCGGCTTGTCGTGGTAGCCGAGCTGCCGCCAGGTCCAGACCTCGAACAATTCCTCGAATGTGCCGATGCCACCCGGCAGGGCGAGAAAGGCATCGGCCCGCTCGGCCATCAGGCGTTTGCGCTCGTGCATGGTCTGCACCACGTGCAGCTCGGTGAGGCCGGTGTGGCCCACCTCGCGATCCATCAGCGACTGGGGGATGACCCCCGTGACCTGTCCGCCGTGGGCCAGCACGGCATCGGCCACCACCCCCATCAGCCCGGCCTTGCCGCCGCCATACACCAGCTGCCAGCCGCGCTGGCCGATGGCCGTGCCCACGGCCTGGGCAGCCTGTGCATAGTCGGGCGAGGCACCGCTGCGCGAGCCGCAGTACACACAGATTCGAAAGTCGCTCATGGTGTCGAGTTGCCTTGAGGTTGGATGGGGGGGCAGGCAGGGGGTCACGCTGCCATCAGGTGGTGCCAGATGGCGGCCGCCCAGATGCCGGCGCACAGCAGCAGCGACAGCATCACTGCGGCACTGGCAAGATCCTTGGCCCGCTTGGACAGTTCGTGCAGCTCGAACGACACACGGTCGATCGCTGCCTCGATGCCCGAATTCAGCAGTTCCACGATCAGCACCAGCACCACCGAGCCGGCGAGCAGTGCGGTTTCGACCCAGCTGCGTCCGACCCAGAACGCCGCGGGGACCAGCACCACGGCCAGCCAGAATTCCTGCCGGAAGGCGCTTTCGTCACGGTAGGCCGAGCGCAATCCGTCGATCGAGTACCGTGTGGCGTGGAGGACGCGCGTCAGGCCGGTGCGGCCCTTGTGGGGGTTGTTCATGGCGGCATTCTGGCGTGCGGTGCGCGTCGCCTTGACGACAGCGGGCAAGCTTGCGAGGAATCAGCGCTTTTTTGCCGGCGGATGCCAGGTGACAACCCGCGTACCGCACAGCACGTCATGCCAGAACTGGCGGTCCGGGCGCAGCAGCGAGGACGCGGCATACACCAGCACCCAGGCCAGCAGGACCAGGGTCACGACACCCCCACCATGCAGGTCCAGCAGCCAGATCAGCGACAGCGAGGGCAGGAACCAGATCCAGGATGCGAGGAAGCGAAGCAGGGCACGCGCCTGCGAGATCGCGCGTCCGTGGGCGTCCACGATACGCAGGTGCCAGGTCTTCATGGCCAGCGTCTGGCCGCTGCGTGACCAGAACCAGGCGAAATAGATGCCCAGCACCACGAACATGAACGCCTGCAGGCCGTGCCGGCCCTGAAGTGCATGCCGCTGCTGGGTCAGGCTGGAAAACAGGTAGCCGGCGATCATCACCACGCCAAACAGCAGCACACCTTCATACAGAAAGCATGCGAGCCGTCGCCGCAGGCTGGGCGGCTGGTCGGACGGGGAGGGGGCGGGTGAGGGAGCGGAAGTCTCGGAGGCGGATGCCGTCATTTGCTGCGTTGATTCCTGGCTGGCGGGGTTGTCCCCGCGCCTTGAGGCCCGACGACAGGCAGCAGTGTATTGGTATCGACGAACTCGGGCGTGGTGGCGATCTTGGGCAGCCCCGGCTGCTGATGCCAGGGCGGCGTCGGCAGTTTCGTGATCGGGGTGGTCGTGGCGCCCGGACGCGCCTGCAGGGTCGTCGGTGCCACCACCTTGGGACGGGCCGCAAAGGAGGGGTTGGGGACGATGTTCGACTTCTGGCCGTCGCGGGCCTGTGCCACCGGTGGCCTGGCCGGCACCGGCTTGACCGGGGTGGCCTGGGTCGCCCGTGGGTCGACGGTGCGGCGCGCCTTGGCCGCCTGTTCGGCGAGGCGGCGGCGATCGGCTTCGCTCAGGTTCTGGTAGGCCTCCCAGCGGTCACGGCGCTCTTCGATCGGCAGGTCCTTGGCGTCCCGGAAGTTCAGGCGTGCCGTGTTGCGGTCCTGCGGCGACAGCCGGGCCCAGTCGCGCATGCGTTCCTGCAGACGCGCGCGTTCTTCGCGGCTCATGGTGGGGAAGCGCGAGGCGATCTCGATCCACTTGCGTTTGCGCGCGCCGTCGATGCTGGCCCAGTCACGTTCGAGCGGGCGCAGCGCCTGCTTCTGTGAAGCCGTCAGTTCGCGCCATGCCGGCCCCTCGGCCACCACCGTGGCCGCCGGGGGGCGTGCCGGCAGTGGCACGGACGAGGGCTGGGCAGTCTGGGCCCAGGCCGGCCGCAGCGTCCAGCCGGCGAACGTGCCACACACCGCCAGCAGCAGTCCGCCAGCGATCGCGTACAAGCGAGATCGGCGGCCGGACGGGGCGGTGCGACGGGCGGGCATGCTCTGCATCATTCCTTGGGGCTGCGCAGGAACTCGGCAAAGCCCGGATCGGCATAGGCCGAGGGCGGCAGGTCGTCGGCGAGCAACGCGGAGTCGATCTCGGCCGTCAGGCGCACCTGCCGGTCGGCGTGCCACTCGTGGATGAAAAACAGCCCCAGTCCCAGCACGATCGCCGGCACGGCCCAGGCCAGTGGCCACCAGCCGGAGTCGGAGCGTCCGCGGGGCGGCCCGCCCAGGACGGCCGCGCCCGACGGGGACATGCCCACCGTCGGTGCAGCCTGGCGGGGCTCCGGCTTTCGCCGTGTCAGTGCCTGCTCACGTGCGAATCGCAGGCGTTCGGTGACGTCTGCAGGCAGCTCGGCGTCGGACAGGCGCGACGCCACCCGCAGGCCGAAGCGAGCCTCCAGGGCATCGCGATCGGCAGTGAGGTGTTGACGGTGGGTGGTGTTCACAATGAGATCCCCTTGGCCTTCAGGGCGCGCGCCAGGCTGTGGACAGCCCGTGAGCAGTGAGTCTTGACGCTCCCTTCAGAGCACCCCATGGCAACCGCTGTCTCGGCGACATCCAGTTCCTCCCAGTAACGCATCAAAAACGCCTCGCGTTGACGTGTCGGCAGTTTCTGCACTTCATCATCGATCGCCTGCAGGATCTGCACCCGGGAGACGGTTTCGGCCGAACTTTCCGTGGCCGAGCCCGCGTCGAAGGCCTCCAGTGTGTCGAGCAGGTCATAGTCCCCCTCGTCGCCAGCGGACTCGAACGAGGAAAACGAGTGCATCACCGCGGTGCGCACTTTCTGCCGGCGGAACCAGTCGGTCGTGGCGTTCGACAGGATGCGCTGGAACAGCAGCGGCAACTCACCGGCGGGCCGATCGCCGTATTTTTCGGCCAGGCGGATCATGGCGTCCTGCACGATGTCCAGGGCGGCATCGGTATCGCGCACGGCGTACACCGTGCGCTTGAATGCCCGCTTGTCGACGGATCGCAGAAAGTCGGAGAGTTCTTGTTCGGATGCCAAGGGAAGGGCGCAGTCAGTGGGGCGCTGAACGGTCAGGTGCTGGTTTCGGGGCGCTGTTTCTGGTGCATGGTCAAGGCCGCGCCGTCGCACCAAAAATTATCGCATCGCCCCGATTCCAGGCGCTGTCAGACAAACAGGAAGTGCACTGCCACCCCGTGAGAACGGCACTTTGTGGTGCCTTGGCCAGGGGGTGATCCAAAGCAGTGCCATAATGCTGCCCTGCACAACAAGAAGGTCTCGACTTGGACGCCCGACCCGGGCGCCCCGATCATGACCGCGCAGGCTCCACACCCGCCTCACGAGGGCGCGGAAAGGAGCACCGATCGTTTTTCGTTAGAGAAATTCAGAAAGGTTCTAAATGGACATGTCTGCCGCGGAAATCAAGCGTGCCGCTGCCTCAGAAGGCAAGGCCCAGCCGCAAAATTCTTCCCAAGAGCTCAATGGGTCCGACATCCTGGTGCGTTGCCTCCAGGCCGAGGGCGTCAAGTACATGTGGGGCTACCCCGGTGGTGCCGTGCTGTACATCTATGACGCGCTCTACAAGCAGGACTCCATTGCCCACGTTCTCGTTCGCCACGAACAGGCCGCGATCCACGCCGCCGATGGTTATGCGCGTGCCACCGGCGAGGTCGGCGTTGCGCTGGTGACGTCCGGCCCCGGGGTCACGAATGCCATCACCGGCATCGCGACGGCCTACATGGATTCCATCCCGATGGTGATCGTCACCGGTCAGGTGCCCACGCCGGCGATCGGCCTGGATGCCTTCCAGGAGTGCGACACCGTGGGCATCACCCGCCCGATCGTCAAGCACAACTTCCTGGTCAAGGATGTGCGCGACCTGGCAATGACGATGAAAAAGGCCTTCCACATCGCCCGCACCGGCCGTCCGGGTCCGGTCGTGGTCGACATCCCGAAGGACGTTTCGCTGAAGACCACCACCTTCGAGTATCCCGAAACGGTGGAAATGCGCTCGTACAACCCGGTGCGCAAGGGCCACGGTGGCCAGATCCGCAAGGCGGTGCAACTGCTGATGAGCGCGCGCCGGCCCTACATCTACACCGGCGGCGGCGTCATCCTGGGCAATGCCTCGGCCGAACTGCGTGAACTGGTCGACCTGCTGGGCTACCCGTGCACCAACACGCTGATGGGCCTGGGCGCCTATCCGTCCAGCGACCCGAAGTTCCTGGGCATGCTGGGCATGCACGGCACCTATGAAGCCAACATGACGATGCAGAACTGCGACGTCCTGCTGGCGGTGGGTGCGCGGTTCGATGACCGCGTGATCGGCAACCCGAAGCACTTCGCCTCGGTCGAGCGCAAGATCATCCACGTCGACATCGATCCCTCGTCGATCTCCAAACGCGTCAAGGTCGACATTCCCATCGTCGGGGATGTGAAGGACGTGCTCCAGGAGCTGATTGCCCAGATCAAGGAAGCCCAGGCTCGCCCCGATGCCCAGGCGCTGTCGTCCTGGTGGGGCCAGATCAACGAATGGCGCAAGCGCGAGTGCCTGAAGTACAAGAACTCCGACGAGGTCATCAAGCCGCAGTACGTGGTCGAGACGCTGTGGGAGCTGACGCGCGACAAGGAGACCTACATCACCTCCGACGTCGGTCAGCACCAGATGTGGGCGGCGCAGTTCTACCGCTTCGACGAGCCGCGCCGCTGGATCAACTCCGGCGGTCTGGGCACGATGGGCGTGGGCCTGCCGTATGCCATGGGCATCAAGTTGGCCAAGCCGGACGCCGAGGTGTTCTGCATCACCGGCGAAGGGTCGATCCAGATGTGCATCCAGGAGCTCTCGACCTGCCAGCAGTACCAGACGCCGGTGAAGGTGATCTCGCTGAACAACCGCTACCTGGGCATGGTGCGTCAGTGGCAGCAGCTCGACTACGGTGGCCGCTACTCGCACAGCTACATGGACGCACTGCCTGACTTCGTGAAGCTGGCCGAGGCCTACGGGCACATCGGCCTGAAGATCGAGAAGCCCTCGGAGGTCGAACCGGCGCTGCGCGAGATGGTGCGCCTGAAGGACCGCACCGTGTTCCTGGACGTGCGCACCGACCCGACCGAAAACGTCTGGCCGATGGTCCAGGCCGGCAAGGGCATCACGGAGATGCTGCTGGGTTCCGAAGACCTGTGATCCCGCGCAGGCGGGCAAGGGTGTCGTGTTACCGCACGGCACCAGGCGCCCGCTGAAGCAGGCTTGACGCCTCGGAAACCTCCCCATTCAACGATCGAACAGCGTGGCCAAGGGCTGCCGGTTACCGCCGATGGTCTGAAGAGCGCGCACGGACGACACATGAAACACATCATTGCAGTGCTGCTGGAAAACGAAGCCGGCGCACTTTCCCGCGTGGTGGGCCTGTTCTCGGCCCGCGGCTACAACATCGAAAGCCTCACGGTGGCGCCGACGGAAGACCCGTCGCTGTCGCGCATGACCATCGTGACGACCGGCTCCGACGAGGTGATCGAGCAGATCACCAAGCACCTCAACCGCCTGATCGAGGTGGTCAAGGTGGTCGACCTCACCGAGGGCAGCTTCACCGAGCGCGAGCTCATGCTGATCAAGGTGCGAGCGGTCGGCAAGGAGCGCGACGAGATGAAGCGCATGGCCGACATCTTCCGGGGGCGCATCATCGACGTCACCGAAAAGACCTACACCATCGAGCTGACCGGCGACGCGAGCAAGCTCGACGCCTTCATCGAGGCCATCGAGCGCACGGCGATCCTGGAGACGGTACGCACCGGCACCAGCGGCATCGGGCGCGGCGAGCGCATCCTGCGGGTCTGAGCATGTGCCACACCCGGCGTGAGCGCTGCATCCCGGCCTGTGCACTGGGTGCGCAGCGCTACCGGCACACACGCTGACAACCCACCACCATCCCCCACGTGCCGGCCCGGAGCCGGCACCCGAATCGACCGATTTTTACTGGAGAGAACCATGAAGGTCTACTACGACAAGGACGCCGACCTGAGCCTGATCAAGGGCAAGAACGTCACCATCATCGGCTACGGCTCACAAGGCCATGCACATGCCCAGAACCTGAACGACAGCGGAGTCAAGGTCACGGTGGGTCTGCGCAAGGGCGGTGCGTCCTGGGCCAAGGCCGAAAAGGCCGGCCTGAAGGTCGCCGAGATCGCCGAAGCCGTGAAGGCCGCCGACGTCGTGATGATCCTGCTGCCTGACGAGCAGATCGCCTCCGTGTATGCCAACGAAGTCGAGCCCAACATCAAGCAGGGCGCCTCGCTGGCCTTCGCACACGGCTTCAACGTGCACTATGGCCAGGTCGTGCCCCGTGCCGACCTGGACGTCTGGATGGTCGCCCCCAAGGCGCCCGGCCACACCGTGCGTTCCACCTACACCCAGGGCGGCGGCGTTCCCCACCTGGTGGCCGTGCACGCCGACAAGAGCGGCAAGGCGCGTGACCTGGCGCTGAGCTATGCGGTGGCCAACGGTGGCGGCAAGGCCGGCATCATCGAGACCAACTTCCGTGAAGAAACCGAGACCGACCTGTTCGGCGAGCAGGCCGTGCTGTGCGGCGGCACCGTCGAGCTGATCAAGGCCGGTTTCGAGACGCTGGTCGAGGCAGGCTACGCCCCCGAGATGGCCTATTTCGAGTGCCTGCACGAGCTCAAGCTCATCGTGGACCTGATCTACGAAGGCGGTATCGCGAACATGAACTACTCGATCTCCAACAACGCCGAGTACGGTGAATACGTCACCGGCCCGCGCGTGGTGACCGAGGACACGAAGAACGCGATGCGCCAGTGCCTCAAGGACATCCAGACCGGTGAATACGCCAAGAGCTTCATCCTCGAGAACAAGGCCGGTGCACCGACCCTGCTGTCGCGTCGTCGCCTGACGTCCGAGCACCAGATCGAGGTCGTGGGCGAGCAGCTGCGCGCCATGATGCCCTGGATCAAGAAGAACCGCCTGGTTGACCAGTCCAAGAACTGATCCCGGTCTGATCGGCAAGCGATCGCCGATCGCCTGACTGCGCACGCAAGGGCCGCCCGAGAGACCTCGGGCGGCCCTTGTCCTGTGTGGGGCCGCAGATGCGGCTGTTGTATCCTCCCGCCCATGATTCATTCCCCTTACACGGCATGACCGACCCGCAGGACCCCATCGGCGGTGTCGCACCCGAAATTGCAGCGCGTCCGCGCCGCAAGGGCATCTACATCCTGCCCAACCTGTTCACGCTGGCCGCGCTGTTCGGCGGCTTCTACGCCGTGGTGATGGCGATGAACGGCCGCTTCGAGCAGGCGGCGATCGGCATCTTCTGCGCGATGGTGCTGGACAGCCTGGACGGGCGCGTCGCCCGCATGACCAACACCCAGAGCACCTTCGGCGAGCAGATGGACAGCCTGTCCGACATGGTCTCGTTCGGTGCCGCCCCGGCACTCATCATGTATGTGTGGGCGCTGCAGGGCCTGGGCAAGCTGGGCTGGATCGCCGCCTTCGTGTACTGCGCCGGTGCGGCGCTGCGCCTGGCGCGCTTCAACACCAACATCGCCGTGGTCGACAAGCGCTTCTTCCAGGGGCTGCCCAGCCCGGCGGCGGCGGCGCTGGTGGTCGGTTTCGTCTGGGTGATGGACGACCTGGGCTATCGCGGCGCCTCGCGCATCGACTGGCTGACCTGGGTGGCCTTCGCGTTCACGCTGTATGCCGGCCTGACCATGGTCACGAACCTGCCGTTCTACAGCTTCAAGGACGTGAGCTTCAAGCGCACCGTGCCCTTCATCGTGATCGTGGCCATCGCGCTCGGGTTTGCGCTGGTGGCCTACCATCCGCCGGCCGTGCTGTTCTCGCTGTTCGTGGTGTACGGCCTGTCGGGCTTTGCGGTCTACGTCTGGAAGAAGGCCAAGGGCAAGCCGGTGAGCGTGATCGCCACCTCCACCGACGAGCCGGACGAGCAGGGATTGCACCGCTGACAGCGTGCTATATTGGCCTGATCATGTCGAATGGCCCCGAAAGCAGACGCATGGCCGCCCCATGCGGATTGCGCTCTCGCGCTGCAGGCTGACCGACGTCCATCCGATCCCCAACATCTTCGGCCCGCCAGCGTTGAGCAAGCGGGCCGTTCCTGTTTCATGCGCCCCACGGCGAGCCTCTGGAGTTCATCATGGCTGACAAGCTGATCATTTTTGACACCACCTTGCGCGACGGCGAGCAGTCCCCTGGTGCATCCATGACCCGCGACGAGAAGCTGCGCATCGCCAGGCAGCTCGAGCGCCTGCGCGTGGACGTGATCGAGGCCGGGTTTGCCGCATCGTCCAACGGGGACTTCGAGGCGGTGAAGGCCATCGCCGACGTGATCAAGGAGTCGACCGTCTGCTCGCTGGCGCGTGCCAATGACCGCGACATCAGCCGTGCGGCCGAAGCCCTGCAGGGTGCCCGGTCGGCGCGCATTCATACCTTCATCGCGACCAGCCCGCTCCACATGGAGAAGAAGCTGCGCATGACACCCGACCAGGTCCACGAGCAGGCCCGCCAGGCCGTGCGCTTCGCGCGCAACCTGACCGGCGACGTGGAGTTCTCCCCCGAAGACGGCTACCGCTCGGAACTCGACTTCCTGTGCCGCGTGCTCGAAGCGGTGATCGCCGAGGGCGCGACGACCATCAACATTCCGGACACCGTGGGCTATGCCGTCCCCGAGCTCTACGGCAACTTCATCAAGACGCTGCGCGAGCGCATTCCCAACTCCGACAAGGCGATCTGGTCGGTGCACTGCCACAACGACCTGGGCATGGCCGTGGCCAATTCGCTCGCGGGCGTGAAGCTGGGCGGCGCGCGCCAGATCGAGTGCACGATCAATGGCCTGGGCGAGCGGGCCGGCAACTGCTCGCTCGAAGAAGTGGTGATGGCGGTGCGCACCCGCCGCGACTACTTCGGCCTCGAACTTGGCGTCGACGCGACACAGATCGTCCCGGCCTCGCGCCTGGTGTCGCAGACCACCGGCTTTGTGGTGCAGCCGAACAAGGCGGTGGTGGGCGCCAATGCCTTTGCGCATGCCTCGGGCATCCACCAGGACGGCGTGCTGAAGGCGCGCGACACCTACGAGATCATGCGCGCCGAGGACGTGGGCTGGTCGGCCAACAAGATCGTGCTGGGCAAGCTGTCGGGCCGCAACGCGTTCAAGCAGCGGCTTCAGGATCTGGGCATCGAGATGGAGTCGGAAGCCGAGGTCAACGCGGCGTTTGCGCGCTTCAAGGACCTCGCCGACCGCAAGAGCGAGATCTTCGACGAGGACATCATCGCGCTGGTCAGCGACGAAAGCGTGACCAGCGAGCATGAACACTACCGGCTGCTGGCGCTGTCGCAACGCTCCGAGATGGGCGAGCGCCCGCACGCCAGTGTGGCCTTTGCCGCGGGCGAGCAGGAGTTCCACGCCGAAAGCGACGGCAACGGGCCGGTCGATGCGAGCCTGAAGGCCATCGAGTCCAAGGTGCAAAGTGGCGCCGAAATGCTGCTCTATTCGGTCAATGCCATCACGTCGGGAAGCACAGAATCCCAAGGTGAAGTGACCGTGCGCCTGCAACATGGCGGGCGGGTGGTGAATGGTGTGGGGGCCGATCCCGACATCGTGGTTGCTTCCGCCAAGGCCTACATGGCTGCCTTGAACAAGCTTCACAGCAAGGCAGACCGGGTGGCCGCCCAGGGCTGAAACCGGCACGATCTCACGGATCAGGTACGACTTTAGGAAGGCTGCGTAAGTTTTTGATCTTGCGTGTGTTTTTCTGATCCCCTACACTCGGGTGACAGGGTTGTAGGGGTGTAGTCGCGATGTCACATTGGACAAAGTTTCTGGCAGGGCGCTGGCTCGCATCGGTGGCTGCGGCCTGCGTGATGCTGGTGGCCGTGCCTGAGGTGGCGGCGGCCAGCAAGAAAGCGAATTCGGCCAGCCAGTCCAAGCGTCCGGTCGCACCGTCGGCGCGCAAAGTGGCCGCCAAGAAAGCCGCTCCGCAGCGGGTGTCGTCTTCCCGCTCGGGCAGCAAGGCCCAGGCGACCAGCTCGCGCCGGGTGTCCGGCACGCTCGGTGCGCGCCCCCACGGCAAGACCAGCGTGGTGCGCAAGGCGGTTGTCTCCACCCCCCGCATCGAAGCGCGGCCGTCGTTCGGCCAGGCCTACGGGCTGCACGAAACGGCCGATCCGCTTGATCTGAAGTCCAGCGTGGCGCTGGTGCTCGACCAGGAAACCAACGAGGTCCTGCTGAGCAAGAACTCACAGGCCGTGTTGCCCATCGCCTCGCTGACCAAGCTGATGACCGCACTGGTGGTGACCGAGGCGCAGCAGTCGCTGGACGACGTGCTCACCATCACCGACGCCGACATCGACACCGAAAAGGGCAGCCATTCGCGCCTGGCCATCGGTACCAGCCTGACCCGCGGCGAGATGATGCATCTGGCGCTGATGTCTTCGGAGAATCGCGCTGCCAATGCACTGGGTCGCCACTACCCGGGCGGCCTGACGGCCTTCGTGGCTGCGATGAACCGCAAGGCGAACGAGATCGGCATGAGCGACAGCCGCTTCGTCGAGCCCACGGGCTTGTCCAGCCGCAATCAGTCGAGCGCCCGTGATCTGGCCATCCTGGTCAAGGCGGCCTATGAGCACCAACTGATCCGTGATCTGTCGACCTCGCCCGAGTACCGAGTGGCGGTGGGCAATCGCAACCTGCAGTACCGCAACACCAACGGGCTGGTGTTCAACCCCACCTGGGAGATCGGCCTGCAAAAGACAGGCTACATCTCCGAGGCCGGCCGCTGCCTCGTGATGCAGGCGCAACTGGCAGGCCGCAAGCTGATCATGGTGTTCCTCGATTCGGCCGGAAAGTACTCCCGCCTCGGTGATGCCGAGCGCGTGCGCAAGTGGCTGATCGACAGCACGACCTCCGACACGGCTGCGCCGGTGTTTCCCCGCGTGACCTCCTGATCCGACCCTGACACAGGGCGCGGCGATCAGCCGCGATGGCCCAGTGCCTGGGAGATCTGTGCGGCCGTGGCCTTGAGTCGGTCGAGCCAGCCTTCCTCCAGCCGATCGGCCGGTGCCGAGATCGACAGCCCGGCCACCAGTTTGCCCTGGTCGTCATGGATGCCGGCGGCCATGCAGCGCACACCCAGCTCCAGCTCCTCGTTGTCGCGGGCGGTGCCGTGCAGCTTGACCCGGGCGAGTTCACGCTCGAGCGTGCCCAGATCGGTGATGCTGTTGCGGGTGTGCCCTGACAGGCCGGTGCGCGTGGCGTAAGCACGCACGCGCTGCGGGTCGTCGTAGGCAAGAAACAGTTTGCCCACCGAGGTCAGGTGCAACGGCGCGCGTCCGCCCACCGCGCGGACCACCTGCATGCCTGAGCGTTCGCTGTAGGTGCGCTCGATGTAGACGATCTCGTCTCCCTGGCGCACTGACAGGTTCACTGGCTGATGCGTGAGCTTGTGCAGTTCGCGCATCGGGCCGAGCGCGGCATCGCGCACGTCCAGCCGCGCCTTGACCAGGTTGCCCAGTTCGAGCAGGCGCATGCCCAGGCGGTAGTTGCCCGCTTCCGGCCGATCGACGAACCGGCCGATGGTCAGGTCATTCAGGATGCGGTGGGCGGTGGACGGGTGCAGGCCGGTCTGCTCGCTGATGTCCTTCAGCGAGACCGGGTCCTGGTGCGCTGCGAGCACGTCGAACAGTGCGAAGACCCGTTCGAGCACCTGGATGTTGGGTGAGCTTCCCTCGGTCTTTTTCATCTGAAGCATTCTCTCTCAGAACCCGCTGGTTTTGCATGGCGAAATATGCTTCGCCATGATGCAATCATCGCGGGCGACGGGCCAGATCCTGCATCACCTGCGTGACAGCCGCGAGGCCGGAGCGCACCGCCCCCTCCAGCGTGGCCGGATACGGTCCGGCGATGAAATCCCCCGCGGCGTGCAGACCGTGCCGGAGCCTCGACCCCGGCCGCTGCAACCCGGGCGTGCAGAGGAAGGTGGCGCGCTTCTCGACGATGGTACGCACGCCCTGCAGCGTGGTGGGCAGATAGCGCGCCAGTTCACGGTGCGCCTGCTGCAGCACGGCCGCCTGCGTGGCCTCCGCGCCGCGCGCTACCCAGTCGGAGGCGCCGCTCACCACAAAGGCAAGCAGGCCGCTGCGGCCATTGAGGTGGCCGTGGTCGAACACGAACTGTGCCGGGTCCCGTTCGCTGGCGCGCATCGGCATCATCGGGACCGGCAGTTCGGCGCCGGCTGCCTGCGCATAAACGGTCACGATCGGCTCGAAAGGCAGCGCACGTGCGGTGGCCGACCAGTCCGGTGCCACGCTGTCGGCCAGACGAGCGGCTTCAGTCGGTGAGCAGGCCAGCACCACGGCGTCGAAGGGCTGGTCATCGACGAGCCAGCGCGTCCCGACAGGCCCCTGCTCGTCGAGGGCGATCCGCTGCACACGGTGGGCGCAATGGACCGTGGCACCCGCCTCGATCAGCCAGGTCCGGGCCGGGTCGGGGAACAGCGCGCTCAGGTCCGCCCGCGGCAGCAGCAGGTCGGACGACCCGGGGCCGGACAGCAGGGCGTCCTTCAGCACCCTCAGGAACACGCTGGCGCTGGCCTGGTGCGCCGGCGTGTTGAGTGCGGCCACGCACAGCGGCTCGATCAGTTCGGCGCGCACGCGCGGGGCCAGCGGGGCGCACAGTTCGGCCACGGTGAGATGCGGCGCACAGCGGTACCCGCGCAGGGCCCAGCCCGTGGCGGCACGCACGAGGCTCAGCCGTTCGGGCCAGGTCCAGCCGGGGTAGCGCAGGATGCCCTTGAGCAGTGCCAGCGCCGGGTGGCCGGGCTCGAGGTGCAGGCCGGTGCCGTCGGCATAGACCAGCCTCAAGGGCCCGCGCAGCAGGCTCAACGTGGTGCGTACACCCACCTGCTTCATCAGGCGCAGGGTGTCGGTGTAGGCGCCGATCAGGATGTGCTGTCCGTTGTCGAGCGCGCGCCCGTCGGCCTCGACACGACGTGCCCGGCCGCCCAGCTGGGCGGACATCTCGAACAGGCTCACGTCCAGCCCGGCATCCACCCCGGCGATGGCCGCAGCACAGCCTGCCCAGCCGCCGCCGATCACGGCAAGCCGCGGGCTGCCGGCCGGTCCGGCCACATCCTGGCGAGCGTTGCCCGACGTCATGCGCCCCGCCAGTGGGTGCGCCAGGCGATCCAGAGTTTTCGCACCGGCGTGAGGCTGATGCGCTGGTGCAGCACCTGGAAGCCGGTCGATTCGACCTCGCGCAACAGCGTGCGATAGATGTTGGCCATCATCAGGCCGGGCTTCTGGGCCCGTCGGTCGGCCGACGGCAGCAAGGCCAGCGCCTCGTCGTACATCGCATGGGCACGCTCGGCCTGGAACCTCATCAGCGCGGTGAACCGGTCGCTGTAGACGCGGTTCAGGATTTCATGGGCCTTGACGTCGAACTGCTGCAGTTCATTGATTGGCAGGTAGATGCGTCCGCGACGTGCGTCGTCGCCCACGTCGCGGATGATGTTGGTGAGCTGGAAGGCCAGCCCGAGTTTGTGCGCATAGCGGACCGTCTGCGGCTCGGTGCGGCCGAAGATGCCGGAGGCCACCTCGCCGACCACACCGGCCACCAGGTGGCAGTAGCGCTGCAGGGCTGCGTAGTCGAGGTAGCGGTTCTGATCGAGGTCCATCTCGCAGCCTTCGATCACCGCCTGCAGGTGCTCGGCCCGGATGTCGTAGGTCTTCACATGCGGCGTGAGCGCGACCATGGCCGGGTGTGTGGGTTGCCCCGCGAAGGTCTGCTGCACCTCGCGGCGCCACCATGCGAGCTTGGTGTGGGCCACCGAGGGGTCCTTCACCTCATCGACGACGTCGTCCACCTCGCGGCAGAACGCGTAGAAGGCGGTGATGGCCGCACGGCGCGGCGGTGGCAGGAAGAGAAAGGCGTAGTAGAAGCTCGACCCGCTGGCGGCGGCCTTGTTCTGTACGTATTGTTCGGGCGTCATCGGATCGGAATGGGGCAGGGCGTGCAGGATGCCATCACATGCGCAGTGCGCGCCACAGCAGGATGGGGGTGTCGGCGGCACGCAGCACCGGTCGGGCGTGCAGGGTGGCGTATTGCATGCGCTCGATTTTCTCAAGGATCCGGCTGCCGCCTTGCACCACCAGCCGCAGCTCCCAGCCGAGGCGGCCTTTCAGGCGATGCACCAGTGGTGAACCGTCCCGCATCAGGGTGCGGGTCCAGCCGACGAGGTCCTCGAGCAGCGCCTGGGTGGCTGGCGTTTCCTGCCGGGCCAGCAGGGCCGCTGCCGGCACCTGGTGGCGGTGGCAGTCCTCGAGCGGGACGTACAGGCGCCCGCGTGCGGTGTCGATGCTCAGGTCCTGCCAGAAGTTGATCAATTGCAGCGCGGTGCAGATCGCGTCCGACTGCGCCAGGGCAGCAGGGTCGTCGACGCGATAGAGGTGCAGCAACAGCCGGCCCACCGGGTTGGCGGAGCGCCGGCAGTAGTCGAGCAGGTCTGCGCGATCCACATAGCGTGAGCGGGTGACGTCCTGCTCGAAGGCGCTCAGCAGGTCTTGCAGCAGCGCAATCGGCAGCGCATGGGACTGCATGACTGGTGCCAGTGCGTCGAACACCCCGGCCCAGCGCGGGCCGTGTGGCAGGCCGTGTGCAACGGCCTGCAGGTCACGGCGGTACTCGGCCAGATCGGCCAGGCGCTGTATCGGCGGTTGCCTGCCTTCGTCGGCGAGGTCGTCAGCCGTGCGGGCGAACCAGTAGATGGCGCGCACGGCGGGGCGCAGCGCGGCCGGGCACAGCAGGGAAGCAACGGGGAAGTTCTCGTAGTGGTCGACGCTCACGGGCGCGATTGTCCACGGAACGCGCGGCCAGGCCGCAGGAGTTGTCCGATGCCCCGCAAGACCGTGCTGCAGCGCAAGAGGCGCATGCGGGCGGGCCGGGTGTGTGCGCTCCGAGGTTTGACATGGATCAGCATCAGAAATACATTACTGACCAGTCAGTCAGTATTTTCGGGTGAGCGTCCTGCTCGCCGGCCGACCCCGCCTGTCTCGCCCTGGTGCCCTCCGGAGATTCCCATGCGCAAAGCGCCTGCCATTGTCCTTGCCTGCCTGGCCGCCACCCTGGCGCTTGCCGGGTGTTCGAAGCCGCAGCCTGTGGAGGAGCCGGTACGCGCCGTGCGTACCGTGGTCGTGACCGACCAGGCGGCGAGCACGCGTCTGGAGTACGCCGCCGAGGTGCGGGCGCGCACCGAGTCGCGGCTGGGGTTCCGCGTGGCAGGCAAGATGGTGCGGCGGCATGTGGACCTCGGGGACAGTGTCAAGGCTGGGCAGGTGCTGGCGCAGCTGGATCCGCAGGATCTTCGGCTGGGTCAGGAGGCCGCCCGTGCCAGCCTGTCGGCGGCTCAGGCCAACTTCGATCAGACCCAGGCCGACTTCAAGCGCTTCAAGGAGCTGCGTGATCAGGGCTTCATCAGCTCGGCCGAGCTGGAGCGGCGCGACACGGCGCTGAAGGCCGCGCAGGCCCAGTTGATCCAGGCGCGCGCGCAGGCGAGTGTGCAGGGCAACCAGGCCAACTATTCGACCCTCACGACCGACGTGGCCGGCGTGATCACCGCGGTCGAGGCCGAACCGGGCATGGTGCTGGGCGCCGGCTCGCCGGTGGTGCGGCTGGCGCATGACGGGCCGCGTGACGTGGTGTTTGCGGTGCCCGAAGACCAGGTCGCCGGCTTGAAGGCCCTGGCCGACCAGGGGCTGGAGCTTCAGGTGCAGCTGTGGGGCAACGGGCATCAGCCCGTGACCGCCCGCATCCGTGAAGTGGCGGCGGCGGCTGATCCCGTGACACGCACCTACCTGATCAAGGCCGACGTCGGCCAGGCGCCGCTGAAGCTCGGCCAGACGGCCACCGTCGTGCTGGAGTTGCCGGCCGTGGCGGGTGTGACCAAGTTGCCGCTGTCGGCCCTGAGGGAGCAGCAGGGCGACACCGTGGTCTGGGTCGTCGACCCCAAGACGATGACGGTTGCGACGACGCCGGTGAAGGTGGCCGGTGCCGACGGCAACCTGGCCGTGATCGGCGGCGGGCTGGCGGCGGGCCAGCGTGTGGTGACGGCCGGTGTGCATGTGCTCAGCCCGGGGCAGAAAGTGAAGCTGTATGCCGAGCCGGCGGGCGCTGGCAGCACGCCGACGGCCGCCGCGGCGGCCAGTGAGGTGGCGCTGACCGGTTCAGGCAACGCGGCCAAGTGAACGAGCGAGGTCACCTGTGAGCAGCACGCACATCCCGGCCCCGGCCCCGTCACGCTTCAACATCTCCCGCTGGGCGCTGGAGCATCCGGCCCTGACGCGCTACCTGATGGTCGTGTTCATGGTGCTCGGCTTTGCCGCGTACTTTCAGTTGGGCCAGGACGAAGATCCGCCGTTCGCCTTCCGTGCCATGGTGGTGCGGGCCTACTGGCCGGGTGCGACAGCCCAGCAGATCTCCGATCAGGTCACCGACAAGATCGAGAAGACGCTGCAGGAGGTGCCGTACGCCGACAAGATCCGCAGCTATTCCAAGCCCGGCGAGACGCTGATCATCTTCCAGGTGCGCGATGACTCCCCGCCCAAGGAACTGCCGCAGATCTGGTACACCACGCGCAAGAAGATCAACGACATGCGCGGCACCTTGCCGCAAGGCGTGGTGGGCCCGTTCTTCAACGACGAGTTCGGTGACGTCTACGGCGCCATCTATGCGCTGTCGGCTGACGGCTTCACCTATCAGGAGCTGAAGGACCAGGCTGATCAGGTGCGCCAGCAACTGCTCAAGGTGCCGGATGTGGCCAAGGTCGAGGTGTTCGGCGCGCAGGACGAGAAGATCTTCATCGAGATCTCGCAGAAGCGCCTCGCGCAGCTCGGGCTGGACTTCAACCAGGTGCTCGGCCAGCTCGGCCAGCAGAACGCGATCGAGTCCGCCGGTGTCATCAACGCGCCCACGGACAACGTGCAGGTCCGCGTCGGCGGCCAGTTCAACTCGGTCGACGACCTGAAAGCCTTTGCGATCCGCGCTGCCGGCAACACCTTCCGGCTCGGTGACATTGCCGAGGTCCGCCGCGGCTACGTCGATCCGCCCCAGGTGAAGGTGCGGCACCAGGGGCGCGAGGTGATTGCCCTGGGCATCTCGATGGCCAAGGGCGGCGACATCATCCGCCTGGGCAAGTCGCTGGAGACCGCCACCGCGCGCATCCGCAACGAGCTGCCGGTGGGCATCGAGATGGCGCAGTTCCAGGACCAGGCCACCGTGGTGTCCCGCTCGGTCAACGAATTCGTGAAGGTGCTGATCGAGGCCATCGTGATCGTGCTGGCGGTGAGCTTCATCAGCCTGGGCCTGCACTTCCGGCCGCTGCGCCTGGATGTTCGCCCCGGCATGGTGGTGGCCATCACGATTCCGCTGGTGCTGGCGATCACCTTCGTGACGATGCTCTACTGGGGCGTCGGCCTGCACAAGATCTCGCTGGGCTCGCTGATCATCGCGCTGGGGCTGCTGGTGGACGACGCGATCATCGCGGTCGAGATGATGGTGCGAAAGCTGGAAGAGGGCTACGACAAGCTGCGTGCCGCCACGGCCGCCTACGAGATCACCGCGATGCCCATGCTCACCGGCACGCTGATCACCGCCGTGGGCTTCCTGCCCATCGGCATGGCCGAATCGGCGGTGGGCGAATACACCTTCGCCATCTTTGCCGTGACGGCGGCTGCTCTGCTGATTTCCTGGGTGGTGTCGGTCTACTTCGTGCCCTACCTGGGGACGCTGCTGCTCAAGGCCAAGCCGCCCGCAGCCGACGGTGCCGCGCACGAGCTGTTCGACACTCCCTTCTACGTGCGCTTCAGGGCGCTGGTGAACTGGTGCGTCACGCACCGCTGGATCACCATCGGCCTCACGATCGCCACCCTGGTGCTCGGGCTGGTGGGCATGGGGCGCGTCCAGCAGCAGTTCTTCCCGGACTCGAACCGTCTGGAGGTGCTGGTGGACCTGTGGTACCCGGAGGGCACCTCCTACGCGGCGAACGAGGACGTGACGCGTCGCGTCGAGGCACGCGTGATGCGCGAGCCCGGCGTGGCCCACGTGACCACCTGGGTCGGCAGCGGCGTGCCGCGCTTTGCGCTGGTGCTCGACCAGATCTTCCCTCAGTCGAACGTCAGCCAGCTCATCGTGATGCCGCAGGACCTGGCTGCCCGCGAAGCGATCCGCAAGCGCCTGCCCGTGATCCTGGCTGAAGAGTTCCCGGAGGTCCGCGGTCGCGCCAAGCTGCTGCCCAATGGCCCGCCGGTGCCTTATCCGGTGCAGTTCCGGGTGGTCGGCCCCGAACCGCAGGTGATCCGCGGCGTGGCCGACGAGGTCAAGGCACTGATGCGGCAGAACCCGAACATGCGCGGTGTCAACGACAACTGGAACGAGTCGGTCAAGGTGCTGCGTCTGGAGGTCGACCAGGCCAAGGCGCGCGCGCTGGGCGTCAGCAGCCAGGCCATTGCGCAGGCTGCGCGCACCATCAACAGCGGCTCCACCATCGGCCAGTACCGTGACGGCGACAAGCTCATCGACATCGTGCTCAGGCAGCCGCTGGAGGAACGCGATGCGATCACCGACCTGGCCAGCGCCTACGTGCCGACGGCCAGCGGGCGATCGATTCCGCTCAGCCAGGTGGCCCAGCACCGCTTTGTCTGGGAGCCGGGCGTGTTGTGGCGCGAGGGGCGCGACTATGCCGTGACGGTGCAGGGTGATGTGGTCGACGGCATCCAGGCGGCCACGGTCAGCCATCAGCTCGACCCTCAGTTCGCCGAACTGCGCGCCAAGCTGCCGCCGGGCTATCGCATCGAGGTGGCCGGCTCGGTCGAGGAAAGCAGCAAGGGCACTGGCTCCATCGCGGCCGGCGTGCCGCTGATGCTGTTCATCACCTTCACGCTGCTGATGCTGCAACTGCAGAGCTTCAGCCGCGCCGTGCTGGTGTTCCTGACGGCGCCGATGGGCATCGCCGGTGTGGCGGGCGCGCTGCTGCTGCTCGATCGCCCCTTCGGTTTTGTGGCGTTGCTGGGCTTCATCGCGCTGATGGGCATGATCATGCGCAACTCCGTCATCCTGATCGACCAGATCGAGCAGGACCGGCAGCTTGGCGTGCCGACCTGGGATGCGGTGGTCGAGGCCTCGGTGAGGCGCTTCCGCCCGATCCTGCTGACCGCGGCTGCTGCAGTGCTGGCGATGATCCCGCTGTCGCGCAGCGTCTTCTGGGGCCCGATGGCTGTGGCCATCATGGGGGGGCTGGTGGTGGCAACCGCCCTGACGCTGCTGGCGCTGCCGGCAATGTATGCAGCCTGGTTCCGTGTGAAGCGCCCCGGCGAGGAAGCAGGCTCGCCGGCAGGTTAAAATATTCGGTTCGCTGAAATACCCAAGAGGGAGCTGTCAGCTCCCTCTTTGATTTGCGCGGGTGGCGAAATTGGTAGACGCACCAGGTTTAGGTCCTGACGCCAGCGATGGTGTGGGGGTTCGAGTCCCCCCCCGCGCACCACATTCAAACGAGAGAGATCACCATGGCCGTGACTGTTGAAACGCTCGACAAACTGGAACGCAAGATCACGCTGACCCTGTCGGCGGACATCATCAACAACGAGGTGGAGTCCCGCCTGAAGCGTTTGTCCCGGACGGTCAAGGCCGACGGCTTCCGCCCCGGCAAGGTGCCGATGAGCATCGTCGCCCAGCGTTATGGCTACTCGGTCCAGTACGAGGTCATGAACGACAAGGTGGGTGAGGCCTTTGCCAAGGCGGCCACCGAGGCTGAACTGCGTGTGGCCGGTGCGCCCCGCATCACCGAAAAGGACGGCGCCCCCGAGGGCCAGCTCGCTTTCGACGCCACCTTCGAGGTCTATCCCGAAGTGAAGATCGGTGATCTGGGCACGGCCGAAGTCGAGCGCGTGTCGGCGGAAGTGACCGACGAGGCCATCGACAAGACGGTCGAGATCCTGCGCAAGCAGCGCCGCACCTTCGGGCAGCGCCCGGCCGCAGAGGCTGCCGCCGACGGCGACCGCGTGACGATCGACTTCGAAGGCAAGATCGACGGCGTGCCCTTCGAAGGCGGCAAGGCCGAAGGCTTCCAGTTCATCCTGGGCGAAGGCCGCATGCTCGAGGCTTTCGAGAAGGCCGTGCGCGGCATGAAGTCCGGCGAGTCCAAGACCTTCCCGCTGAAGTTCCCTGACGACTACCACGGCAAGGACGTGGCCGGCAAGGAAGCCGACTTCCTGGTCACGCTGACCAAGATCGAGATGCAGAACCTGCCGGAGGTGGACGCCGAGTTCGCCAAGTCGCTCGGCATCGCCGACGGCACCGTCGAAGCGCTGCGCGCCGACATCAAGAAGAATCTCGAGCGTGAAGTGAAGTTCCGCGTGCTGGCGCGCAACAAGTCGGCCGTGATGGACGCCCTGCTGGGCGTGGCCGAACTCGACGTGCCCAAGGCACTCGTGGCCAACGAAGTGGAGCGCATGGTCGAGTCCGCACGCGCCGACCTGAAGGCCCGTGGCATCAAGGACGCCGACAAGGCCCCGATCCCCGGCGAGATGTTCCAGGCCCAGGCCGAGCGCCGCGTGCGTCTGGGCCTCGTGGTGGCCGAGCTGGTCAAGGCCAACGAACTGCGCGCCAAGCCCGAGCAGATCAAGGCCCACGTCGACGAAATGGCCCAGAGCTACGAGCGTCCGGAAGAGGTGGTGCGCTGGTACTTCGGCGACCAGCAGCGTCTGGCCGAGGTCGAGGCGGTGGTGCTGGAGAACAACGTCACCGACTTCGTGCTCGCGCGTGCCAAGGTCACCGACAAGGCCCTGCCGTTCGACGAGCTGATGCAGGCCTGAGCCCGGCTCGATCCAGCGAGGGCGCCCTGATGGGCGCCCTTTTTGCTTGAGGAGCGTGCATTGCCCCCTGTGCGGGAGTGCACGCCTCTTGTGGCGACATAATCTGGCCTCAGATCAGAGCTGCGGAACCAACAAGGGCAACAAGAGGATCACTGCCATGAGCGCATTGGATACACAGAACCTGGGCATGGTGCCCATCGTCATCGAACAGTCCGGCCGCGGCGAGCGCGCCTACGACATCTACAGCCGCCTGCTGCGTGAGCGGGTGGTGTTTCTGGTCGGCCCGGTCAATGACCAGACGGCCAACCTGGTCGTGGCCCAGCTGCTTTTCCTGGAGAGCGAGAACCCCGACAAGGACATCTCGCTCTACATCAACTCGCCTGGGGGCAGCGTGAGCGCCGGCATGTCGATCTTCGACACGATGCAGTTCATCAAGCCCGACGTGTCCACCCTGTGCATGGGCATGGCGGCAAGCATGGGCGCCTTCCTGCTGGCGGCGGGGGCCAAGGGCAAGCGGTTCTCGCTGCCGAACTCGCGGGTGATGATCCACCAGCCGCTGGGCGGTGCCCAGGGCCAGGCCACCGACATCGAAATCCACGCACGCGAGATCCTGCGCACGCGCGAGCAGCTCAACCGCATCCTGTCGGAGCGTACCGGCCAGCCCCTGGAGAAGATCCAGGCCGATACCGAGCGCGACTACTTCATGACGGCGGCCGAGGCGAAGGACTACGGGCTGATCGATCAGGTGCTCGACAAGCGCGCCTGACATCGCTGTCGCGCGAGGGCGGGAGCACCCGCCCACCCCTAAAACAGGACGACCAACGGGGCCTTTTTTACGTGCAGGGCCCCGTTTTCATTTGACTTATCATCCAAGGAAGCTCCTGGGCCGTGAAAAGGCGACCCTTTTCGCAGTCCTTCAGCTTCCCAAGTACCCAGCCGAGTCCGACGCCATGCCCGAGAAAAAAGGCTCCTCCAGCGAGAAAGTCCTGTATTGCTCCTTCTGCGGCAAAAGCCAGCATGAGGTGAAGAAACTGATCGCGGGTCCGTCGGTGTTCATCTGCGACGAGTGCATCGACCTGTGCAACGACATCATCCGTGATGAAGTGCCGGCCGAAAGCGCCGACCCGAAGGCCCAGCGCGGTGATCTGCCTGTGCCGTCCGAGATCAAGGGCAGCCTGGACCAGTACGTGATCGGCCAGGATGTGGCCAAGCGCATCCTGTCCGTGGCCGTCTACAACCATTACAAGCGCCTGCGCCACATGACGGCGCATGCCGGCAAGAAAGATGAAGTCGAGCTCGCCAAGAGCAACATCCTGCTGATCGGGCCGACCGGCTCGGGCAAGACGCTGCTGGCGCAGACGCTGGCGCGCCTGCTCAACGTGCCGTTCGTGATCGCCGACGCCACCACCCTGACCGAAGCCGGCTATGTGGGCGAGGACGTCGAGAACATCATCCAGAAGCTGCTGCAGAACTGCAACTACGACGTCGAGAAGGCGCAGCGTGGCATCGTCTACATCGACGAGATCGACAAGATCTCTCGCAAGGCCGACAACCCGTCCATCACACGCGACGTCTCGGGTGAAGGCGTGCAGCAGGCCCTGCTCAAGCTGATCGAAGGCACGATGGCGTCAGTCCCGCCCCAGGGCGGGCGCAAGCACCCCAACCAGGACTTCCTGCAGATCGACACGACCAACATCCTGTTCATCTGCGGCGGCGCCTTCGACGGCCTGGAAAAGGTCATCCAGAACCGCTCCGAGAAATCCGGCATCGGTTTTGGCGCAGCGGTGAAGGCCAAGACCGAACGTGCGGTGAGCGAAGTGTTCCGCGAGGTCGAGCCCGAGGACCTGATCAAGTTCGGCCTGATTCCCGAACTGGTCGGTCGTCTTCCGGTGGTCGCCACACTGGGTGAACTGACCGAGGACGCGATGATCCAGATCCTCACCGAGCCCAAGAACGCGCTGGTCAAGCAGTACCAGAAGCTGTTCTCGATGGACGGTGTGGAACTCGAGATCCGCACGTCGGCCCTGGGTTCGATTTCCCGCAAGGCTCTGGCGCGCAAGACCGGCGCCCGTGGCTTGCGATCCATCATGGAGCAGGCGCTGATCGACACGATGTTCGATCTGCCTGCCCTTGACGGTGTCGCCAAGGTGGTCGTGGACGAACACACCATCGAGGACGGCACCAAGCCCCTGCTCGTGTATCGTGAGCAGGCCAAGGCAAGCGCTTGAGGGGTCGAGCAGTCCAGGTGCCAGGCACCTGGCCACCCGGGTCGAAGGTGGACCCGGGGCCGATCTCCCGACTCTGGGGGGTGCGGCAGCGATGGTGTGATGCTGCCTGCGCGAGTCTTGTAATTGATGCCTCGAGCCCAACATGCGGCTTGAGAAAGAGAGGTTGCGATGTCCGGACATCCTGTTTTGCCCCCTGATCCCATCGAGCTGCCACTGTTGCCCTTGCGCGACGTGGTGGTCTTCCCCCACATGGTGATCCCGCTGTTCGTGGGGCGTCCCAAGTCCATCAAGGCGCTGGAATCCGCGATGGAAGCCGGCCGTCAGATCATGCTCGTGGCACAACGTGCCGCCGGCAAGGACGAGCCCAAGGCCGACGACATGTTCGAGGTCGGCTGCGTGTCGAGCATCCTGCAGATGCTCAAGCTGCCCGATGGCACCGTCAAGGTGCTGGTCGAAGGCCTGCAGCGCGCGCGGACCGTGCGCATCGACGACAACGGCGAGCACTTCGTGGCCGAGGTCACGCCGGTGCCGCCCGAAACCGACGCTTCACCCGAGATCGAGGCCCTGCGCCGTGCGGTGACGCAGCAGTTCGACCAGTACGTCAAGCTGAACAAGAAGATCCCGCCCGAGATCCTGACGTCCATCGCCGGGATCGACGATGCCGGCCGCCTGGCCGACACCATTGCCGCGCACCTGCCGCTCAAGCTTGAGAACAAGCAGTCGGTGCTCGACCTGTTCGCCGTGGCCAAGCGCCTGGAGCGACTGCTCGAGCAGCTCGAGCATGAGGTCGACATCCTTCAGGTCGAGAAGCGCATCCGTGGCCGCGTCAAGCGCCAGATGGAAAAGTCCCAGCGCGAGTACTACCTGAACGAACAGGTCAAGGCGATCCAGAAGGAACTGGGCGAAGGCGAAGAAGGCGCCGACCTCGAGGACCTGGAAAAGAAGATCCTTGCGGCCCGCATGAGCAAGGACGCCCGCAAGAAGGCCGAGAACGAGCTGAAGAAGCTCAAGCTGATGTCGCCGATGTCGGCTGAAGCCACTGTGGTGCGCAACTACATCGACACGCTGGTCAACCTGCCCTGGAGCAAGAAGACCAAGATCAAGCACGACCTGGTGCATGCCGAGGAGGTTCTCAACGAAGACCACTACGGCCTGGACAAGGTCAAGGAACGCATCCTCGAGTACCTCGCGGTGCAGCAACGCGTCGACAAGGTCAAGGCCCCGATCCTGTGCCTGGTCGGCCCGCCCGGGGTGGGCAAGACCTCGCTCGGCCAGTCGGTGGCACGCGCCACCGGGCGCAAGTTCGTGCGCATGGCCCTGGGCGGTGTGCGCGACGAGGCCGAGATCCGCGGGCACCGCCGCACCTACATCGGCTCGATGCCGGGCAAGGTGCTGCAGAGCCTGACCA